>JBOHQK010000081.1:0-3798 GCA_050732195.1 Methylomirabilales bacterium (SeqCode)
GGGTCCAGCCAGAGCGTGTTCGCCTCCGCGAAGGCCGCCTCCTCCGCGGTCCCCGATCGGATCCCCGCCTGGATGAGCCGGCCGGGCCCCACCTGTTCCGCCACCCGGCGCATCACGCTGGCGTGGGTCAGCGGCTCCCCCCCGTACTGATCCGCCAGGTCCGCGTGCGCGTCGAGCTGGAGGACCCGGAGGCCCGGGAACCGGGCCGCCGCCGCCCGGACCAATGGGAGGGTCACCAGGTGCTCGCCGCCGAGGGCGAGCAACGCCAGGCCCGCCCCCAGGACCCGCCCCGCCTCGTCCTCGATCGCCTTGAGCGCCCCCTGCAGGTTGCCCGGGGGCAGGGGGAGGTCAAGGGCATCGTACACCCGCACGTCCCGGAAATCCGCCCGGAGCGAGAGGCTGTACTCCTCCAGGAACTGGGAGGCCTGCCGGACCGCCGCCGGCCCATCCTTCACCCCCGCCCGCCCGCACCCGGTGGCGTCGAGGGGCAGCCCGAGGAGGACCACCCGGGAGTCCGCCTCCGCCTCGCGGCACCCCAGGAAGAGGCCGTTCACGGGAGGGCGCCCCCGGCTCCTTCCAACGCCTCCTCGACGGCGCGCGGGAGGGCAAAGGCCGCCAGGTGGACCTGGGGGGTATAGTACCTGGTCTCCAGGGCCTTCGCGCGGACCTCGTCCGGCCGGTCGTGGGGGTGGCGCTTGCTCCCCAGCATGAAGGACCAGAGGCCGGTCGGGTAGGTGGGGATGGCAGAGGTGTACAGGCGGGCCACCGGGAAGCGCTTCGCCACCCAGTGCTGGATCTGGCCGATGAGGGTCCCGTCCAGGTAGGGGGTCTTGGTCTGGGCGGCGAAGAGGCCGTCTGTCTTCAGGGCCCGGTGGAGGCTGGCGAAGAAGGGCTCCTCGAAGAGGGCGATGGCCGGCCCGACGGGGTCGGTGGAGTCCACCAGGATGACATCGTAGGTCCCCCGGGCTGCGGCCACGTGGGCCACGCCGTCCCCGACGATGACCCGGGCGCGGGGATCTTCCAGGGCGCAGGAGATGGTCGGGAGGAACCGCTTGGCGGCTGCGATCACCCGCTCGTCAATCTCGACCAGCTCCACCAGTTCCACCTCGGGATGCTTCAGCGCTTCCCGGACGGTCCCCCCGTCCCCGCCCCCCACCACCAGGACCCGCCGGGGCCGGGGATGAAGGAGCAGGGGGACATGGGTCAGCATCTCGTGGTAGATGTGCTCGTCCACCTCGGTCGTCTGGACCGCCCCGTCCAGGACCAGCATCCGGCCGTACTGGTAGGTGTCCAGGATGGCCAGCGTCTGGTAGGGGGTCCGCTCGACCCAGAGGCTCTCCTTCACCCGGAAGGTCAGGCCCAGGTCTGACGTCTGGCGTTCCGTGAACCAGAACTCCATCAGAGCCGCCCCCCGTTGCCCCCGTCGTACCAGAGGACGACCGCCGCCACCACCGCCCCCAGCCGGCCCACGGTGTGCTCCACCGCCCGGATCCGCATCTCGGTCAGGAGCATCCGCCGCTGCTCGAAGGCCGCCTGGAGCATCTCCTCCACCCGCTGCTCCGCCTCCTCCTTCCCGCAGTGGCCGTGGAACTCCATGATGACGCCGAAGCCGTCCCGCGACAACCCGACCCCTACGGCGGCGGCCAGCCGCTCGCCCGGGGTGCTGCCGCTGATGGTGGCGTAGGCCGTCGGGACCAGGGCTCCCGGCGGTAACGCGACCTCCGGGCAGAAGGCCGCCTTAGGTGGCACGATGCTGCTCACCTTGACCAGGTTGACGTTCCCGATGCCCGCATGGAGCAGGGCGTTGTCGAAGGCATTGAGCTCCGTCTCCCCCTCAGCCGCACCGACCGCCAGCGCGTAGCACGTGGGCGTCTCGAGCATCACCACCTCCCGGTGCGCATCCCGCAGCCTTCCAGCCTTTGCTATTTGAATGTGTGTCTATAACAGAATCCCCGGCGCCCCTCAATAGAATTGTGGGGGCTCGGCGCGATTTTTTTGCCCCCGCGCCCGCGGCGGACCCGGGCCCCCCGCGCAAGGAGGGCCGCAGGGCCAGGCGCGGTCATGGAGAGCAAGCCCAGGTGCTTGCCAGCACAGGTGGAACGTAGCCCGAGGGGGGTGGTGGGAGGGGGGCCCGCCTCCGGGGAGGAGGACGGGGCGGCAAGGGGCGGGTCTGCGGAGCGTCGGTCCGGGTCGCTAACCATAAGGGGTGGGATCCCTCCCGGCGCCGCTCAAGGACAGCCGCTTGCTTTCATAGCATGCCCCACCTAGAATAACAAGAAATTCCCGACCGGCCCCGGACCCGCTTCCTGGACCCGGACGGCCATTTCATTTTCATCTGATGGGAGGAAAGCCCGCCGTGACGCGGCGTCCCCGGGGGACCGGGCTCGGCGCGCCAGCGGCGGTCCACCTTGGTTCCTCCCGGGGCTGGGTGGCCATCTGCACCCTGGCCGAGCCAGGGCTTCCCGCCCGCCTGGCCCTGGCTGGGGAGGCGGCTCTGGCATTGGCCGGCCCCCTCCTGACTGTCCCCCGGGGGCTGGAACGGCTGGTGGCGAACCTGGCAGCCCGGCCCGCCATCCGGGCCCTCCTCCTCTGTGGGAGGGAGCCGAGGGGGGTACCGGCCCGGGAGGCAATTCGGCGGCTCTGGGCAGCCGGACTCACCCCTGCCGGACGGATCCAGGGCCTCCCGCGACTCGGGCGCCTCCGGAACCTGAACGCTCGCTCCCTCGCCCTGGTGCGGACCCGCGTCACGGTCGTGGACCTCGGCCCCACCCGCAACACGGGGCGGATCCTGCGGGCAGCGCGGGCGATCCCCCGGCGCCGGGAGAAAGGGGGCTGCCACCTCCCCCGGGCGCTCGTGGTCCGGGCGCCCACGGTTACCCCCCGGGATCACGGACTCGATCCGGCCGGCTACTTCGTCATCCTCGCGCCTACGCCCGATGGGCGCATCTGTTGCGAGCACTATCGGCGGGACGGAACGCTCACCCGGCGCTTCCTGGGGCGGGATGCTGCCGGCCTCTGCCGCGCCATCCTCCGGCGGCGCCTCCCCGGCACCGCCGAGCACGCTGCCTACCTCGGGCGCGAGCTGCAGAAGGCGGAGGACGCCCTGCGCGCCGGGATCCCCTACTGCCAGGACGATCCCCTCCGTTTCCCTCGACCACTGCAGGGGAGGCGTTCAAGCCGGCCCCGCTCCCCGGACCGCCGAAGCCGCCTCAGCGGTCCCAGGTGGACTGGGCCCCAGTACTGACCCGGTCAGCCCCGGCCGGCTTCGCGACCTCGAACTCCACCTCCTCACCCGGCCGGACATCCCCCAGGCGGACGCAGGTGCTCTCGATGGCCTGATTAGCCGCATTCCAGAAGGTCACGAGGACGGTGGTGTTCCTGGCCGTGATGGACGGGTCGGTATTCCGGAGCCTGGCCTGCAGCCGCTCTGCGGTCTGAGCGACCAGCGACACCGTGAGCTGGCTGTCCTTGATATGGCGATAGACGACGCCGCACGGCTCGTCCGCGGTGGCCGGTCCCACGAGGAGGACCGCCCCCAGGATTCCCGCCCCCACCAGCCCGTGGAGCCATACCTTGCTCATGCCTGCCTCCGCCGGCGCCGGAGCCCCTCCCGGCGCGCTCGTCTTCGGCCCCGTCCCGACTCCTAGTGCCGCTCCAAGGAATGCGGCCCCATCCTGACAGACCGTTCTGCCGCGGGTCCTGTCGCCGGCGTGCCCCACTCGCGCCCGGGCCGCGTCACCCGCTCAGCCCCTTCCACAATTCGCGGAATTGCGGAAGGAGGCCGAGGGGGTCCCACTC
>JBOHQK010000082.1:0-15312 GCA_050732195.1 Methylomirabilales bacterium (SeqCode)
CCGGCCCTTCGAGGGAACGGTCACCCAGGTCCGGGCCGCGCCCAACATCCTCCAGAACGTCGTCACCTACGACGTCATCGTCCAGGTGGCGAATCCGGACCTCAGGCTCAAGCCGGGCATGACGGCCAGCGTCCAGATCCTGGTCGCCCGGAAGGCCGCCGCCCTCAAGATCCCCGCCGCCGCCCTGCGCTTCCGGCCCCAAGAGGGGGAGGCCGACCGGGCGGCCGGCAGGAACCCGGACGGCCGCCCGGACCGCTCCGGGCGCAAGGGAACAGCGCAGTCGTCAGCGCAGGTCTGGGTTCTGGAGGACGGCGCCCCGAAGCCGGTGACGGTCACCCTCGGCCTGAGTGACGGCAGCCACGTCGAGGTGGCGGGCGGCGAACTCCGAGAGGGGCAAGCGGTCTTGGTCGGGACCGACTCCCGGGACACCCGGCCGGCTCCGCGGCGGCGCTCCTTCGGGTTCTAGTGCCGCTCCAACGAATTGCCCCGAGGAGTGCAGCCACGCCGCGGGTGGCGCCGGGCGCGGCCCCCGAGCGGCCGGGCAAAGTGGGACCCCCTCGGCCTCCTGCCGCAATGCCGCGCATTGCGGCAGGGGCTGAGCGGGTGACGGAGCCCGGCCGCGAGTGGGGCACGCCGGCGACAGGACCCGCGGCAGAACGGTCTGTCAGGATTGAGCCGTATTACTTGGAGCGGCACTAAGGGGGGAGGGCGGCCATGCGGGAGGCCATCGGCGAGGCCGCGGGGAAAGTCTGGCGGTACCTGGAGGCGCAGGGCTCCCGGAGCGTCAGCCAGATCCAGCGGGACACGCGCCTGAGCCAGTCCCTGACCTATCTCGCCCTCGGGTGGCTGGCGCGCGAGGACAAGATCCGGCTCGCCCAGGAGCGCCGGGCGCTCCTGGCCAGCCTGGACGGCTAGCCCCCCGGGGGGTGCCGCAGCGGGTGGGCGCCGGGGTCCTGCGGGAGGACCTCGTTCTTCCGACGGGCAGCGAGAAGCACGGCGATGATCGTCATGCTGTCCAGGATTTCGCCTGACAGGACCATCCGAAGGACTTCCTGAAAGGGAAAGGGGCGGAACTCGATGAACTCCGTCTCATCGGGCGGAAGCTCCAGTTTGACCATCTCCTCCCCCAGGAAGAGGTGGGCCGTCTCGTCCATCACGCTCTTGCTGGTGTGGTACGTGCTCACGTGGATCAGCCGGCCAGCCCGATAGCCAATCTCCTCCGAGAGTTCGCGTTGGGCCGCCGCCTCGATCGACTCCCCGGCATGCACCCCCCCCGTGGGCATTTCCCACGTCATTCGGCGGGCCACGTACCGGTATTGTTGGATCAGGAGGACCGTGTCGGGATCGAGGAAGGGGAGGATGCCCACGCACTGTCCGCAGGTGACCACTCCGTAGATGGTGGTCCGTCCATCGGGCAGCTCCACCAAGTCCTCTCGGAGGGAGAGCCATCTGTTGCGGTAGATGGGGTTTGTGGACAGCGTCTTCCAGGGGGTCTCCGACAGCCTGCTCATCCTGCACGCTCCCTGAAGAATCGCCGGGTGTGCCGGGGTACTCTCCCCTCCGTTCTCGCCAGCGAGGCCTTCAATCGCTCGAGGTCATCAGCGGTGTCGATGTCGAACCAGGGGGGAAGGCAGGCAATCTTGAGCCCCGTCGCCTCGGCCCGCCGGATGGTCTCGGGGAATACCTGCGCTGTGCTCCACGCCATGTCCTCGAACAGCTCCCGGTGAGGCTTGCGTAACCCAATGAGATAGTAGCCACCGTCCTCGCTCGGCCCCAGGACCACATCAATCTCCGGCGTCGCGATCAGGTCGAGGGCCTGCTGCAGAAAGAGTGTTGGGAGCGTGGGCGTGTCGCTATCAATGGCCAGCGCTCCTGCATAGCCCTTCGCGAAGAGTTGATCGAAGCTGTTGGCCAACCTGCTCCCCAGATCGGCACCCCGCTGGGGGACCAGGACAAAGCCCGGGGCCCACTCTTCGAAGAAGATCCTCCCCCCGGCCGGGGTGTAAGCGATCGCCGGACTCGCTTCCCGGAGCGTCCTGACCTGTTCGATCTTGTCCAGGAGGAAGCAGCGGTACAGGTCAGCCGCTTCCGCGGTGGAGAGGGGAGGGCAGAGCCTGGTCTTGACCTCGCCCATCCGTGGCGCCTTCGCCATGATCGCTACGACGGTGCGTTCCATTCCATGGCCTATCGCGTGACGCGAAACGCTCCCTGGATGCCCCGTCCCTGGCAATCCTTTCCCTCGAAGGTGCCGCGAATCTCCTGGGTCTCCGCTGACGCCTCCCCCTTGTGTTCGGCCCTGCAGTCTCCCAGCAGTGAGGCGGTATAGCGGAGTGTTCCCCCCTGGAGGGTCCCGCGCATCCCGCCGGCCAGGGTGGATTGCAGGCGCAGGACGCCCTCCACCTCGCTCTGGCGATGGGCCAGCACCAGCGTCAGCCTTTGTGCCTGGCCACCCAGCGTCACGCTGCCGTACCACGTCCCGGCCAGCGGACCCTGTGCCGATCTCCCCCGCTTCGTGTCGTGGAAGGCGTACACCGTGCCGTCCATGGAGCCGATGTAGAGCGAGCCGTCCGGGCCGATCACCGGCGAGGAGATCAGGGTCCCTTTTGTCTGGAACTCCCAGAGCAGCCGGCCGGCGTCCCCGGATGCGGGGGCCGCGATGGCGTAGACTTTCCCATTGTCAGCCCCGAGGTACACCGTGCCGTCCGGAGCCAGCGCCGGGGACGTCTCGATCGTCGTTCCGATCTTGTACTTCCAGACCGCTTTCCCGCGCGTGCCGAGCAGGCCCCGGGACTCCCGCAGCGCGTAGAGGAAACCGTCCTTCGGGCCGATGTAGACGGTCCCGTCCGGTCCGATGGCGGCGGACGAGAAGATGGCGTACTCGGTGAACTGGCTCTTGAAGGTCCAGAGTTTCTCGCCTGTGGCGGCGTTGAGGACGTAGACCAGGCCGTCGTTCCCACCGATCACCAGGCGCCCGGTCCCGTCCAGCGCCGGGGCGTTTTCGAACCCGCCGCTCTTCCCCGTGCTCCCGCTGGCGAAGGTCCAGCGGACCTTCGGCTCCCGCTGCCCCGGGGCCGGCTCCTGCAGCGCATACACCCTGCCGTCCATGGAGCCGAAGTAGATGGTTCCGTCGGGGCTCACGGCGGGCGACGAGATCATGTCCCCCCCCGTTTGGAAGCTCCACGTGATTCGGGCGGGACTGGTCCCCTGGGGGGGGGCGATGGCGTAGAGTTTCCAGTTGTCGGCCCCGATGTAGACTGTCCCGTCGGGACCGATCCCGGGTGAGGTCTGGATGGTGGTCTTGAGATCCACGCTCCAGCGGAGATCTCCCAGCAGACCGGTCGTGGGGGGCCGAACCCCGTACACTTTTCCGTCCTTGGCGCCGAAAACGACCGTCCCATCCTTCAGGATGGCTGGCGTGGAGTAGATCCCGAAGGTGTCGAAGCCGGTCGGGAAGGCCCACTGGATATCGCCTCTGTCGGGGTCGAGCCCGTACAGGATGCCGTTGTTGGCGCCGACGTAGACCGTGCCATCGGGACCCATCACCGGGTCCGTCTCAATGCCACCCCCTTTTTCCGAGCGGCCGGTGGCAAAGGTCCACTTCAGCGCGTTGGTCCGGGGACCGTTGGTGCTGCTGCGACCGGTGTTCCAGATGTCGTGGCGGTACTTCGGCCAATGGCCCTGGGCCAGCGGGGCCGTCGCCGCCGCGGGGACCGAGGCGGTCTCGACCGAGCCCCCCGAGGCTGCGCTTAAGGCGAGGATGGCCACCAGACCGAGGGCTCCCCCCGCGCGGTGTCTCCTCACGGATCCCCCCCTCCTTCCAACCTGCTCGGACCAGCTCACGCGCGGCGCCGGCGCCCCTTCACCGGATCCTCCCACCATCGAGCCCGATCAACTGCCTCGAGCAGGCGGTGGGTGAAGGTCGTCGTGTGAAGGAGGGTCAGGGCGCCCACCGTGAGGAAGCCTGACGTGTAGAGGGCCAGGAAGGGCAGGGCGCCGTACTGACCATGCTGCCAGAAGAACGACGCCGTGGCCGCGCAGTAGATCCCAAGCCCGATCTCCACCAGGCCGCCCCAGGGACGACCCTCCCCGTACGCTTTCCCCCGCCACGTTCCGCCGCCCGGGCCGATGCCGAACTTGGGCGTCCGGATGAACTCCCGGTTCTTTCCCCGGAAGGCGCTGAACACGGCCAGGCTGGTGCTCCACGAGACGCCGACGCCGATGACCATGATGGTTGGGAGGCGCCAGGCGCGCCGCCACCACGCGGGGTCTAAGACGCGCTGGGCGTACACCAACATGGAGCCCGGGCCGAAGGTCGCGAGGCCGATCGCCAGGCACCCTCCCACGAGGGTTGCGGTGGACGGGGCGAGGTCCTGCAGGCGCAGCAGCGGGAAGGAGAGCAGCACGACCGTCAGCATCAAGGGGTGGATCATGTAATAGGTCAGGTGGATGAAGGCCTGGTACTTGGTCCAGGCAGAGAGCGGTGCCCGGAGGACCGCGGGCAGAAGTTTGATCGCGGTCTGGGTGGAGCCCTTCGCCCAGCGACGCTGTTGCGACTTGAAGCCCGTGATCAGCACCGGAAGCTCCGCCGGGCAGATCAATTCGGGCCGGTAGAGAATGCGCCACCCGCGGAGCTGGGCCCGGTAGCTGAGGTCCAGATCTTCGGTCAGCGTATCGTGGGCCCAACCGCCGGCATCCGCAATCGCTGCCGTTCGCCACACCCCAGCCGTGCCGTTAAAGTTCAGGAAAAGGTTCCCCCAACAGCGGGCCGACTGCTCCACGCCGAAGTGGCCGTCAATCCCGAGGGACTGGGCCACCGTGAGGAGCGAAAAGTCGCGGTTGAGATGGCCCCAGCGAGCCTGGACGACGGCCACGGTCGAGTCGGCGAAGGAGGGGATGGTCTTCCGGAGGAAGTCTGGCGGGGGGACGAAATCGGCGTCGAAGATGGCCACGAACTCGCCGCGCGCCTCCGCGAGTCCGGCCGCGAGCGCGCCAGCCTTGAAGCCAGTGCGCTTACCCCTGCGGAGATGCGTGACGGTGACCCCCTTGTCCCGGAGCCGCATGGCGGTCTCGGCAAGAATCTTCGTGGTCTCGTCGGTGGAGTCATCCAGTACCTGGATCTCGAGCCGGTCGGCGGGGTAGTCCAGCGCGCCCGCCGCCTCCAGCAGGCGGCGAGCCACGTACCGCTCGTTGTACAGCGGGAGTTGGACCGTGACCAGTGGCCAGGCTGTAGGAGGCGCCGGCGGCGGCGTCTCCTGGGCTCGGCGGCGGCTGCACCAATGGACCGCCAGCATGACGTAGGCGTTCATGCCGTACAGGAACAGCCCGACCAGAGCAACCAGGTACGCCAGGCCGACGATGACTTGAATGGTGAAGGCCATGGTTGCTGTCCCACGGGTCTGCTACGGCGCGTTCGGGGCGACGCCCGGCCGCCATCCGGGCCGGCGATCGGGCGAGGCCTGCGCGGCGCGACCGGTGCACCACTCCCAAGCCAGGAGACCGTACAGGGGCAGGAACTCCGCGGCCTGCGCCCAGAAGGGGAACCCCGTCGGCTCCCAGGGGTATTTCAGGTACGAGAGTGCCACGGCCCCGGTGAACCAGAGCCAGGCCGCGGACGTCCGGACCGTCAGGAACGGCAGGATCCAGACCGCGTACCACGGATGCATGGCGGTGGGGACCAGAATCACATATGCGGCGGCCGCGGCCATCCCCGCCCTGAAGACGCCCGACGCGTCCTCGGTTCGTCCGCGCGCGATGAAGAGCAACACGAGCATCAGCACCCCGAACAGCAAGACCATGGCCACGCCGCGCGCCACCTCGCCCCCCAGCCCGATCCCCTCGGTCAGGAAGAAGCGCAGGCCGACGTTGAAGTCCTCGCCGCTGCCGAAATACTCGGGGAGGAAGCCGACCACGCCGGTCCCCACGCCGACGAGGTACGGCAGGTAGCCCGCCGCCACCGCGGCCGCGCAGGCGAGGGGGAACCGCCACTCCCCGCGCCGCCACCAGGCCAGAAGCAACACGGCCGGGTACAGCTTCATCAACACCGCCACCCCCAGGGCCAGTCCGGCGCGGGTCGCCCGTCCCTCCTGCCGCCAGCGCAGCGCCAGCAGCATCGCCGGCAGCAACGCGACATCCACGTGGCCGGCCTGCACCCCCTCGAAGACCGCCAGGGGCGCCCACGCGTACAGCAGCACGCCGGCGGCGGGGACTGCCATCCGGCGAAGGAGGGGGAGGAGCAACACCGCCGTGGCAACCTCGCACCCGAGCAGGAACAGCCGCCAGGCGAGGATGCTGTTCGGTGCGACCCCAGCCACCAGGGCGAACGATGCCTCTGCCCCCGGGGGATACACGGTCCGCTTGGTCGGCCGGTTGATCTGCGGGTAGATGACCGCGTCGCGGAGCGGCGCCAGTTCTTCGGCCGCGGGGGCATACCGGTACGGGTTGATCCCCGCCCACTGGACCCGCCCGTCCCAGAGGTAGCGGTACAGATCCGAGGAGAGGAGCACCGGGCTGGGGAGGACCACCAGCCGGAACAGCAGACCGAAACCGAGGATCATGCCGAGCGAGACCCGATCTGCCGGCGGCCGGCGCAGGACCACCCACGCCGCCAGCAGGTAGAGGACGAAGAGCCCGAGGAAGAGCCCGACGTAGGCCCCCAGCGCCCGGGCCCCGGCCCGGGCGACCCAGGGGAAGCCGATGGCGTACCCGAGCAGGCTCAGGAGCCCGAGCCCCCCGAGGATCGGTCGGATGCCTCCCCGCCCCGACAGGAGAGAACCTCGGAGCATGCTCTCTCCTTAGATGCTCCAGAGCAGCCCACACCCGCGGCAGGGATCGGGGGGGACGTCGGTCTCAAAGTCCTCTCGGAATTGCTGGTATCGCTCGCCGTTCCAGATGCTCGAAAAATCCTGCGTGAAGGCGTTGCCCAGAACGGCCCCCCGATAGTCCTTCGCGGTCCAGGGGGAGATGCAGCAGGGAAGCACATTGCCGTTGGCTGTGACGTAGCTCAAGGTCCATGGGCGCTGGCAGCCGGACCAGGGCCGCCTGCCCAGCTCCGTGCCTTTGAGGCTCTCGAGGGGCGTGCTCAGGCCCGAGGCCTTGAAGCCGACGCCAGAGGCCCGGGCCAGCCCCTCCGCCTCCTGGACCAGGCGCTCTTCCCGCTCCTGGAGCGCTCCGTGAAGCGACTGCCCCTGAACGGCCAACCCTTGGCCGTAGAAGACGAGGCGCTGGACATAGACCTCCGGCACCCCGATCCTGGCAGCGAGGCGCACGAAGGCCGGCAGCTCGTCGAGGTTGGCCTTCATGGCGGTAAACCAGAGGGAGACCCGAGGGGTCTGCCGCTCGACCCTCCGCTGAAGTTCCACCAGCTCCCCCACGTTTCCCACGACGCGGTCGAACCGATCGACCCCCCGGACCTTCACATACATTTCTCTGGTTGCTGCATCCATGGAGACGCGGAATTCATCGAGGCGGCTCTCGATGAGCTGGCCTGCCCGCTTCGGGGTCAGGGTGATGGCGTCGGAGTTGAAGAGGACCGCGGCACCCCTGGCCTTGAGGTAGGCGATCATCTCGAACAGCTCTCGGTTGAGGAGCGGCTCGCCGATCCCATGAAGGACAACCCTGTCCAGGGCGGGAAACTGATCCACGATCCCTTTCAACTCAGCCAGGGTGAGGTCCTTGGGCGGCTCCAGGGTATGAAAGGTGCGGATGCATGTCTGACATTTCGAATCGCAGCGATTGGTCGTCTCGAGGTAGAGGGTCCGGGGGAACGTCGCAACGATGGGAGGACGCTTCGGCTCGTCCATCTCGCTCCTCCGGGCGAAGGCCTACCTCGCCGAGACAACGGTGGTGCAGGCGCTGCCCACCTTGGGGAGATCCTCCCCCATCGCCTGCTCCCAGTCCATGACGATTCTCTCTCCCCTCACAAAGGGGCAGTACGGATCGGGCCCGTTGAGATCGCCAACCAGGGCCCGCCTGCCCGCGCAGCCTCCCCGACAGGGGCACCCGTCGCATGCCGCGGGCACCTGCCTGGCCTCGAGGAACTCCGGTGCCTGGACGATCCTCTCTCCCAGCCTGTCGAGGTCGGCGAGGGTCAGGCGACTTCTCGGCCAGTAGGTACAGGGGAGAATCCGGCCGTCAGGGGCAACCCGGACCGTGGAGCGTCCACACCCGGGCCCCGCGAACCCCTCCAGCCCCAGCACTGCTGCCAGGACAGGCTCGGTGGTGGCCACAAGGCGAGTGGAGGCTGAGAGCCGCTTGAACCCATCCCAGAATTGATCGTACGTCAGGGTAAACCGATCGGTCTTTGCGGGTTGATAGATGTTCACCCGGAGGTTGGCGCCGCGCGAGGAGGCCACGGTGGCGAGCTCTGCCAATCGATCGTAGTTGATGCTCATCATCACCGAGGTCACCGTGACCCGGGGCCCCAGGTCGGCGCACCGCTCTACGGCTGCCATCACCGCCCGCCAGTTGCCTGGCCCCCTGAAGGTGTCATGTTCCCGTTCCGTGGGGAAGTCCAGGGAGAACTCCACGCTGTGGAACCGTTTGACTGCCTCATCCGTCAGCGCCTGAATGCTCAGGCCGTTGGAGGTGATACTGGTCTTGATCCCCTGGGCGGCGACGTAGTCCAAGATGGCCTGGTATTCGGGGTGGAGACCATTTTCCCCCACCCCGAGGTTCATCGATCTGATGGGGATGCTCTCGCAGACCCGCTTGACGTCTTGGAGGGTCAGGCGGTCAATCACCATATCCGGGCGGTAGCAATGGGGACACCGTAGGTTGCATTCGTTGGTGAGGCCGATGCCGATGGAGAAAGCCATCGCACTACCTCCTCCAGGCATAGCGCAACGTGGTGGAGAGCAGGTGATAGCCGGCCAGGAGACTTCCTTTCATCGTCCCTGCCACCTTTGAGCGCCCGATCCGTTTGCGGTACCTCACCCGCACCTCCACGACCCGGTAGCCCTTCTTGGCCGCCTTGACGATCATCTCGACAGGCCAGCCATAGGTCTTGTGCTCCATCCCGAGGTCACGGAGGACGGCGGCCGGGATGGCCCGGAAGGATCCGATGTCGGTCAGCGTCAGGCCGTAGAGCAGCCGAAGCATCACGGTGATCAGACGATTGCCGAACCGCTGCTGGGGGGTCAGGGCGCCTTCCTCAGGGAAGCCCGAGATGCGCGATCCAATCACCAGTTCGGCCTGGCCACTCAGGATCGGTTGGAGGACGACCGGCACTTCGGCGGGGTCGTCACTCCTGTCGCCATCGAGGAACACGAGGATGTCGGCATCTCGAGCCGCCATGGCCCCGGCCAGGCAGGCTGCCCCGTAGCCCCGCGTCGGCTCCCGGATCACCCTGGCCCCGGCGGCTTGGGCCACCTCCGCCGTCCGATCAACGCTCCCGTTGTCCACCACGATGACCTCCCCCACGAGGTTCCGGGGGACATCGCTGACCACCCCGCCGATGGCCGCTTCCTCATCGAGCGCGGGAATAATGACCGCGATTCGCATCGGCCACCTTTCTGGTCAGCCTGCCCGTCTTCCCCAGATGTGGAGGTAGCGGGCCACCTCTCTGAAGGGAGAGAGACCTCCAGCCCCCAGTTCCAGGCGGAGGAGGGTCGGAAAGCAGGAGGGATCCTCCAGCGTTCCCGGAGGGAGATAGTCGGAGAAGGCGAAGATGCCCTCGTGAGCGACGACGTGGATCGCGGCCGCTTCCAGTTGCGCGAGGAGTTCATCCTTGACCATTCCCTTTCGCGGAAGGCCGAAGAGGGAATCCGTCGAGACTTCGCCGGCGAGGGCTCTCTCCGCCTCATCGAATCTGCCGTCCCGGATGGCCAGGCGGAGGGGCTCCTGCCTGCGGTTCAAGGCGACGAGGGAAAGGAATCCCCCCGGGCTCAGGAGGGTGCGCAGGGGAACCAGGGCACTGTGGGGGTCCGGGAGGTACTCAAGCAGGCTGTGGCAGAGGAGGAGGTCGAAGGTATTGTTCCCGAGAAGATCGGGCGCCTCCTCCAGCGACCCCTGGAGGAAGCGGGGCGGGAAAGCGGGACGGGGCTCCAGGGTCTGGGCCTTTTCCTCGGCGAAGCGGAGCATTTCCTTCACCGGGTCGAGGAGGGTCACAGCGTGGCCCTGAGCGGCGAGGCGGAGGGCGAGCGCTCCAGTCCCGCAGCCGATGTCGAGGACACGAAGCGGAGCCCGGTCGGCTCCCCATGCCTTCCCCATGAAGCCCGACAGTTGATGCCAGATGACCTCGAGGCGGAGGCGCCCGTGGGGGCTCTCGAGGTACGCCTGATAGGCGGAGGCGCCTTTCGCAAAGGCAAGAGCCATCGAAGGGAGCACCGTGGGCTCAACGCTGAGGGTGATGGAACCTTCTCTCCTTGAAAGGCGAGAGGCAGATTGATACCAAGAGGGGACGTGTGCTGTCAAGGACTCAGGTGGTGGCAACGGTTCAGATTGGCATGTGCCGGCTGCCCGATATGGAGCCGCTCCGCAAAGGTCCCCCCGGCGTGGACCGTCGAAGGGCGAGGTCCGCCGGCGAGCGCCAAGGTCGTCGGGGGCCCGCCTGATGGGCCCATCTCATGATACGTCCCCGCCGGGCCCGCGGATCACCTGGCGCCCCCCCGCGGCTCTGTTGCGAGCGTGTTCTTTCAGGGGGTCTCGGCGGACGCCAAGTGCTCATGGTCTCCTGCGCTATTCCCCGCTCTGCTGCAGCAGTTTCGCCACCACCCCGGTCCAGCCGGTCTGATGGCTGGCGCCGATGCCCGTCCCGTTGTCGCCGTGGAAGTATTCGTAAAAGAGCACCAAGTCCCGCCAGTGCGGATCGGTCTGGAACTTCGCCGTGCCTCCGTAGACCGGTCTCCGGCCATTGGGGCCGCGCAGAAAGATGCGCGTGAGGCGGCGGGAGAGTTCCGCGGCCACCTCCCACAGGGTCATCATCCGGCCGGAGCCGGTGGGGCATTCCACCTTGTAGTCGTCGCCCAGGTAGTAGTGGAACTTCTGCAGCGACTCGATGATCAGGTAGTTGACCGGGAACCAGATCGGCCCGCGCCAGTTCGAATTGCCGCCGAATAGGCCGGTGCTCGACTCGGCCGGCTCGTAGTCCACCCGGTGCTCCATCCCGTCGACCGAGAGGGTGTACGGGTGATCCTTGTGGAACCGCGAGACCGCGCGGACCCCGTAGGGAGACAGGAACTCCTGCTCGTCGAGCATGAATCTCAGGACGCGGCGCAGCCGGTCGGGATCGACGACGGACAGGAGCCGCCGCTCCCCCTGCCCCGGGGTCCGCATGCACGCGCAGCTGCCGGTCAGGTCGGGCCGGTTGTCAATGAACCATTCCTGGCGCCGCTTGAAGCCGGGCAGCCGGTTTACCAGCTTCGGCTCCAGCGTCTCCACGGCGAACAGCGGGATCAGGCCCACCATGGACCGCACCTTCAGGGGAAAGTGCCGGCCGTCCGGCAGGTGCAGCACGTCGTAGTAGAAGCCGTCGGCCTCGTCCCACAGCTCGATGCCCTCGCCGCCGCGGTTGTTCATGGCGTGGGCGATGTACATGAAGTGTTCCCAGAACTTGCTGGCCACGTCCTCGTAGGCCGGGTCCTCCCGCGCCAGTTCCATCGCGATCGCCAGCATGTTCAGGGTGTACATCGCCATCCAGGAGGTCCCGTCCGACTGCTCGATGTGGCCGCCGGTCGGCAGCGGGGCGCTCCGGTCGAAGACGCCGATGTTGTCCAGGCCCAGGAACCCCCCCTGGAAGATGTTCATCCCTTCGGCGTCCTTGCGGTTCACCCACCAGGTGAAGTTGAGCATGAGCTTGTGGAAAACGCGCTGGAGGAAGCGGCGGTCCCCCGTGCCCCGGCGCTTCTTCTCGATCTTGTACGCACGCCAGGCGGCCCACGCGTGCACCGGCGGGTTGACGTCCCCAAAGGCCCATTCGTAGGCGGGCAGTTGCCCGTTCGGGTGCATGTACCACTCGCGGAGCGTCAGGACGAGTTGCTCCTTGGCGAAGTCGGGGTCCACCAGCGCCAGGGGGAGGCAGTGGAAGGCCAGGTCCCAGGCGGCGTACCAGGGGTACTCCCACTTGTCCGGCATGGAGATGACGTCAGCGTTGTACAGGTGGGTCCACTCGTGGTTGCGGCCGTGCCGCCGCTCCGGGGGCGGGGCCGGGGAGGCGGGGTCGCCCTCGAGCCAGTCCTTGACCACGTAGTGATAGAACTGCTTGGACCAGAGGAGCCCGCCGAAGGCCTGCCGCATCACGGCCTGCGCATCGGCTGAGAGGTCCCGGGGGATGACCGTCCCGTAGAACTCGTCCGCTTCGCGCTGCCGCTCCGCGAAGGTCCGGTCGAAGTCTGGCCCGAAGGGTCCGGTCCCGGCCGCCGGCGCGCTGTCGGTGAACCGGAGCCGGACGGTGACCGTCTCGCCCGGGCCGACGCGCAGGGGGTAGTGCGCGGCGACCTTCGTCCCCAGGCCCTCGGGGTTCACCGCCTCCTTGATCCCGTGGACGATGTACTCGTTGATGGCGTCCTTCACGTAGGGGGAGGGGTTCGGCGCGCCGTAGAGCCGCTGGAGGTTCGTCTCGTTCTCGGTGAAGAGCAGGTCGGGCCGGCCGGCGCAGTAGAGCCAGCGGCGGCCGTAGGTGTGGTGGTCCACCTCGATCACGCTGGTGTCCCTGACGGGCTCGCCCCGGAGGAGGCGGGGCCGGCGGGGGTCCCGCCCCCAGGACCAGGTGTTGCGGAACCACAGCGTTGGCAGGAGGTGCAGGGCGGCCGCCTCGGGCCCGTGGTTCACGACGCTGATGCGGACGAGGATCTCCTCGGCGCCGGCCTTGGCGTACTCGACGATGACGTCGAAGTACCGGTCCTCGTCGAAGGCGCCCGCGTCGAGCAGCTCGTACTCCAGGCTCCGCTTGTCCCGCCGCCGGTTCTCGGCGACCAGCTCGCCGTAGGGGAAGGCGGCCTGGGGGTACTTGTAGAGGTACTTCATGTGGGAGTGGGTGGGGGTGCTGTCCAGGTAGAAGTAATACTCCTTCACGTCCTCGCCGTGGTTGCCCTCGCTCCCGGTGAGGCCGAAGATCCGCTCCTTGAGGATGGGGTCGCGGCCGTTCCACAAGGCGATGGCGAAGCAGATCAGTTGATGCCGGTCCGAGATGCCGGCCAGGCCGTCCTCGTTCCACCGGTACGCCTTCGAGCGGGCGTGGTCGTGGGGGAGGTAGTCCCAGGCGGTTCCGTAGGGGCTGTAGTCCTCGCGGACCGTCCCCCAGGCGCGCTCGCTCAGGTAGGGCCCCCAGCGCTTCCAGTGCACCCGGCGCTCGCGCGCTTCCTCCAGTCGCTGCTCTTCTCTGGTCACCATCGTCTCTCCTTCCGGGCGTCCGGGCCCGTCATCGTTCCGTGACCTGCGTGGCGTGCCCGTCCGGGTCCCGCACGAGGAAGCCCTTGCGGAATCCCAGGGGCGCGTCCGGCAGCGCCACCACCCGCGGCGACACGAAGGCGGCGCGGCCGGTCCGGGCGCCTACTCCACGGGCTTGACCTCATCCATCAGCGTGTAGAATCCCTCCGCGAGCGTCGGGTGGATGTAGATGGCGCCCTTGAGGAGGGTGTACGGGGCGTTGGCGAGCATGAGCGTGCTCAGGATCTGGACCAGTTCCCCCCCCTCCAGGCAGAGGATGGCCGCCCCGAGGACCCGGTCGCTGTCGGCGTCCACGACGAGCTTCATCATGCCGGCGGTCTCGTCCCGCTCGATGGCGCGGGCGACCCAGGACATGGGAATCTTCCCGATCTTGAGCCGGTAGCCCGTCGCTCGCGCCTCCTTCTCGGTCATGCCGACGCGGCCCAGTTGCGGGTCGGTGAAGACGGAGTAGGGGACGAGGCGGTTGTCAATGGTGAGCCCCTTCCCGTTCGTCAGGTTGGCGAAGACGATCTGGTAGTCGTGGTAGGAGATGTGGGTGAAGGCGGGGCCGCCCTTCACGTCGCCCAGCGCCCAGATGCCCGGGACATTGGTCTCCAGGCGGCTGTTCACCGTGATGTAGCCCCGCTTGTCGGTCACGACCCCGGCCTTCTCGAGCCCCAGGTCGTCGCTGTTCGGCCGCCGCCCGGTGGCCACGAGGAGGTGGGAGGCGGCGAGCGTCTGCGACCCGGTGCCGACCTCGACGGTCAGGGCGATTTCCTCCCCTCGCCGCTCGGCGCGGGTGGTGCGGGCGTTCAGGACAAACTGCACCCCCTCGCCTTCGAGGGCCTTCTGCAGCTCGCCCGCCACGTCGGCGTCCTCCCGGGGCACGATCTGCTCGCCCCGGTGGAGGACGGTGACCCGGCTCCCGAACCGCCGGAACATCTGGCCGAACTCCAGCCCGATGTACCCGCCGCCGATGACGAGCAGGTGCTCCGGCAGTTCGGTCAGTTCCATGAGGGTCGCGTTGGTCAGGTAGCCCACCCGGTCCAGCCCTTCGATTCGCGGGACCTCCGGCCGGGTGCCGGTGTTGATGAAAATTCGCTCGCCCTCCAGGACCTCGTCCCCGACCTGGAGCCGGCGGGGCGCCACGAACCGGCCGTGGCCGCGGTAGAGGTGGAGGTTCTCGCGGCTGCCGAACGCCTCCTCCTTCCCGGACCGGAATCGATGCACGATGTCGTCCTTGCGGGCGACGATCCGGGGCAGATCCACGCTCACCGGGCCGGTCCGCACGCCCCACCGGGCGGCGTTGCGGGCATAGTAGGCCACCTGGGCCGACGCGACCATCGTCTTCGTCGGCGTGCACCCGGTGTTGATGCAGGTACCGCCCAGGTGCTCCTTCTCGACCATAGCCACCCGCCAGCCCCGCTCAGCGAGGTCCTGGCAGAGGGGATTGCCCCCCTGGCCGGAGCCGATCACGATCGCGTCGTACTTTGTCATTCCGGTCTCCCCCTCAGCCGAGCCGCTCGATCAGGTGGTCCCCCACGCGCAGGGCGTTGGCCATGATCGTGAGCGCGGGGTTCACCGCGCTGCTGGATGGGAAGAAGGACCCGTCCACGACGTACAGGTTGTCCAGGTCGTGCGCCTTGCAGTGCACGTCCAGGGCCGACGTCTTCGGGTCGCGCCCGAAGCGGATCGTCCCGTTCTGGTGGGCCACGCCGGCGAGCGGGATCCGCTTGCCGATGTAGGCGTGCATGTGGAACAGTTCCTCGGTGCAGTCAATGTGTTTCAGCAGGCTCTTGAGTGTTGCCTGCAGCCGCGTGTGCCCCTCGAGGTTGTTGGGGGTGTAGTGCAGCATGATCCCGCCGTCCTGGGTGAGGGTGACCCGGTTGTCCGGGTCGGGCAGGTCTTCCGACGTCAGCCAGAAGTCTAGCGAGTGCCTGGCCATGAAGT
>JBOHQK010000083.1:0-7124 GCA_050732195.1 Methylomirabilales bacterium (SeqCode)
TCGGCCGTCTGGAGGTCCGTGACGACCACGGGCGTCTCGATGAGGTAGAGGGGCCGGTAGAGGTCCTTCAGGATCGCGATGGCCTGGGCCGAGGCGGCCCCGATGACCACCCGGTTCGGCCGCATGAAGTCCTCGATGGCCGCTCCCTCCCGGAGGAACTCGGGGTTGGCGACCACGTCGAAGTCCACGTGCTCTCGCAAGTGCTGGCTGATGATCTCCCGGATCTTGGCTCCGGTCCCCACCGGCACCGTGCTCTTGGTCGCGATGACCTTGTAGCCGTCCATCGCCGCGGCGATCCCCCGGGCCACCTCCTCGATGGCGCTGAGGTCCGCCGAGCCATCCCCCCGCGGGGGTGTCCCCACGGCCAGGAAGATGACGAGCGACCCCTGCACCCCCGCTGGCAGATCCGTCGTGAAGTGGAGGCGGCCCTCGCGGCTGTTCTTCTGGACCAGCTCCTCCAGGCCGGGCTCGAAGAAGGGGACCTTCCCGGCCTTCAGGCCGCTCACCCGCTCGGCGTCCTTGTCCACGCAGGTGACGTGGAGGCCGAACTCGGCGAAGCAGGCCCCCGTGACCAGCCCGACGTAGCCGACCCCGACGACGCAGATGTTCATGCGGTCGTGCTCCCCTGGGCCCGGTACCAGGCCACGAAGCGCTGGAGTCCCTCGGCGATCTTCACCTTGGGCTCGTAGCCGAAGGCCGCCCTGGCCGCCGCGACGTCGGCGCACGTGAAGGGGACATCGCCCGGCTCGGGCGGCCCGGGCGCGATCATCGCCTTCTTGCCGAGGGCGCTCTCGAGGAGCCGGACCAGGTCCGTCAGCCGGATCGGGTCGGCTCTCCCCAGGTTGTACGTGGCGAACCCCGAACAAGCGTCGAGCGCCCCCAGGACCCCCGCCACGATATCATCTATATACGTGTAGTCGCGAGCGGTGCTGCCGTCGCCGAACAGGGGGACCGGTTCTCCGTGCTCGATGAGTCGCGTGAACTTGTGAATGGCCATCTCCGGCCGCTGCCTCGGCCCGTACACCGTGAAGAAGCGCAGGCAGGTGATGGCCATTCCCGTCAGCGTATGCGCGGCCCGGCACAGCAGTTCCCCGGCCCGCTTCGTGGCCGCGTAGGGGGAGGCCGGCGCGTCCACCTCGTCGGTTTCTTTGAATGGCCGGCCCGTCCGGACCCCGTAGACGGAGGAGGAGGACCCGAAGAGGAACTTCGGGATACCGGCCTGGCGCGCCGCCTCCAGGAGCCAGGCTGTGCCGGTGACGTTGACGTCGGCGTAGAGGGCCGGCTGGCGGATGGAGGGCCGCACCCCCGCGCGCGCCGCCAGGTGGATGACGGCGCTCACCTGGTGCCGGCGGAAGAGGCCCTCCAGCAGCCCGGCATCCCGGAGGTCCCCCTCCACGAGGGTGAACCCGGGATGGCCGGCAGCCGCGGCCAGGTTCCGCCGCTTGACGGCCGGGGCATAGAAGTCGTCGAAGTTGTCCAGGCAAACGACCGCCTCCCCCCGGCCGAGGAGCGCCTCGCAGACGTGCGAGCCGATGAACCCCGCTCCCCCCGTCACCAGGATGGCCATGCCCGCGCGGCCGGCCCCACGAGGCCTCCCTCCCCGGCGGTCGTCACCGCCGCTGATCCTTCTTCAAAACGGCGCGCCAGGAGTCCAGAAGATCCTTCAGCGTCCGCTCCAGCGGGATGCCGGGGCGCCAGCCGGTGGCCGCCTCCAGTTTGGCGAAGGAGCCGACGAGCGTCGGCACATCCTCGCTCCGTCCCCGCGCCGGGTCGGCCTCAACGGCGATGGGCCTGCCCGCGTATCCCCGCAGGATCTCCAGGATCTCCCCGATGCTCCAGGCCTTACCGCTGCACACGTTGTAGACCTCGCCGGCATCACCCTTTTCGAGAAGCAGGACATAGGCCCGGACGACATCCCGGACATCCAGGAAGTCCCGGCGCGCCGTGAGGTCGCCGACCCGCAGGACGGCCCGCTCCCGGCCGGCCTCGATCCGGGCAATCTGGCGGGCGAAGTCCGAGCAGACAAAGGTTGGCTCCTGCCCCGGCCCGGTATGGTTGAAGGCCCGCGCGACGAGGACGTGGAGCCCGCGGGCCCGCCGGTAGAAGAGCGCGACCTGCTCGGCGGCCGCCTTGCTGATCCCGTAGGGGGTGAGCGGCCGAAGCGGCCGGTCCTCGGTGAGGGGCGATTCCTCCTCCCGGACCTCCCCGTACGCCTCCGCCGACCCGATCACCAGGATCCGCGCCGCCGGCGCCGCCGCGGCCGCCGCCTCGAGGAGGCTCACGGTCCCGCCGGCGTTGACGGCGAACGTGCCCCACGGGTCCTTCAGGGAGTCGGCCACCGAGGAGCGCGCGGCGAGGTGAATGATCCGGTCCGGCCGGACCTCCTTCAGGAGGGCCCGCACCCGCTCCCCGTGGCAGACGTCCCCCTCGTGGACCCTCACCCCCGCCGGCCCGGCGCCGGCCCCACGGCCAGCCGGCAGGGCGAGGCCCACGGCGTCCTGCCCCTCGGCCGTCAGGTGCGCCGCGAGGTGCTGGCCGACGAAGCCCGCAATCCCCGTGATGAAGGTGCGCATCGTCCCCGATCGGCCGGCTAGTGCCAGGCCACCGAACTGCCCCGAGGATTGCAGCTGAGCCGCGGGTGGCGCCGGGCGCGGCCCCCGAGCGGCCGGGCGGAGTGGGACCCCCTCGGCCTCCTGCCGCAATTCCACGAATTGCGGCAGGGGCTGAGCGGGTGACGGCGCCCGGCCGCGAGTGGGGCACGCCGGCGACAGGACCCGCGGAAGAACGGTCTGTCAGGATTGCGCCGGATCACTTGGCGCGGCACCCCCAGTTGTCGCGTGAGCATTTGGGACAATTCGTTGGACCAACGCTAGGGCTCCGGCCGCGGCCCGACCGGTCAGCGGCTCACGCCGTAGCGCTTCAGGTCGGCGTCCACCATCATCGCGACGAGGCCCTCGAAGGAGACCGTGGGCACCCACCCCAGTTTCGTCCGGGCCTTCGTCGCATCCGCCACCAGCAAGTCCACCTCGGCCGGCCGGATCAGGGCCCGGTCCACCACCACGTACTGCCGCCAGTCGAGACCCGCCCGGGCGAAGGCCGCCTCCGCCAGTTCCCCGACCGAGTGGGTCTCCCCCGCCCCCACCACGTAGTCGTCGGGGGCATCCTGCTGGAGCATGAGCCACATCGCCCGGACGTAGTCCCCCGCGTAGCCCCAGTCGCGCCGCGCCTCCAGGTTCCCGAGCCGGAGTTCCGTGGCCAGCCCCGCCTTGATCCGCGCCACGCCGTCCGTCACCTTCCGGGTGACGAACTCTTTCCCCCGCCGCGGGCTGTTGTGGGCGACGACGCGGCCCACGCCCGCGCAGAACACCCCGCTTTCGGTCTCGAGGTCGAAGACCCACTCGTCGTCACCGCCGCACGGCGTGACGCGCAGCACCTCCGACGCTGGCCGCCGAAGGTGCTGGCCCTTCTCGCCGACCGGAGTGGCGGTCGAGATGTTGAGCTGGTAGTAGGTGCGTCCGTCGCGGTGCTCCGCGTACACGGAGCACGAGCGACCCTGCACGGCGTACAGCCAGTGGAGCCCCTGCGCGAGCACCGGGCTGTTCGTCTTGACGCTGTCCCCGCGGCCTGCCTGGAGCCCGTCCCCCGCGTAGTACCCGCAGAGAAACCTCTGCTGAATCTCGGGCGTCGCATTCAGCACCAGCCGGGGAACGCGCTTGAGGCCCGACCGGTGGTAGAGCTGCTCGCGGAGCCAGGCGCGCAGCGCGTTGCCACCGTTCAGGTGGAGCCGCCCTACGGTCTGCGAGGCGTCCCAGCCCGAAGACGTGAACCGGACGGCCGAGCTCCCGAGGAAGAGCTTCGACCAGAGCGTGGCCACGCGCTCGCGCAGCACTGGGTCGGTATTCGTGAACTGGATGTGGCCGTCCACGCCCACGTGTCCCTCCGCGGCCAGGAGGCCGAGGAACTCGGCGAGCTCTGGCGAGAGCGCCGTCCAGCCGGGTGTCGGCGGCAGCGCCCCGGCGAGGCCAAGGTGCATCCCTTCCTTAACATCGCGCGCCGTCACCTCTCCGCCGTCGGCGTCCAGCATCCGGTGATGCGCCGTCACCCGCACAAGCCCGCCGCGCGCTTCAAGCCATCGAAGCGCGTGATCGGGCTCCCCCCCGCGGCGTCGCGTCACAGTGATGGTGAGAACCCGCGACCAGTCGCTCCCGTCCCAGATCTCGAGTCCCTGGACCGCGAAGCTCTGCTGGCTCGGTCCCTTGCGACGAAGGGGAACCAGCTCGTCCGGCGTGACCACGTTGACCGCGCCCCGCTCGCGCATCAGGAGCGGCGTGTTCGCGGCGATGCATTCGTGATTGAACAGAATCCCGCTGACCGCGAAGATCCCGTAGGACTCCCGATAATTCACGGTGAGGTAGTGGCCGTAGACCTTGGCGACGCCATAGGGGCTCCGGGGGTGGAACGGGGTCTTCTCCGTCTGGGGGACCTCCCGCACCTTCCCGAACATCTCGCTGCTACTGGCCTGGTAGAACTTGATGCCCCGGTCCACCAGGCGGATCGCCTCCAGGACGCGCGTCACCCCCAGGGCCGTGAACTCCCCGGTCAGGACCGGCTGCTCCCAGGAGGTCGGGACGAAGGACTGGGAGGCCAGGTTGTAGATCTCGTGCGGCTCGACCGTCTTGAGGAGGGTGATGAGGGACAACTGGTCCAGCAGGTCCGCCTGGACGAGGGTGATCTTCTCCTTGATGTGCTCGATGCGCTCGAAGTTCTCGGTGCTGGCCCGCCGGACCATCCCGAAGACCCGGTGGCCCTTCTCGAGGAGGAACTCCGCCAGGTAGGAGCCGTCCTGCCCCGTGATGCCCGTGATGAGGGTGCGCCGCATGCTCGTGCTCATCCCTGAGCCCCCCGCTCCCCCCGCTTCGCCGCCTCCGGGAGGGCCGAGATCTGGCGCAACGTGAGGTGCTCCCCCGCCAGGATAGCCCACCCGACGAGAGTCACCGGGAAGAAAAACGACGCGTGCAGGATGACCGAGAAGGTGAGGGCCTCGCTCACCTCGACCCCGTAGAGCCCCAGGGCCGCCACGGTGAAGAACTGGAAGGTCCCGACGAACCCGGGCGCCGAGGGGAGGCTGAGGCCGACACCCAGATAGACGATCAGCGTGAGGGCGGCGCTCCAGGGCAGCGCGAGACCCAGGCTCCAGAACGCCACCTGCGCGGTCAGAGCATAGGTCCCCCAGAGCAGAATGGTCCAGCCGAGGAGGGCCGGGGTCCGCCGCGCGAAGTCGCAGCCCGTCGCCCCCTCGGCCAGGGCCCGGGCGAGATCCGCGACCCGCGCCCAGACCCCCGACGGGGCCCAGCGGGCGAGCGGGGCCAGGAGGGGGCCGTTCGGCCCCTGCCGCTTCACCCACAGGAGCCCGGCGAACGCCACGCCCCCCAGGCCGATCCCCAGGATCCAAGTCCGCCGCATGCCGTCCGAGAGGGGGACGAAGGGGAGGGCTAACCCGGCGAGCGCCACCACCGTCACGACGTCCAGGACCCGGTCCACAATGACGGTCCCGAGGACGTAGCCCACGGGGAGACCGCCTCGCCGGCCGGCCACGTAGGCCCGGGCCACTTCGCCCAGGCGGGCCGGCAGGAGGTTGTTCCCCATGTAGCCGACCAGCGTCGCCGCGAAGAGGTGCACGAGGGGGAGCCCGTCCGGCTCCCGGAAGAGGAGGCGCCACCGGATGGCCCGGACCCACGCGCCGACGAAGTAGAGGACGATGACCGCCGCGATCAGGGTCCAGCGGACGTGGCCGAGGGCCTCCAGGACCTCCCCGAGCTTCACCTGCCGGACGAGGAGGAGAAGCAGGCCGGCGCTGAGGGCGATGCCCAGGGCGGTCCGGGTAAGCGACCTCACCGGCGCCTCCGGACCGGCGCCCGGAGGAGGCGCTTGACCTCCTGCGCCCGCCCCTTCGGGCAGACCAGGATCCCGTCCGGCCCGTCCACGACGATGAACCCCTTCAGCCCCAGCGTCCGGATCGGCTTCTCCGTCCCGTAGATGACGCAGTCGGCCGACTCGATCCCGACGTGATCTCCCACCACCACGTTCCCGGTCCGGTCGGGGCGCAGCACCCGATCCAGGGCGGACCAGGACCCCAGGTCGTCCCACGGGAAGGCGGCCGGCACCACCACCACGTCCCGGCTCTTCTCCAGGATGCCGTAGTCCACGGAGATCTTCGGCATCCGGGCGAACTCCCGGGCGAGCACGCCGGCCCCGTCCCGCCGCCCCCACGCGTCTCGGATCCGGCAGAGGCGAGCCCACAGCTCCGGCATGAGGTCGGCGAAGTACCGCTGGATCGTCCGGTTCCGCCAGGCAAAGATGCCGGCGTTCCAGGTGCAGCGCGGGTTCCGGGCGAGCCGGGCGGCGCGGGTGCGGCTCGGCTTCTCCAGGAATCGCCGGACCCACCGCACCCCCGGCGCCCCCGCCACCGGCTCCCCGGCCAGGATGTAGCCGTAGCCGGTCTCCGGCCGGGTCGGCCGCACCCCCACCGTCACCAGGGCGTCGTGCCGGCGCAGCACCGCGACAGCCCGGCGCATCGTCCGGCGGAACCCCCGGACGTCGGCGATGGCGTGGTCCGCCGGGAAGACCAGCATCAGGGGGTCGGGGTGGCGCCGCTCCAGCAGGATGGAGGCGAGGCCGATGGCCGCGGCCGTGTCCCGCCCCGCCGGCTCCTGGATGAGGTTCCCCCGGGGGAGGTCCGGGATGTGGCGGCGGATGAGGGGGGCATGGCGCGCCCCGGCCACGAGGAGCATCCGCTCCACCGGGACCAGGCTCCGGACCCGCTCCACGGTCTCCGTCAGGAGGGAGCGGGGGCCGAACAGCGTGAGGAACTGCTTCGGCAGGCGGTCCGTGCTGAGGGGCCAGAACCGCTGCCCCCCGCCCCCGGCCATGATGACGGCGTAGACGTCGTCCATCACGATCATGCCCGCCCTAGTGCCGCTCCAAGTACTGCGGCCCACTCCTGACAGACCGTTCTGCCGCGGGTCCTGTCGCCGGCGTGCCCCCTGCGCGTCCGGGCGTCGTCACCCGCTCCGCCCCTTCCGCAATGCGTCGCATTGCGCAAGGAGGCGGAGGGGGTCCCACTC
>JBOHQK010000084.1:0-5219 GCA_050732195.1 Methylomirabilales bacterium (SeqCode)
CTCCTCCTCCTCTCGGGTGAAGCCGAAGACCCGGGGGCCGAACCCCCCTACCGCCCCCCGGCATCTCGCGGCAGGTCGCTTCCCTTCATCTGTGGGGCCCGGGCTCGCAGGAAGACACACCCGCTGACGCTCTCCGTGGGCAGGGGCTGCAGGAGCGGTCTGCGCGGGTACTCCACTCAGGGCACGGGGTGAGACTATTAGTAAATAGAAACGGCCGGTCCTTGTCAAGTCCAGATTCTGGAGAGCACGGATCCCAGTAGTCTGCGAGGACGCGGCGTTCCCAGGCGGGTTCTCAACACGAACGCCTCGCAAGGATCTGGTGCTCGACGACCCACAACTTGAGCTGAAGCGCGGGGTCACCCAGACGGTAGTAGAGCCTTTGGGCGGTCCACAACCGCATGATCACCCTGCCCGAATGGCCGGTCAGGAGGATCGGGTTCTGCCCCTGGACGTTATCCGCGAGCTGGGCGAGAAGGGGGACATCACCGTTTCGGCTCGTGATCTGGTAGCGGAAGGTGATGGCGACCGTGTTCCGGGGGACTGCCCGGGAGAGATCGATTTCCTTGAACACCCTACTGCTCCGTGCCCCGATACGCCGAGTCCAACAGCTCCACCGGATGCAGGACCCGGATATTGAGTCCACGCTCCTTGAGCCCCTTCTCGATCTGCAGGGTGCAGCCGGGGTTCCCGCTCGCCACCACCTCAGCGCCCGTCTCTTTGATCCGCTCGATCTTCCGATCCAGGAACTGCTCAGCCAGGTCGGGATAGAGCAGACTGTACACACCGGCACTTCCGCAACAGAAGTCCGATTCTTTGAGCTCCACAAGCTTCAGGCCTGGTATGGCTTTCAGGATGCTCCGAGGTTCCTGGCGGATCCTCTGCCCGTGGGCGAGGTGGCAGGCGTCATGGTACGTGACGGTGCGCGGCAGTGCTCGGAGCCGGCCATTGAATGGAACCTGGGCCAAGAGCTGGGAGACATCCCGCACTTTCTTGCTGAAGGCCTCGGCCCTCTGCGCGTAGGCTGGGTCCGGGCGGAGGAGTTCCCAGTACTCCTTCATGACCGAGCCGCACCCTGCCGCGTTGACCACGACGACGTCCACAGCAGCACGTTCAAAGCTGTCAATCGTGCTCCTGGCCATCGCCTTGGCATTTTCCCGCTCCCCTTCGTGGACAGAGAGGGAGCCGCAACACCCTTGATCCTTCGGCACCACCACTTCGTACCCGTTCTCGCTCAACACGCGCGCTGTCGCGGCATTCACCTGGGGGAAGAGGAAACGCTGGACACAGCCGGTGAGGAGCCCGGCCCGCCCCCGCTTCTCGCCCTTGGCCGGCGTCATCTCGGGCAGCTCCTCGCGCAGGCGCGGGTCCGGGATGGCGGGGAGAAAGCCCTCCATCTGCCCGAGGCGGCCAAACCACCGGAGGACCCCTGAAGCTCTGACCAACCCCTGGAGGCCCGACCGCTGGTAGAACCGGAGGAGGCGGGTGATGGTTCCCAGGCGCCCGAGGTCGGTGAAGCTATGGAGGAGGAAGTGGCGGAGGCGCCGATCACCGGCCGGGTACTGGTAGTGCCGCTCCACCTGCCCCCTGGCCGCCTCCATCAGGAAGCCGAATTTGACGCCCGAGGGGCAGGCCGTCTCGCAGGCCCGGCAGAGGAGGCAGAAGTTCATGTGAGCGACAAAGCTGTCGGAGATTCCGATCCTCCCCTCGGAGGCCGCCCGGATCAGGTAGATCCTCCCGCGGGGATTATCCATCTCGTTGCCGAGCACAAGGTAGGTGGGACAGGTCGGCAGGCAGAAGCCGCAGTGGACGCAGTCCAGGGTGAGCTCCGTGTCGGGCGGATCGAGCTGGTCGAAGGCGCTTCGGCCTTTCGTCTCTCGCGGCTGGACCGCCATGTCAGATTCCTCCCACGAACCGTCCCGGGTTCAGGATCCGCTGGGGATCGAACACTTCCTTTGGCCGCCGCATGAACGGGAGGGCCGTGGCCGGCACCCCCCAGACATCCACCCGCCGTTTAACTTCCGGCGGCGCCTTGAGGACCACGAGGTTCCCCTCGGCCTGCTGCGCCAGGGCCCGGAGGCGGTTCACCGTCTCGGCCACCCCGTCGTGGAACCGCTCCGGGGAGGCGGCATCGCCCGCGAGGTGGTACCGGATGATCCCCGAGGCCGCCTCGGAGACGACCCCGAGGGTCAACCCCTGCTTGGTCGCCACCTCCTCCCCTGCCCGGATGGCCTCGGCCACCCGGGTCAGCAGGACGCTCGCCTTGAGGACCGCTTGGAGGCCGTCGCCCAGGACGAAGTCCCGCGCCCCCCGCCAGAAGGCGTCGTGGACCTGGTCGTCGAGGACATGCGTCTCGGTGACACCCGCCTCCTGGCAGAGGCGACCCACCGTCATGAGCTGGGCATCCACCGCCTCGCGGCGAACGCTGCCGATCGCCACTGCCAGGCCGTAACTCGCCTTCGGCCAGAGGAGCCCCGCCCGCTCGGCTACCCGACGGGAGGCCTCGGGGTTCAAAAGCTCGACGGCGAAGGGGACCACCGGAGACTCGAGGATCCTGGCGATGATCCCACCCGCCACCTCGACGGCGGCGACCGGCGCCAGGCAGGTCCTCTCGACCGCCGGAACGGGGTACAGCCGGAAGCTGGCCTCGACAATGACCCCCAGGGTACCGAGAGAGCCGATGTAGAGTTTGCCTAGGTCGTACCCGGTGACGTTCTTGACGACCTTGGCCCCGGCCTTGGTCACCTTCCCATCGGCGTGGACGACCCGGATGGCAATGAGGAGGTCTCGTGAGGCCCCGTAGCGGAGCCTCCGGGGGCCGCTGGAGTTCGTGGCCAGGATGCCCCCCAGCGTGGCGCGGTCGGCATCGGGGGGATCGAGGGCGATGAATTGCCCGTGCCGACCCAGGACCGCCTGCGCCTCCTTCAGCAGGGTGCCCGCCCGGAAGCTGGCGGTCATGTCCCCTGGCTCGTGGTCCACCGCCCCGGTCAGGCGGGAGAGGCCGAGGACGAGGTCCACGCGCTCGGGGATGCCGCCGAAGGCCATCTTCGTCCCGCCGCCCCACGGCACGACCTTTAGCCCCTCGGCCGAGGCGAAGGCCAGGATCGCCGAGACCTCCTCCACCGAGCCCGGGAAGGCCACCGCCCGGGGGACCTGCGCGTCCACGGCGTATGGGGCGGCCCCGGGGCCGGCCACGACGTGCTCCTGGCCCACCAGCCCGCTCAGGCGTTGGACCAGCGCCCCTTCCGACAGCATGCGTCTTCCTCTACCCGCGCCCCAGCACCTTGTCCACGATCTCGCGCTGCCCTGCCGGCCCGGCCGCCCCACCGGGGGTGGCCGCGGGGAAGATCTTCCCCGGGTTCAGGAGGCCATCGGGATCGAAGACCGTCTTCGCCTTCTTCATCGCTCCCATGTCCTCGTCGGTGTACATCAGGGGAATGTACTCCCGCTTCTCCAGGCCGATCCCGTGTTCCCCGGTGAGACTCCCGCCCATGTCGACGCAGGCCTTCATGATCTCGGACCCCATGGCCTCGGCCCGTTGCAGCTCCCCTTCATTTCGGGAATCGTACAGGATGAGCGGGTGCAGATTGCCGTCCCCGGCGTGAAACACGTTGGCGACGCGGAGGCCGTACTTCTCCGACAGTTCCCCGATGAATTTCATGATGGGGGGAAGCTTGGTCCTGGGGATCACCGAGTCCTGGACGTAGTACTCGGGGCTGATCTGCCCCATGGCGGCGAAGGCGGCCTTCCGCCCCTTCCAGAGCAACAGGCGTTCGGCGTCGTCCTTCGCCACCCGGACCTCCCGGACGTGGTTCTCCTTGAACACCTCAGTAAGGGGATCCACCAGGGCCTCCACCTCGTCCTTCGGCCCGTCGACCTCGACGAGGAGGACGGCCGCGGCGTCCAGGGGATACCCCGCCGCCACCCCCTTCTCGACGGCCTGGATACTATTGTTATCCATCATTTCGATGGCGACCGGGATGATGCCTCGGCCCACGATCCCGGAGACGCTGTTGGAGGCATCCTCGATGCTCTCAAAGACCCCCATCAGGGTCTTGACTGCCTCGGGCTTGCGCATGATCCGGACGGTGACCTTGGTGACAATCGCAAAGGTCCCCTCCGAGCCGACGAAGACCCCGGTCAGATCGTAGCCGAGCGGATCCAAGGTCTTCCCACCCAACTTGAGCATGTCACCGTTGGGGAGCACGACCTCCAGTCCCAGCACATGGTTCGTCGTGACCCCGTACTTCGGCGTCCGGGGGCCGCCGGAGTTCTCGGCGACGTTCCCGCCGATGCTGCACGCCGTCTGGCTGGCGGGATCGGGGGAGTAATAATAGCCCCGCGGGGCCAGGGCGTTGGTGAGCCAGACGTTCACCATGCCGGGCTCCACCACGGCCCGCTGGTTCTCGTAGTCAATCTCGAGGATGCGACTCATGCGGTTGAGCCCGATGACCACACCCCCCTCGACGGGAAGCGCCCCTCCCGACAGCCCTGTGCCCGCTCCCCTCGGCACAAAGGGGATCTTCTCCCGGTGGCAGACCTTCACGACTTTGGCCACCTGCTCTGCCGAGCGGGGGAGGACCACGAGTTCCGGGAGGGCCTTAAAGACGGTCAAACCATCCGTCTCGTAAACCTGCAGCTCGTCGGGATTGACGATCACGCCGTCTTTGCCGACGACCCCGACGAGTTCCCTGGCGATCCGCTCCTTATCCATTGCCAGCTCCTCCCGGTCTCGATATTGGGAAGTTCGAGGGCAACTCTGTCCTGGAAGTCTTGGAATTCCCGACACTGCCGGGCGCCCGGCCCCGTCGGGGGATTCGAGAAGGAAGGGCTCAATCCAGCGATTGGGGCGAGGCTATCAAGCCGGCCGGGTCGTGTCAAGATCCTCAGTAATACCCTAAAAACGCTCTAAGCTCACCGACAGCGACCGGGGAGGCGGCCTGTGCGGGCCAAAATCGTGCTGGGACAGCGAGTTACGCGAGTGGTCGGGAGACCCAGGGATGTTGCAGATGGCTCCGCAAAGAAACGCTCTAAGGGCGAGCCGCTGGCAAGAGGCCACTCGCCGCACGCAGGTCGCGCAGCCGTTGGCGGGCCTCGATCAGTTCCGCCACGGTGAGGGGCGGGGCCCCGAGCCGGGCCCGGAGCTGGCGCGCATGGGTGTGGATCTCTGCCGGCACGGCAAACACCTCGAAGCGCAGCCGTTTGGGGCGCGCGTCCACGAG
>JBOHQK010000085.1:0-6663 GCA_050732195.1 Methylomirabilales bacterium (SeqCode)
AGGTCCACGGTGAACCGGATGTCGTCGTCGGTGGTGGAACCGGTAAGGGCCCGTCGCCCGCCGACAGTGAACGAAGGGCAACCCGCCTGAATCTCGCCGCCGCAAAAATGTCCTTGCTTCCGTCTGCCAGCTGACGATATAAATACCGTAGCTGCCGCAACTGCCGATGAGGAGGGAGTTGATGGCAAAGGCGGTCTCTCATCCGAATGTCTACACCGTGGAGGAATTTGCCGCGATCTTTCGGCTCTCCCCCGAGGCAGTCCGGAGCCTCATCCGGAGAGGGGAGATCTCCGCCATCAGGATTGGGAGGCAGTACCGGATCCCCCGCCAGGTGGTGGCCCGACTCTTCGCCCAGGCAGTCTCGCCGGAAGAGCGCGGGTTCGGCATGTGGAAGCGGAAGCCCATCAACGGTGCCCGTTACGTCAACGCCCTCCGCGATGCGGAGCAGCGATCCGCCGAGGAATTTTTGGCAAGTCTGGTAAGCGAGAGTGAATAGGTGTCACCAGGCCCACAACGATCATTCCTGGTCGACACGGACATCTTCATCGACTACCTGAAAGGGTTTTCCCATTCGAAGCGTCTCCTCGATCACCCGCAGCACAGATGCTACTATGTTCCGCTGGTCCGGAAGGAACTCCTTCAGAAGCGTGGCCTTACCACAGCCGAACGCCGAAGAATCCTGACGCTCCTCGCGAGGCACCACCGCCTCGGCCTTACCGATCAGATCGCCGACCGATACTCCCGCCTCCTCCGGAAATACTCCCCGCGACCCCATGCCCCAGCGGACGCCCTCATTGCCACCGCAGCCTGGGCCACGAGGCTTCCGCTCGTGACCCGGAACCAAAAGCACTACACCTTCATCTCTGAGATTGCGCTAATTGATCCCGTAACCCTCAAAAGGATCGCGCGCAGAAGATAGTGCCAGCGCTCCGCCTCACGGCCCGCCCCGCTTGAACCCGAGCAGGTCCACGGTGAACCGGATGTCGTCGTCGGTGGTCCGGCCGGTGGCCGTGGCATCGGGCCCCAACCCCTCCCGGTGGATGTAACTGATCCTGGCTTGCCAGCAGCAGGTTTTGTAGGTCACGTCCACCCGGTTCTCGAGGAAGACCTCGCGCTTCGCGTCATGGCGGAGCCCGTAGCCCAGTTCCCAGGCCGGGCCGAGCTGCGCCGTCAGGCTCCCCACGTAGCCCTCGAGCGGCGTGCGGAGCGGCGCGGGGTCCCCTCGGTCGAAGGTGTACCCGGCCGTCAGGCGGAGCCAGTCGGCGAGACGGACACCCGCCCGCGCGCTCGCCTCCTTGATCTCGGCGTTCTCCGGGTCGAGGGCGACGGTCCCGCCCCCGTCCACGATGCCGGGAGGCGTGATAGCGACGCGCAGGACGAAGTTCGACCAGCGCCGCTCGTCGGCCTCAGAGAACCCGGGGACAGCAGCGCCGAGGGACTGCACGCCCGTCACCGCCTGGAGCGGGTCGGCCGGCTGCAGACTTGCCAGGTAGCGGTCCGCGAAGGCCCGGCGGCGGGGGCGAAGGGCCAGGCCCTGTTCGGCTGTGAGGGAGAGGACCTCCGCGACGCGCGTAGAGCCATCAGGCTCCTTGAGCTTGACCAGGAAGCGGTTCTCGAGGCCGAAGAGGAGATGGTTCTGGGGACTCACGAAGTCCACGGCGTCCACCTGGGGGAGGCCGGTCTGGTCGGTCTGGGGGATGAGCCGGTAGCCTACGCGGGGGACGAGGAGGTGCCGGACAGCCGCGACCCGCAGGGCATCCACGCGGAAGGTGCGGCCGAGGTTCCAGGTTAGGTCGGTCTCGAGATCGAAGAGTTCGCGGCTTGCGTCCCCATCTTCGCGGGTCCGCCGGTCGAAGGTGTAGCCGGTGAGCCGGCCGCCGAGCCAGGTGCTCCAGGTCAGCCCGCGCGCGAGGGGTAACGGGAGGCCGAGCCGGGGGTGGAGGTCAAGCCGACCGAGGGCCACGTCATCCCGCTTGTCCAGGTAGGAGCTGCTCGACTCCTGGGCGAACAGGACCGACGTCCCGAAGACCGGCTGCGCTATGGAGGTCACGGCGAGGTCGGAGCGCAACAGGCGCTCGTCGGCACCCGGTGTCTGCTCGCGGAGCTGCTCTGTGAAGGAGCCGGAGAGGGTGGCGCGGTGGAACGGGTGCGCGTAGGTCAGGGCAAGCCGCGAGTCGGTGAAGAGCTGGGTCCGCTCGGCGCTCTCCGTGGAGAACTCCCGCGGGAACAATTTGTCACTCCGGAGGTCGAGGTCCAGGCTCCCGTCCAGGCGCTCGGTGAAGACCTGCCGGTGGGTGCCCTGGACGTAGTAGCGGTCCTCATCGGTGACGCGGTCGTGCAGGTACTCGGTTTTCAGGCTTCCCCGGCTCTGCTCATCCAGGACGTAGCGGTACTCGAGGCCGGGCCCGGTCCCCCGCTCGGAGCGGTAGGTGGCCCAGAACGTCGCATCCTGCGATTCGCTAATGGCCCAGAAGAAGAGGGGCTTTACGATGGCCCCCTCGGTCGCACTGTACCCCACCTGGGGGATGAGGAGGCCGGTCCGGCGCGGCCCGACAGGGAACGCGAACAGGGGCGTGTACAGGATGGGAAGCCGGTTCACCCAGAAGGAGCCATGCGTCCCGACGACGTGCGACTCGGTGTAGAGGGTGGCGGAGCCGGCCCGGGCCTCCCAGTCGTAGGGCGGGGTCTGGCAGATTGCGCAGGTGGTGAAGGCAACTCCGGTGAGACGGTAGGTGGTCCGGTCCTCGCGGATGATCTCCCTCGCTGTGAAGGAGGTGGCCGGCAGGATGAGGCCGCGCCCGTCCGAGATGGTCGCCCGCCCGGTCGCGTAGTTGTAGAGGAGCCGCTCGCCCTCCAGGCGCCCCTCGGGACCGGTGAGGACGACGCGGCCGCGCGCCTCGAACGTCTGGGCCGCCTCGTCCACCTCGGCCTCGTCGGCGAGCAGGACGGCGTCCTTGTGCTCGAGGCGGACGTTGCCGCGGGCGAGGATGCGCCGCTCGGCCCGCCGCCACTCGAGCCGGTCGGCGGTCATGTTCACCGGAAGCTCCGGCTGGAGGGGCTCGCCCGGCGGGGCGGGCGGGAGCTGGGGAGCCTGGACTCCACCCGGAGTGGGGGGCACCGTCGGAGGGGCTTGAGCCGAGCCGGGGACGCCGGGCAAGGCCAAAGCAACGAGGAGAAAGCCGGAGACGAGGAATCGGAGCCGGGAGTCGGGCCGCGTGCGGTGAAGCCGGGGGCTCCCCCTGCTCCGCCCGCGCATCACCGCGGCCTGGCGGGGAGGGCCAGGGTGGAGAGGAAGGCGCCGAGGGCCTCGGGCCAGGGGCGGAGGGGGGCACCCGTGGCCGCGGCCCACTTCTCGTTGGCGAGGACGGAGCAGGCAGGGCGGGGAGCCGGCCGGCCGCTCGCGACCGTGGGGATGGGGTGCACGGGGACTTCCGGCATCCCGGCCCGGTCGAGGATGGCCCGGGCGAAGGCGAACCAAGTCGTCCTCCCGGCGTTCGTGACGTGGTAGGTCCCGGGCGGCACTCCCTCGGGGATGCGGCAGAGGGCCGCCGCCAAATCCGCCGTGTAGGTTGGCGAGCCCTCCTGGTCGTTGACGACTCGGAGGGCCTGTCCCTGCCCCGCCCGATCCAGAATAGTCCGGACGAAGTTCCTCCCGCCGGCGCCGTAGAGCCATGCGGACCGGATGATCCAGGCCCGACTGAGGCCCGCCACCCGCACCGCCTCTTCCCCCGCCCACTTCGAGCGGCCGTAGGCGTTCAGCGAGTCCGCCGCGTCCTCCTCCCGGTACGGGGTCCGCTTCCGGCCGTCGAAGACGTAATCCGTGCTGAGGTACACCAGGCCAGCCCCCACGGCCCGGCAGGCCGCGGCCACGTTGGCCGTCCCGTCGCCGTTGACCCGCATCGCGCGTACTGGGTCCATCTCAGCGCCGTCCACGTCCGTGTAGGCGGCGCAGTGAAAGACCAGGGCCGGCCGGCTCTCCTCGAGGGCGGCCTGCACTTTCTCCGGCCGGGTGACGTCGCACTCCTTGATGTCCCAGGCCGCCACCTCGTGGCTGGCCGCGCGCAGGGCCGCCACCAGGTCCTGCCCGAGCATCCCCCTAGCTCCAGTAACCGCGACTCTCACGGCCGAGGGCCCCCTTGAGCGGGCGCCACCAGGGTTCGTGCTCTCGGTACCAGCCGATGGTCCGCGCCAGGCCTTCCGCGAGGCCGACGCGGGGCCGCCAGTCCACCTCGCGGGTGATCTTTCCCGAGTCGAGGGCGTAGCGGAGGTCGTGCCCGGGGCGGTCCGGGACGAAGGTCAGGAGCGACTCGGGCTTGCCGAGGGCGGCTAGAACCATCTTCGCCACGGCGAGGTTCTCGTAGCCGGTCCCGGCCCCCACGTTGTAGATCTCGCCGGGCCGGCCCTTCTCCAGGAGGGCGGCAAGCGCCTCGCAGCAGTCCTCCACGTAGAGCCACTCCCGGACGTTCCGGCCGCTGCCGTAGATGGGGAGCGGCTGGTTCTGGAGGCCATTCGTAATCATCAGGGGCAGGAACTTCTCCGGGAACTGGTACGGGCCGTAGTTGTTGGAGGGGCGGGCGATGAGGACCGGCAGGGCGAAAGTCTCGTGCGCCGCCAGCGCGAGGTGGTCCGCGGCCGCCTTGCTGGCGGCGTAGGGGGAGCGCGGGCGCAGCGGGCTTGCCTCGGTGGAGACCTCCTCCGGCCCGAGACTGCCGTAGACCTCGTCGGTGGAGACGTGCAGGAACCGGGGTAATCCTGCCTTCCGCGCGGCATCCAGGAGGACCTGCGTCCCGAACACGTTGGTCCGCAAGAACGGTGCCGCCTCTTCGATCGAGCGGTCCACGTGGCTCTCGGCCGCGAAGTGGATGCAGGCCTCGCAGCCGGCCATGGCCTCCGCCACCGCGGCCGGGTCTTCGACCCGCCCCAGGACGAACCGGTACCGGGCGTCGCCGGCGAGGTCCGCCAGGTTTTCGGGGTTCCCGGCGTAACTCAGGGCGTCCAGGTTGACGACACTGGTCGCGAGGCCGCGGGCCAGGGCGAACCGGATGAAGTTGCTCCCGATGAAGCCGCAGCCGCCGGTGACGAGGAGGCGCATCCTACCCTCCCCGGCTCACGTGGGCCGGCCACCGGTAGGGGATCTCCGGGCTGTCCCAGGGGTAGCGGAACTCGTCCGGGTCCCGGTACCGGTAGGGGAGGGTCGGGATATTCACGATGCGGGCCTCCTCCCCGGTGAGGGTCGTGAACCCGTGGACGACCAGCGGCGGGATCTTGAGAAGAAGCGGCGCCCGCTCCGTGCCCGGCGGGGCCTCCAGGATGTACTCCTCCACCTGGCCCTTCGTGGGGGAGCCGTCGCGCAGGTCGTAGAGGACGACCAGAGCGCTCCCGGCCAGGCAGACGAAGTGGTCCGTCTGCTCCTTGTGGTAGTGCCAGGCCTTGGCCACCCCGCGCCGGCAGCACGTGACGTAGACCTGGCCGAAGCGCTCGAAGAGAGGATCGTCCGCCCGGAGCATCTCCATCAGGAAGCCCCGGTCATCCACATGGACCTTCAGTTCCTTGGTCTTGACGCCCGCGATCATGCCCCTCGCCTCACGGCAGCTCGATGATGCTCTGGTCCCCTACGATGAACTTCTGGGTCCGCGGGCGGGCCTCCGCCCGCAGGATCGTTACCTCGCGGCCGAGCAGGCTCCGCTCGATCCGGACGTCCGCGTGCAGGATCCGGCTCCGGGGCAGGACGATGCTGTACTCCACCTCGGAGTTGCGGATCTCGCAGCCCTCGCCGATGGCGGTGAAGGGGCCGATGTAGGCGTCCTGGATGGTCGCCTCCGCCCCGATGATGGCCGGGCCCCGGATCGTGCTCCGGACGATCTTGGCCCCGGTCTGCACGATGACCTTCCCGGCGATGTCGGAAGCCGCATCCACGGTGCCGGCGATCCGCTCCCCGTCTTCCTCCAGGATGCGGTCCAAGACGAGCCGGTTGGCCTCGAGAAGGTCCTCGGGCTTCCCCGTGTCCTTCCACCAGCCGGTGATCTCCGAGTAACCCACCCGGTAGCCGCGTTCGAGCAGGTACTGGTGGGCGTCGGAGATCTCCAGCTCCCCGCGCCGTCCCGGTCGGATGGCGTTCACGGCCTCGAAGATGTGCCGGTCGTAGAGGTAGATGCCGGTGACGGCGTAGGGGCTCTTGGGGTGGGCCGGCTTCTCCTCGACCGCCACGATCCGCCCGTCCGCGATCTCCGGGACGCCGAAACGCTCCGGGTCCTTCACCCGGGCCAGGACCAGGTGGCAGTTGCTCCGGTCCCGCTCGAACTGCTCCACGAAGCGGCGGATCCCTCCCACGATGACGTTGTCCCCCAGGTAGAAGACGAAGGGCTCGGTCCCGATGAAGGACTCGGCCACCTTCACGCAGTCGGCCAGGCCCCGGGGGACATCCTGGAGGACGTAGGTGAAGCGGGCGTTCCAGGCCGCGCCGTCCCCGAGGGCCGCCCGGATCTCGCCGCCCGTGTCCGGGTTGATGACGATGCCGATCTCCCGGATGCCGGCCTCAAGGACCGCCTCCAGGGCGTAGTGGATCATCGGCTTGTTCGCGATGGGGATGAGGTGCTTGTTGCTGGTGTGGGTGATGGGGCGCAGCCGCGTCCCCCGCCCCCCCGCCGTGATGAGCGCCTTCAC
>JBOHQK010000086.1:0-4887 GCA_050732195.1 Methylomirabilales bacterium (SeqCode)
CAGGAGCACGAGTCCCGCCGCCAGGAAGCGGAGCCCGACCATGAGGGCCGGCGGGATCGTCTGCACCCCCACCCGGATCGCCAGGTAGGTGGACCCCCAGAAGAGGTAGACAGCCCCGAAGGCCAGCGGGAGGAGGACACGCCGCCCGAGAGCCGGAGCCACCGCCGGCCCGGATTCCTCCCGCGCTGCCTCCCCCGCGCCCGCCGCAACCCGCCCCTCCGCCCTGCCCATGGCACCCCCGCCGGTCCCGTCGGCCCCTTCAGGATTTTTGTCATAGGACAATATGTCAGGCGCCGCAGCAGTGCTTAAACTTCTTGCCGCTGCCGCAGGGGCAGGGGGCGTTGCGGCCGGGTGGGGGAGCGGCGGGCTGGCGCGCCTGGGGCAAGGAGCGGAGGTGGAGCCCCGTGCGCTTCAGGACCGCCTCCATCCCCAGGGGCGCCAGCAGGGGGGTCCGGGTGAGCAAGGCGAGGAACGCCTCCAGGAGACCCTGCTCGCTCTCCAGGCCGATCTCCCGGAGGAGGTGCGCCGCCCCGTGGGCGACGTCGAAGGCCTGGGGGAAGTCCCCGCGGGCCGTGAGAAGCCGGTCGGCGAAGGCCGCCTGGGTGCCGGGCAGGATGCGCCCGTCCACGGCCACCTCCGGCTCGGCGACCAGGCAGGCGGTCAGGGTCAGGGCGAGCCGGACGCGCGATTCAGGCGCCAGGACTCCCTCCGGCGGCGCGGGGAAGCCAGCCGGCTCTCCCCGGAGGAGGGTCCGCGCCCACTCGTCGTGGGCGAAGCCCAGCTCCAGCGCCTTCCGGTCCGCGGCGCGGACGAGCAGCCAGTCCTCGACCAGGACCAGGGCGGCCCGCTTGGCCCCCTGCGCTTCTCGGCTCGGGGTGGGGAGGTGGAAGTGGTAGAGGAACGGGACCATCTCCCGCGCGAGGCCGAACTCGCTGGCGGTCGCGGGCGCCACCAGGATCCAGAGCCCCCCCGGCGTCACCAGGGTGCACCGGCCGGGGTCGGCCCCGGCAGCGCGGAACGGCAGCGCATCCGCCAGGAGGAGGTTCCGCTCCTTCCCCTGGCCGATCCGCTCCATGAGGGTCCGGGTGAGACCGGCCAGGAGGTCCGAGGGGCCCTCCAGGCCGTACTGCTCGGCGGAGAGGCCGGGGAACTCCGGGCCGTCGTAGGGGATCGGGCCGAGGGGGACGAGGCGCATGCCGAGAGTGTAGCGGCCGGTCCGTCCCCCGTCCAGCCGATTCCGGGTAGGCACCCCGCGGGAAGTGTGCTACAAAGACCGGGTGCCCGGACTCCCCAGGCCGGGGACCCTCTTCATGCTCCTGATCCTGGGCGCTGTCCTCCTGGGCTGCCTGGTCGGCGCCCTGCACCTCGTCCCACCGGCCGCCCTCCCGTGGGTGGACCGCCTCATGGCGGCCGGCCTCACCGTGCTCCTCTTCTCCATGGGCGTGAGCATCGGGGCCAACCCGCAGGTCCTCGGGAGCCTCCCCGCGCTGGGCCTGAAGTCCGCCCTCCTGGCGGCCGGGGCGGTCCTGGGGAGCGTGCTCGTGGCCTGGCTCCTGCAGCAGCGGAGGGGGCGGTGACCCTGCTGATCGTCGGCTCGGTTCTGGCCGGCATCGTGGCGGGAGCGAGCGGCCTGCTGCCACAGGCCTACGTGGGCCGGGTGGAGGGGGTCATCGAGGTCGCCCTGCTCCTGGTCCTGGTGATGGCCGGCATTGACGTGGGGCGGAAGCGGGAGGCGTGGGAGGCGCTGCGCCGCCTGGGCTGGCGGGCCCTCCTCCTGCCCGCCGGCGTTGCCGTCTTCAGTGTGGCCGGCGCCATGCTGGCCGGTGCGCTCGTCCGGATGCCGCTCCGGGAGGCCGGCGCCGTGGGGGCGGGGTTCGGCTGGTACAGCCTGGCGGGTGTCCTGCTCACCCGCATCCACAGCGCCGAGCTGGGGGCGGTGGGCTTCCTGGCCAACGTGACCCGGGAGCTGATCGCCATCGTCAGCATGCCGGCGCTGGCTCGAACGCTGGGGGGGCTGCCCGCCGTCTCCACCGGTGGGGCCACGACGATGGACGTGACCCTCCCCATCGTCGCCCGGGTGACTCGCGGAGAGATGACGGCGGTGGCCCTCCTGCAAGGGACCTGTCTCACGCTGTTGGTGCCGATTCTCCTCCCCTTCATCCTGCGCTGGTGAGCCGCGGCGCGGCCGTGACACTGAGCTGCCTTCGCGCTTGGATGCGCTCGAGCGCTGCCCCAACCTATCCGCCGTTCCTGCCGCGCCCCGGCGGCAAGAGCTGAGATCAGCGTGGGAGTGGGAGTGCGATTCTACGCCAGAAACCTGACCTACTTCGTACGGGAATCTCCCCCGCTTTGCACTGGGGGATGAATCTTGACAGGGCGGGAAGGCACCGGCGATATTCACGGTGTCCCATCAGGAACGTCGCCTGGCTGGTCGAGCCACGCGGCTGGACTCTTGCCCTACTGCCTGGTCGTTGACGGCCGACGGGCGGCGGCGCTCGGGCTCGCGGGCATGAGGCGGCGGGATAGGTTACGGAGCGCCTCGAAGGAGAGTGCGTCCATGGCTTTCTCGAGAAGAGGTCAAAGGTCCCTCGGAACAGCTGCTCAGCTCACTGGGTGGGTGGCTGAGGCCCGCGAGCGGACCTTTGAGCTGGTCGCCGATCTCACCGACGATCAACTTCTGGGTCCGCGTCTGACCATCGTCAACCCGCTGCTTTGGGAGATCGGGCACATGGCGTGGTTCCAGGAGAAATGGGTCCTGAGGTACGCGCGCCGGCAAGAGCCAATCCGGAAGGACGGGGACGCCCTGTACGACTCCGCGGCAATACCTCATGACACGCGGTGGGACCTGCCCTTGCCATCCCGGGAAGAGACGCTCGCGTACATGCGCGAGGTGCGGGATCGGGTTCTGGAACGGCTGCAGAACCGCGAGCCGGGCGATGAAGAGATCTATTTCATCCTCCTGTCCATCTTCCACGAGGACATGCACGCGGAAGCCTTCACGTACACGCGTCAGACCCTCGGATATTCTCCCCCGCGGTTGGCCGGCCTCCCCAGGGGAGGGCGAAAGGGGGGCCCTCAGGAGCCGACGGGGCTTGCAGAACTCCGGGGTGGCCCACTCCCGGGGGACGTTGAGATCTCAGGTGGGAGGTTTCTCCTGGGTGCCACGCCGGACGAGCCGTTCGTCTTTGACAACGAAAAGTGGGCGCACCTGGTCGAGGTGAAGCCCTTCGCCCTCGCTCGCGCGCCCGTCACCCAGGCCGAGTTCGCTGCATTCGTGCACGCTGACGGGTATCGGCGACGGGAGCTGTGGAGTGAGGAAGGATGGCACTGGCGTGAGACACTCGGTGCGGAGCATCCGGTCTACTGGCAGCGCGTGTCCAATGGTGGCTGGCTGCGCCGGCATTTTGACAAATGGGTTCCGCTCGAACCCGACCATCCGGTCATCCACGTGAGTTGGTATGAGGCCGAGGCCTACTGCGGTTGGGCAGGCCGCCGATTGCCGACGGAGGTCGAGTGGGAGGTTGCAGCCGCTGCGGAGCCCGATCCGAAGGGCGGGTGCCTCTCCCCTCGGAAGCGGCGCTTCCCCTGGGGCGATGACCCTCCCGACCCGGAGCGCGCCAACCTGGACTGGCACACGATGGGCTGCCTGGACGTGGGGGCCCTCGCTTCTGGGGACAGCAGGTTCGGCTGCCGGCAGATGATCGGCAATGTATGGGAATGGACATGCAGCGACTTTCTCCCCTACCCGGGCTTCGTGGCGGATCCCTACAAGGAGTATTCTGAGGCATCGTTCGGAACCCGTAAGGTCTTGCGCGGCGGCTCCTGGGCCAGCCGTTCCCGCCTTCTGCGCAATACATGGCGTAACTTCTATACCCCCGACCGGCGGGACGTGTGTGCAGGATTTCGCACCTGCGCGCTGGACAGATGAACATTTGCATTGTGACGCCGGCACCTGCGCGCTCCTGGAAGGGAAACCGGGTCACGGCGCTTCGCTGGGCAGCCATCTTGCGGGAACTTGGCCACCGTGTCGTTCATGCGCACCCGGTTTGCGCTTGTTTCAGGCGCTGACGGGGACTCTGACGATCGCCGCACCAGTGAGTTCGCGGGGCAATCTCCGGAGCGGGCTCGTGCCTCATCGTACTCCGAGGCCCTGCCGTCGCTGCGGCACCGGATTCCCGCCGCCATGAGGCTCGCGTTCTTTATCAATCCGGGCGGGGCGAGCGGCTGAGCCCTCTTGTGGATCCAGCCCGCGAGCCCCGGAGCTGGGTAAGGCTCTTGCGAGAGCTGTCTGCGGAAACGAGGGAGAAGGTGAGAGACCGAAGACCGCGCCAGCGCTTCACCCTGATCGGCACTGAGGCCGACATTCAGCTTGCTGATTTTGCCCGTGAAGTTGAAGCCGGACTGAGGGCGGACCCCAAGCGTCTTTCTTGTCGCTACTTCTACGATCGCGAGGGTTCACTTCTCTTTGAGGCGATTTGCGCGTTGCCGGAGTATTACCTCACGCGTGCAGAAGGGAAGATTCTTGAGGTCCGAGCGGCAGAGATCGTCTCGCACCTCCCAAGGGACGCGACACTCGTCGAGCTAGGGAGCGGCAGCGCTGCAAAGACGCGCGTTCTCATCGCGGCCTTCCTGGAGCGGGATGGGGCGCTGCGGTACGTTCCCGTGGATATCTCCCGCGCGATGCTGGAAGAAAGCTCCATGAGGCTGGTGGAGGAGTACCCGGCCGTGGAGATCACCGCCATCGCCGGCGACTATCACGACGGCCTCCGCCAACTGAAAGTGGAGGCTGATCGTCCGAAACTGATTCTCTGGCTGGGATCGAACGTGGGCAACTTGGAGCGACGCGAGGCGGCAAGCTTCATTCGGTCTGTGCAGGACACGATGTCT
>JBOHQK010000087.1:0-5331 GCA_050732195.1 Methylomirabilales bacterium (SeqCode)
CGCCACACCCGCATCTACTTCTCCATGCTCACGCTGGCCTTCGGCATGATGATCTACTCCATCGCCTGGAAGTGGCGCGATTTCACGGGGGGGGACGACGGGCTGGTGGGCATCCCGCGGGCGCCCCTGGAACTCCCCGGCCTCCTCTCCGTCTCCCTGTCCACCATGGAGCGCTACTACTACTTCGTGCTGGTGGTCTCGCTCCTCGCCATCTGGGCCATGTATCGGCTCGTCCACTCCCCCCTCGGGCTGACCCTCCAGGGGATCCGGGACAGCGAGAGCCGGGCCGCCTTTGCGGGGGTCTCGGTCAGGGGCTATCGCCTCATCGCCTTCACCATCGCCGGGCTCTACGCGGGGCTGGCGGGCGCGCTGCTGCCCCCCCTGGAGAATACGGTCACGCCGCCCATCGCCCACTGGAGCAGTTCCGCGGACCCGGTCCTGGCCACCCTGCTGGGCGGGGTCCATACCTTTGCCGGCCCCATCGCCGGCGCGTTCCTGTTCTTCGTGATCAAGGATCTCATCGTCCGCTTCACCGAGTACTGGCCCCTGGTCCTGGGCATCATCGTGGTCATCCTGGTGATGGGCTTCCGCGGAGGCGTGGTCAGCATCGTGGCCGAGGCGCTGGGTGCCCGGCGCGGCGCGCGGTCGGGGGCGGGGGAGCGGGAGTGAGCGAGATCCTGCGAACCGAAGCCCTCCGGAAGTCCTTCGGGAAGCTGGCGGCGGTGGACGGCGTGGACCTGCGCCTCATGGAGGGGGTGCTCACGGCGGTGATCGGCCCCAACGGGGCCGGGAAGACCACGCTGATCAACCTGCTCAGCGGCGCGCTCCCGCTCGATTCTGGCCGGGTGTTCTTCCGGGGGGAGGACATCACCGAGCTGGACAGCCACGTGCGGGTCCGGCGGGGGCTCACCCGCTCCTTCCAGGTGATGAACATCTTCCCCCGGCTGACGGTGCGGGAGAACCTCCTCCTGCCCGTCCTCGCCCGCCTGGGCCGGACCCTCCGGCCCTTCTCGGCCGTCGCCGCCGACGCGGATGCCCTCACCGAGGGGGAGCGGTTGCTGCGGGACGTGGGCCTCTGGGGGGAGCGGGACCGGCGGGCCGGCGCCCTCTCCCACGGGGACCAGCGACGCCTGGAGTTGGGCCTCGCCGTCGCGACGGCTCCCGCCCTCTGCCTCCTGGACGAGCCGTCGTCGGGGATGAACCCGCTCGAGCGGACGGGGGTGCTGGAGTTGATTCGGAAACTGTCCGCGGAGCGGAAGACGACCTTCGTCATCGTGGAGCACGACATGGACGTGGTCTTCTCCCTCGCCGAGCGGATCGTCGTCATGAACCGGGGGCGAATTCTCGCCGACGGGCTCCCCGACGCGATCCGGGAGAACCGCGAGGTGCGCGACACCTACCTGGGGGAGGAGGGGACGGGGTGATCCTCCAGGTCGAGAGCCTCGTCACGGGATACGGCGGGAGCGTCGTGGTGCACGGGGTTTCGCTGGACGTTCGGCAGGGGGAGATCGTCTGCCTCCTGGGGCGCAACGGGGCCGGAAAGACCACGACCCTGCGGTGCATCATGGGGCTGACGCCGTCCCGATCGGGCAGCATCCGGTTCAAGGGGACAGAGGTCGCCGGCCGGCAGCCCTTTGAGATCGCGCGGCTCGGGATCGGCTATGTCCCCGACGACCGCCGCATCTTCCCGGACCTGACGGTCGAGGAGAACCTGGAGATCGCCCGGCGGACCGCCGCGCAGAAGGATGGCCGGTGGACGGCCGAGCGGGTGTATGATCTCTTCCCGGTGCTTCGGCAGCTCCGGATGAGCCGGGGGAACCACCTCAGCGGCGGCGAGCAGAAGATGCTCGCCATCGGCCGGGCGCTGATGAAGAGCCCCGATCTCCTCCTGCTGGACGAGCCGGTCGAGGGTCTGGCGCCGCTGGTGGTGAAGCACCTCATCGAGGTCCTCCGGGAGATCCGCACGGGAGGGGTGACCATCCTGCTGGCCGACCAGAACCTCAAGTTCTGCCGCAAGCTGGCGGACCGCGGCTATATCATGGAGAAGGGGCTGATTCAGCACGCGGGGTCCATGGAGGTCATCTGGCAAAACGAGGAGGTCGTTAGACAGTACCTGGCGTTGTAGCGGCGGAGGGGAGGGGCCGTTTGGCGCCGGTTGAGGAAAGGAGCAGAGCATGGGCAGGTTCGTCGGCGTCCTCCCCCCGGTGAGCACCCCCTTCGGGCCGGACGGCAGCCTGGCCCTGGAGCACCTGGCGGCGAATCTCACGGCCTGGCACGGCACCGGGCTGTCGGGCTACCTTCTTCTCGGGAGCAACGCGGAGACCGTCACCCTCACGGAGGAGGAGAAGCTCCGCATCCTGGAGACGGCCCGGGCGCACGTCCCGCGGGACCGGCTGCTTCTGGCCGGGACCGGGATGGAGGGGACGGCGGCCACGATTGCCCTCACGAAGGCGGCGGCCCGCCTGGGGGCGGACGCCGCCCTCGTCGTGACCCCGGGATACTATCGGGCCCAGATGCGGGCCCGGGAGGTTATCGCCCACTACACCGCCGTGGCCGATGCCTCCCCCATCCCGGTCCTGATCTACAACGTCCCCCAGTTCACGGGCGTGACGGTGGAGCCCGAGGTGGTGGCGCGTCTGGCCGAGCACGGGAACATCGTGGGGATGAAGGACTCCGCCGGAAACGTCACGACCCTGACCGGGTACCTGCGGGTGGCACCGGAGGGATTTGCCGTCTTCGTCGGGTCGGCGGCGGTCTTCTACGCCGGCCTCGCCCTCGGGGCCTGCGGGGGGATCCTCGCCCTGGCCAACGCCGGCCCCCGGGCCTGCGTGGAGCTGTACACCCTCGCCCGGGAGGGGAAGGGGGCGGAGGCCGCCGCCCTGCAGCGCCGGCTCCTCCCGGCCGTCCAGGCCGTCACCACCCGCTTCGGGATCGGGGGGCTCAAGCACGCCATGGACCTGCTCGGCTACTACGGCGGGCCGCCCCGGGCCCCGCTCCTGCCCCCCACGGAGGCGGAGCGGGCCGAGATCCGGGACGCGCTCGCGGTGTCCGGGCTACTCTAGTGCCGGGCCAAGTCATGCGGCCCCATCCTGACAGACGGTTCTGCCGCGGGTCCTGTCGCCGGCGTGCCCCACTCGCGGCCGGGCTTCGTCACCCGCTCAGCCCCTTCCGCAATTCGCGGAATTGCGGAAGGAGGCCGAGGGGGTCCCACTCGGCCCGGCCGCTCGGGGGCCCCGCCCGGCGCCACCCGCGGCTCGGCTGCAATCCTCGCCGCAATTCGTTGGCCCGGCAGCGTAGTCGTCGCGTGGCGAGAAGGGACGATTCGTCGGAGTGATCTAGGGCGAGGGGAGAAAACCGAAAGGGGAAGACATGATTGATAAAGAACTCCTGGAGATCCTGGCCTGCCCCGCCTGCAAGGCGGAGGTGCGGCTGGACGAGCCGGCCAAGCGGATCGTCTGCGCGCAGTGCGGCCGGCGCTACCCGATCCGGGACGGGATCCCGGTGATGCTCATTGACGAGGCCGAAGGCGGCCCGGGGAAGGCGTAGGGGAACGGGCGGGCCGGCCGCTCAGCCCGGAGGGGGACGCCCGGCAGCGGCATAGAGCCGGAGGACGTGCTCCCAGGGAAGGCGGACCCGCCCCAGGAGCACCTCCCCCTTGATCTCCCCGTGGCAGTCAGAGCCCCCCGTCAGGAGCAGGCCGTGGGCCTCGGCAGCCCGGCAGACGGCTAACGTGTCCGCGGGGTCGTGGCCGATGTGGTAGGCCTCCAGGCCCCGGAGGCCCTCCCGGGCGAGGCGCGGGACCTCGTCCAGGACACCGGAGCGGACCGGGTGGGCCAGAACGGGGATCCCCTCGGCCGCCCGGACCAGGGCGATCGCCTCGGCCGCGGTGAACCCGGTCCGGGGGACGTAGGCCGGCTTGCCCCGCCCCAGGTACCGGTCGAAGGCCTCCTGCACGCTCCCGACCTTTCCTGCCTCGACCAGCGCGACGGCCACGTGTGGCCGCCCGAGCGTCCCGCGCCCCCCCGCCTCCTCCACCGCCGCCATCGGGATCCGCACGCCCATTGCCTGGAGCCTGGAGAGGATGGCCGCCGCCCGCGCCCGCCGCTCGGCGGCGAAGCGCGCCAGGGCCGCCCGCAGCGCCGGGTCCTTCCACCGGATGAGATACCCCAGGAGGTGGATCTCGCGGTCCCCCTCGTCCACGGACAACTCCACGCCCGGGATGGCGTGCAGGCCCGCGCCCGCGGCGGCCGCCAGGAACTCGGGGAGCCCGTCCACGGTGTCGTGGTCCGTGAGGGCGATGGCGGCGAGCCCGGCGGCGGCCGCGCGCCGGACCACCTCTGCGGGGGGAAAGGAGCCGTCGGAGTAGTAGGAGTGGAGGTGCAGGTCGGCGGCGCCGGTCACGCGGGGATCCTTCGACCGGGCGGCGGGAGGGTCAGCGGATCACCTGCTCGGTCTCCGGGTCGAAGAAGTGCATCTTGTCTTCGGCCAGGGCGAGGCGGACGCGGTCCTTGACCCGAACCGCAAGGTGCGGGTCAACTCGGGCGGTGAGGGTGTCCGTGCCGGCCTGCAGGTCCAGGAGGACATCGGCCCCGAGCGGCTCCACCACCTCCACGACGGCCTCGATGGTCGGCCGGCCGTCCGTCCCGGTGGCGGCGGTGATGTCCTCAGGCCGGATGCCGAAGGTGACCCTCCGCCCCGTGTAGGGCTGCAGGGCCGCCGTGCGCGCGGCCGGGACCGGGACCCGGAAGCCGTCGGCCACGAGGGTCAGGCGGCCGTCGGCCGGCTGCACCGTGGTCGGGATGAAGTTCATGGCGGGGGAGCCGATGAACCCGGCCACGAACCGGTTCACGGGGTTCGCGTACACCTGGAGCGGCGGGCCCACCTGGTGGATCCGGCCGTCCCGCATCACCACGATCCGGTCCCCCATGGTCATCGCCTCCACCTGGTCGTGGGTTACGTAGACGATGGTCGCCTGCAGCCGCTGGTGGAGCTTCTTCAGCTCGACCCGCATCTGGACCCGCAGCTTGGCGTCCAGGTTCGAGAGCGGCTCGTCGAGGAGGAACGCCGCCGGCTCGCTGACGATGGCCCGGGCTCCTGTCCGGAAAGAGCAGCATGTCACAGGGCCCATTGCGCCCAGGCTGCCAGATGCGGACCTGCGCGTCCTGCGGGCGACGCGCCATGTTCCATCTCGAGCCTGACGTCGGCTGGGCAAGATGCTCGGAATGCCGGCGATACGCGTGACCACAGGCCTGAAACAGGAAGTTTGATGGTGGCCGTGACCAGGCACTTCGTTAGAGTCCGCCTACCTCCCGTTCCGGCCATCCCTCGCAC
>JBOHQK010000088.1:0-6399 GCA_050732195.1 Methylomirabilales bacterium (SeqCode)
GGGAGGCGGAGGCCGCGAGGGAGAGATCGGCGCGCTCGCCGCGAGCGTAGCGGGCGGCGCCGGCGGCGGCGATCATGGCGGCATTGTCGGTGCAGAGGGGCGGGGAGGGCCAGGCCACCGCGATTCCCGCTTCCGCCGCGCCCGCCCGGAGGCGTATCCGGAGCACTTCGTTGCAGGCGACACCTCCGACCACCACCAGGCAGCGGAGGCCGACGCGCCGCGCCGCCGCCAGTGCCTTGCGGGCGAGCTGCTCGACCACCGCCTCCTGGAAGGCGGCGCACAGGTCAGCGACGAAGGTGGGTGAGAGGCGCCGCGGGGAGGGCGCGAGCGAGTTCCACGCGCCGCGGACCGCCACGGGGCTCCCCCGCCGGCCCCGCGCGGATGGCCCCGCTGCGCTGTGGACAGCGAGGAGGACCGCGGTCTTCAGGCCGCTGAAGGAGAAGTCCAGGGACCGGTCGGCGACGAGCGCCCGGGGGAGCCGGATGGCCTTCGGGTCGCCGGCCTTCGCCGTCTCTTCGATGGCGGGGCCGCCGGGGAAGGGGAGGCCGAGCAGTTTGGCCACCTTGTCGAAGGCCTCCCCCGCGGCGTCATCCCGGGTGAGCCCGAGGAGCCGGTACTCCCCGGGTGCCTTCGCCTCGTACAGGTGGGTGTGCCCCCCGGAGACCACCAGGGCTACGAAGGGAAAGCAGAGGTCGGCGTGCTCCAGGAGCGCGGCGAAGATGTGCCCCTCCAGGTGGTTGACGGCCACGAGGGGCTTGCGGGCGGCGAAGGCCAGGGCCTTCGCGGTGGAGACCCCGACGAGGAGGGAGCCCACGAGGCCGGGGCCCACCGTCACCGCCAGGGCGGTCAGGTCGGCCAGCGTGACATCGGCACGCCTGAGCGCCTCGCGGAGGACCGGGCCGAGCGTCTCCAGGTGCCGGCGGGAGGCCAGCTCCGGCACGATCCCGCCGAAAGGGGCGTGCAGGGTCTCCTGGGACAGGACCACGCTGGAACGGAGCCTCCGGCCGTCCTCCAGAACGGCCGCCGCCGTCTCGTCGCAGGAGGTCTCGATTCCGAGGATCAGGCTCATGGCTCGCGGGAGGCCCCGGGGTCCCTCACTGCGCCCCCTGCGCGCCGGCCCCCCCACGGTCCAGGATCAGGTTCGCCTTCAGGATATCCACCGCCCGGGCCAGCTGGACATCGGTCTTCAGGTCCGGGGCCCGCCGACCGAGGGGCTGGGAGGCGTCCCCCTCCTCCTCGCTGATCTTCCGCTCCCGTGGCGGGGGCCCCCCCTCGGGTCGGGGGGGAGCCTGGGCGGTCACGGTGGGCTTGGGTGGCTCCACCTGGATGTCCGGCGTGATCCCCTTCCCCTGAATGGTCTCGCCGCGGGGGGTGAAGTATTTGGCCGTGGTCAAGCGCAGCCCCGACCCGTCGTTCAGCGGGATCACCGTCTGGACCGAGCCCTTCCCAAAGGTTGGGGTCCCCAGGATGACGGCCCGCCGGTGGTCCTGCAGGGCCCCGGCCACGATCTCCGAGGCGCTGGCCGAGCCGCCGTTCACCAGGACTACCATGGGGACCTGGGGCAGGGACTTGGTGTGCTCGGCGCTGAAGCGGAGGTCCTGGTTCCGGGCCCGCCCCTCGGTGTAGACGATCAACTGGCCCTTCTGGAGGAAGAGGTCCGCCACCTGGACCGCCTGGCTCAGGAGCCCGCCGGGGTTGTTGCGGAGGTCTAGGACCATCGCCTTCACCCCGCCGGTCTGGAACTGCTCCAGCGTCCGCTCCAGGTCCCGCGCGGTCTTCTCCTGGAAGGAGGCCATCCGGATGTAGCCGATCCGGTCTCCGAGGTCGAAGGACCGGACGCTGTGGACCTCGATGGTCTCCCGGGTGATGGCGAAATCCTTCGCCTCGGTGAATCCCTCCCGCATGATGGTGATGGTGACCTGGCTCCCCCGCGGTCCCCGCAGCTTTCGCACCGCCTCGAAAAGGGTCATGTCCTTGGTGGGCTCGCCATTGATCTTCACGATCCGGTCCCCGGCCAGGATGCCCGCCCGGTCCGCTGGGGTCCCCTCGATGGGGGCCACGACGGTGAGCTGCCGGTCCCGGACCGTGATCTCGATCCCCAGCCCCCCGAAGGAGCCCTGGGTCTCCACCTGCATCTCCCGGTAGACCTCCGGGGGCATGAAGGCGGAGTGGGGGTCCAGGGTCTCCAGCATCCCCCGGATGGCGCCGTACACCAGGTCCTTGGAGTGCACCTCCTCCACGTAGTTGGCCTGGATGAGGGTCAGGACCTCGGTGAAGACCTTGAGCTTCTCGTACGCCTCCTCGGTGGCGACCACGCCGTGGCGCGCCCCGCTCGCGATGATGACCAGGATGAGGGCGAGGGCCACGACGGCCGTCCGGGCCGTCCCCCGCCACCGCTGTGCTCCCATACCCACTCCTCCCGCGCGTCCGCGGCGCGCCGGCGGGGCGGCGGCCACCGCCGCCCGCCACCCCGACCGTTAGGGCCGGGGCCGCAACCAGGCCAGGGGATCCTCGGGCTTCCCCCCGACCCGGACCTCGAAGTAGAGCTGGGGGCCGTCGAGGGAGCCGCTCTCCCCGACGGTCCCGATGAGTTGTCCTACCTGCACCTCCTGGCCGCCCCGGACCAGGAGGTCTGCCAGGTGGGCGTAGAGGGTGAACAAGCCGTCGCCGTGGTCCAGGATGGCGAGCCTGCCGTAGCCCTGGAACCAGTCGGCGAAAGCCACGGTGCCCCGGTGGACGGCCCGGATCTCCTCCCCGGCCCTGGCCCGGATCCCGACCCCCCGGTTGAAGGTGACGGTCCGGAACCTGGGGTGCTCCTGTCGCCCGAAGGGGGAGACGACCTGGCCCGCCGTCGGCCAGGGGAGGCGGCCCCGGAGCGCCGCCAGGGTTCCGTCGAGGCCAGGTCCGCCGGGTGGGGTCGGCCGCCGGCGCGCGCGCTCCTCGAGCCGCAGCCGGTTGAGGAGGCCTTGCAATTCGTTCGCCGCCGCCTCCAGCTCCCGGATGGCGGTCAGGTGGCCCTGCTTCTCCTCCCGCACCTTCGCCAGCAGGATCCGTCGCCTCCACTGCTCGCTGGCAATCTCCTGCCGGGTCTCCCGGAGGTCGTTCCGCCGCTCCGCCAGCCCGCTGACCCGCGCCCCGATCGCCTCCCGCTGGCCGGTGAGCTCGGCCAGGGCCGTCCGATGCCTGGCGGCTAGTTCCCGATCCTGGATCGCGATCGCCGCCAGGTACTTGACCCGGCGGCCCGCCTCCTCCGCGGTTCCGGCCGTCAGCAGGACCCGGATCGTCCCGAGGCGCCCCTGCTTGTAGAGCGCCCGCAGGCGCGCAGCCAGCAGGCGCTCGGTCCGCTCCAGGCGCCGCTCCGTCCGCGCGAACTCCTGGGTCAGGGCGGCCACCCCCCCGCTCTCGGTGGCGACCCGGGCCTCGAGGCGCTTCAGCTCGGCTGTCTTCGCGGCGAGGAGCGCCTCTACCCGCTCCAGGTCGCGGGCCAGCGCCCCCTCCCGGCGGCCGGCCTCCTGGGCCCGCCGGCGCTCCTCGGCCAGCTCCCGCTGCACCTCCTGGAGCTCCTTCTGGGTGTCGGAGAGCCGTCCCCGCTTCTGGGCAGCGGGCGCGGTCCCGGAGAGAAGGAGGCAGACCAGGAGGAAGGCGCCGGCGGGCAGGGGCCACTTGATTGTCACGCGCCTCATGCCTTCAGGAACCGTCGCACCGACAGCAGACTCCCCATCCCGCCCAGCACCGCCCCGGCGACGAGCAGCCCGGCCACCTGGAGCGGTTCGAGGAACCGCCCGGCTCCGAGTGCCAGGAGTCCGGCGGGGGCGAGGCCGAGACGCCAGACGAGGAACCGGTAGCCGGCGAAGAGGAGCAGGAGGGCCAGGGCCGCCCCCAGCAGCCCCTGGAAAAGCCCCTCTAGGATGAAGGGCGCGCGGATGTAGCCCCGGGTCGCCCCGACCAGCCGGAGGATCTCGATCTCATCCGCCCGGGCATAGACCGCCAGGCGGATGGTGTTGGCCACGATGAAGACGGCGGCCGCCCCCAGAATCGTTCCGACCACCCACCCTGCCACGTGCAACACCGAGACCAGTCGGCCGATCTGGTCAACCCACTCGTGACCGTAGAGGACCTCCTCCACCCCCTCCAGCCGCTCCAGGGAGGTCGCAAATGCCCGCATGCCCGGGCCGGTCTGGTGCTCCTCGCGGATGCGGAGCTGGAAGGACGCGGGGAGGGGGTTCTCCCCCAGGCCTTCCAGGAGGCTGGCTTGCCCGCGCAGGTCCCGCTTGAAGAGGGCCAGGGCCTCCTCTTTGGAGGTGTACTGGACGGCCGCCACCGCGGCCTCCGCCTGGAGCCGCTGGCGGAGGAGCTCCCGCTGGTCGGCGGTGATGTCGTCCCGGAGGAAGACCACCACCTCGAACTGGCCCTTCCAGTCGCTCAGGATTGCCTGGAGGTTCACCGCGAGCAGCCAGAGGATCCCCAGGATCAGGGAGGAGACGGTGATGGCCCCGACCGCGGCGAGCCCCCCCCACCCCCCGCGCCGGAGGTTCCCCAGGGCATCCCCCAGGACGCTCCAGAACCGCGTGAGCCGCATCAGGCCCCGTTGTCCTCCACGATCCGGCCGCCCTTCAGCACGACCGTCCGCTTGGCCTGCTCCTTCACCAGGGTCGCGTTGTGAGTGGCGAGGAGGATGGTCGTCCCCCGGGCATTCACCTCCCGCAGGAGGCGAAGCACGTCAGCCGCCAGCTCGGCGTCCAGGTTCCCCGTGGGCTCGTCCGCCATGAGGATGAGGGGGTCGTTCATCAGGGCACGGGCGATGGCCACCCGCTGCTGCTCCCCCCCGGAGATCCGGTAGGGGGTCTGGTTCGCCCGATGGAGGAGCCCCACCTGGCGGAGCAGGTATCCAATCTTCCGGCGGGCCGCCGACTCCGGGGTCCCGAGCGCCCTGGCCACCACGTGCAGGTTCTCGGCGACGGTCCGGTCCATGAGGAGCTTGAAGTCCTGGAAGATGACCCCTACCATCCGGCGGAGGGCCGGCACCTGCCGCTCGCGGAGGCGGACCACGTTGCGGCCCGCCACCAGGATCTGCCCGCTGGTGGGGAGCAAGTCCCGGAAGATGAGGCGCAGCAGCGTCGTCTTCCCGGCCCCGCTCGACCCCGTGAGGAAGACGAACTCCCCCTTGCGGATGTCCAGGGAAACGTCCGTCAGGGCTTCCACGTCCTTGCCGAAGGTCTTGTGGACCCGGAAGAGCTGGATCATCCCGGGACGGGCGCCTCCTGCCTGCTGGCCGGCTAACTCTATCAAACTAGAGGATGCACACGGGGTTTGCAAGGGAAAAGCCGCGTGTCCAGGTGCCCGGCACGATTGACAAGGCCGTGACCGACTCCTATAGTTCGGCCACCGGTCAGGCTGCCCCCCGGCCCAGGCCGTCCAGCGAAGATGCCGTTCTTCCCCACGCGGACCTGAATCCCCACGACGGAGGCTATCTCCCGGAGCGCCGGACCCTCCCCTGGCCTGCCGGGCAGTGGCGCAGCGGGGGGCCCGTGAAGAGGCGTCATGCAGTACCGGCTCTGCGAGAACTGCAGTCTCTACTTCGAGGAAGCGAAGGCCTACTGCAAACTCTGCGGCCACCCGCTGGCCCGGAGCGTGCTCTCGGAGCCGGCGAAGGCCTGTCCCCGCTGCCACCTGCTCCACGGGGCCGTGAGCCACCGCTGCGCCTTCTGCGGGGGGGAGCTCCGCACCCTCGGCGAGGCACCGGCCGAGGCACCGGCCGCGGCGGCGGTCCGGCGATCGCGCCCGGTCCTGAGTGCGGCCTGGATGGACTGGAAGGTCCTGGCCGCGCTGGCCGTGGTGCCCATTCTCGTTCTCACCGCGGCCTTCCTGGCCCTGCAGCCCGGCGGGAGCCCGCCGCTGCCCGGCCGAGCGCCGGCCGTCCCGGGAGCCGCCGCCGAGGCGGAGCGGCTGAACGCCGAGGGGATCGCTGCCGCCCGGGCAGGGCGCTTCGCTGAGGCAGAGCGGGCCTTCCTGGCGGCGCTCGAGGCGCAGCCGGACAGCCCGAAGGCGCGCAACAACCTGGGCATCCTCTACCGGCGGCTGGGCCGGATGGAGGAGGCCATCGCGATGTACGAGCAGGCCATCGCGCTCGACCCCACGAACCCCGTTCCCCACAAGAACCTGGGGCTCATCTACGAGAAGCAGGGGCGGCGCGCCGAGGCGCTCCGGCACTTCGAACGGTACCGGACGCTGCGGCCCGACGCGCCGGACGCCGATGAGATCGCGCGGAAGATCGCCCGCCTCCGCCGGGCGTAGTCGCGGCGTGCTCTGGGGGGCCGCCCTCGTCGCCTTGCTGGCCGTATCCTGTGCGGCGCCCACCCCCCCGGCCGCCCGACCGCTCCCGCCGCCCGCGGCTTCGAC
>JBOHQK010000089.1:0-2784 GCA_050732195.1 Methylomirabilales bacterium (SeqCode)
CGCTACGACCGCCTCCCGGACTACCGGAACAACAAGATCGGCCTCCGCTGCGCGCGAGACGCCCGCTGAGCCCGCCTAGTGTGAGTCCAACGAGTCGTACCTAACTCTCACGTGACGACCGGGGTGCCGGGCTAACGAAATGCCCCGAGGATTCCAGCCGAGCCGCGGGTGGCGCCGAGCGCGGCCCCCGAGCGGCCGGGCGAAGTGGGACCCCCTCGGCCTCCTGCCGCAATTCGCTGAATTGCGGGAGGGGCCGAGCGGGTGACGCGGCCCGGCCGCGAGTGGGGCACGCCGGCGACAGGACCCGCGGCAGAACGGTCTGTCAGGAGTGGGCCGGAGTACTTGGAGTCACACTAGGCGGGCTCAGCGGGCGTCTCGCGCGCAGCGGAGGCCGATCTTGTTGTTCCGGTAGTCCGGGAGGCGGTCGTAGCGGTTCGTCACGGTGCTCCAGTCCGGGGGACCGCCCCAGGAGCCTCCCCGGACGACCCGGGCCTTGCCGGCAGGCGGCCCCGGTGGGTTGCGGGCCGGGGCGCCCACATAGTAGTCGGCCCGATACCAGTCGGCGGTCCACTCCCAGACATTCCCCGCCATGTCCAGGACGCCGTAGGGGCTGACCCCGGCCGGGAAGGACCCCACCGGCGCCACCTCCGGGAACCCGTCGGCCGCTCCCACGGTGTTGGCGCGGCCCGCCTCGAACGCCTCGCCCCACGGGTAGGGCCGCCCGTCGGGCCCACGGGCCGCCTTCTCCCACTCCGCCTCCGTGGGGAGGCGCTTCCCGGCCCACCGGCAGTAGGCCTCGGCATCCTGGTGGGAGACCTGGGTCACCGGGTGCTCGGGCAGCGGGGCGCTCCCCGGCCCCTTGGGGTGCCGCCAGTCGGCCCCCCTGGTCCGCACGAACTTTCCCCCCTTCCCCCATTCTCCGACCCAGACCCAGGCCCAGCCCTCCCGCTCCGCGACCGTCCGGTGGCCGGTCGCCTCCGCGAAGGCCGTGAAGCGGGCCGCGGTCACCTCGGTCTGATCCACGGCGAAGGCGTCCAGGAAGAGGGTCCGGGCCGGGCGCTCGTTCGCGTCGCCCGCCCGGCTCCCCCGGAGGAACTCCCCGGTCGGGACCAGGACCATGGGGGTCCCGTCCGGCCCCGGCGGGGCAGGGACGGGCTCCGCCGCGGCGGCGAGAGAGAGAAGCACGGCCAGGATCGGCAGGAGGGGCATGGCTCAGGGGACGATCACGATCCCGTGCGGGTTCGGGCCGACCGGGATCACCGCGACGGTCTGGAGGGTCTCTACGTCAATCACGGAGACGGTGCCCGCGTGCCGGTTGGTGACCCATGCCTCCTTCCCGTCCGGCGTGAACCACAGGAGGTCGGGGCGCTTGCCCTGGGGGATCCTGGCCGCCAGCGTCAGGTCCGGCAGGGCGTAGACGAAAACCTGGTTGATGTGGGCCGCGGTCCCAAAGAGATACCGGCCGTCGGGGCTCACCCGGACATCGTGAATCTCGGTCCCGGTCCGGAGGGTCCGGACGATCTCGTGGGTCGCCGTCTGCACGACGGAGATGGAGTGCTCCTCCCCGTTGGCCACGTAGGCGGTCGCCCCGTTCGGGCCGAGGGCCAGGCCCTCCGTGAACCGCCCCGAGGGGAGGAGCTTCAGGACCTTCCGCTGGGGCAGGTCAACGACCGAGATGTCCCCCGAGAGCTCGTTGGCCACGTAGGCCACGCTCCCCCCGTTCACGAGGAGGACGTTGACCGGCTCGTGGCCCTCCACCCGGATGGCGTCCACGACCCGCCTGGCGGCCACATCCAAGAGGACGAGCTTGTCCGAGTACTTGTTGACGATGTAGGCCAGTCGCCCGTCGGGGGAGAAGGCCAGGTTATAGGGGTCCCGCCCCCCCGGCACCTTCCCGACCACCTGCCGTCTCCCCACGTCGAGGATCCGCAGGTCGGGGCGGGTGTCATTGACGATGAAGAGCCGCTTCCCGTCCGGCGTGAGGGTGAGCCGGTTGGCCTGCGGACCCACCTGGACCGTGGCCGTCATCTCGCGGGTCGCCGTGTCAATGACCGAGAGGGTCCCGGCGTGGGTGCTGGTGACAAAGGCCGTGCCGCCCTCCGCCCCGCCCGCCCCGAGGGCCGCCAGCGCCAGGACCGTCCAGAGGAACCGGCTGCCCCCCCTCACGGCTCCCCCGGGGGTTTGGCCCGCTGCGCCGCGGACTTCAGGGCCGGGTCGAACTGGCAGCCACACAGCGACCGGATGAACCGGATCAGATCCCGGATCTCCGCCTCGCTCAGCCGGTCCCCCCAGGGGGGCATGATGGCCGAGAGGTCATTCACCGCACCCCCCTTGGTGATGGTAGCCACCATCTCCTCGTCGCTGAACTGCCCGACGTCCTTGGGGTCGGTGAGGTTGCGGGGCCGGACCGGCAGGTCCGGCGTGTGGTTGACCCCGTCCCCCCGCCCCTCCGGTCCGTGGCACTGGGCGCAGAACCAGCGGAAGTTCTCCTCGGCCGTGGCCGCCACGCTCGTCCGCGGAGCGGCCGACTGAAGCAGATGCAGAAGGAGAATGATCAGGCCGAGGCGGAGGGCACGGCACACGTCAGTCCCCCCGCTTCCCGTCGGGAGCGCCCAGGGACGCCACGAAAGCCGCGAGGTCGCGGTAGTCCTGCTCCGAGAACCGAGTCTCCGGCCTCTCGCCGAAGAAGGGCATCCGGCCGTTCGGGCTGTAGCGGGGCGTATCCTTCAGGAAGGCGTACACCCAGTCCCCGTTGAGGCGTCTGCCCGCCTCCACCAGGCTCGG
>JBOHQK010000090.1:0-6725 GCA_050732195.1 Methylomirabilales bacterium (SeqCode)
GTGCCGGGCCAACGAATTGCCCCGAGGATTGCCGCCGAGCCGCGGGTGGCGCCGGGCGCGGCCCCCGAGCGGCCGGGCGGAGTGGGACCTCCTCGGCCTCCTTCCGCAATTCCGCGAAGTGCGGAAGGGGCTGAGCGGGTGACGGAGTCCGGCCGCGAGTGGGGCCAGCCGGCGACAGGACCCGCGGCAGCACGGTCTGTCAGGATTGGGCCGGATGACTTGGCCCCGCACCCCAGCCGTCGCGTGAGCATGATCTACAATCCGTTGGAGCCACACAAGGCCCGGAAACAGAACGCCGCCGGAGGACCCGGCGGCGCACCCGGCGGCCCGTCCCCTACCGGGACTGCCGCTCCAGGAGCCGGAGGATCTTGGCGATGAGGTCCTCCGGCTTGAAGGGCTTCACCAGGAAGTCGTCGGCCTGGTACTTCAACTGTGCCTCCACCTGGTATTGCACACTCTTGTAGACCCCGGTCATCATCACGACAGGCACCGGCCGGGGCGCCGTCCGCCCCTTGATCATCCGGCAGAGGTCGAAGCCGTGGATCCCGGGCAACAGCAGGTCCAGCAGCACCAGGTCCGGGCGGCCCCGGTCCAGGAACTCCAGGGCAGCCCGGCCATCCTGGACCGCCTCCACCCGAAAACCCGCCCGCTCCAGGAGGTCGCTCACGTAGGTCCGGAAGAACTCGGTGTCCTCCACCACCAGGATGAGCTGCCCCCGGCCCGCTGTCGCCTCGGCGGCCGGGCCGGCTCCCCGGGTCAGGCGCTCCGCGGCCACTCCGAAGACGTAGTTGCACTGGGGGCAACTGACCTTGGCGCGGCCGGCCTTGATGGCGTCCGGCGGGACCCGGACCGCCAGCCCGCACTCCGGGCAGGTGGCCCGGTACCAGCCCGCCCCGGCGCCCGCGGCAGCCGGGGTGGGCGCCGGGGCGTGCCGCACCCGGATCCGCTCGGCGATGTAGTCCACGATCTCGGGGAAGTTCTCGGGGCGAGGGATAAAGCCGTCGGCCCCCGCTTCGAATCCGAGCCGCTTGTCCGCCTCCGAGAGGGTTGCCCCCGTCATGAGAATAATCGGGGTCTCGGGGAGACGCTCCCGCAGGGCACGGCAGCGGCGGTAGCCCCCCTCCGCCTCGCCGCTGATGTCCATCAGGATGAGATCGAGCAGGGGAGCGCCGGCTGCGGCCCCCTCCGCGTCCACCTTGAGGGCGGTCGTGACCTGATAGCCCTCCGACTCCAGGAGGCGTTGGAGCCCGCTGCTCACTTCCTTGTTGTCATCAATGACGAGGATGTGTTTCGGCATGCGAAACGACCGTGCCTCCTTTGGCCTCCCGCCCTGCCGCTCTGCACGCCCTGTGCCACGGGAGGCAGGGTCGGACCCCCCAGGAGATGATCGGCCCCCAACCGGCCTCGCGCCACCGACAAAAAGGGGCCATCAGCCCCTGGCCAACGGCCCCCCCACCCCCCTGCCCGAAAACAATCCGGACTCAGGTGCTCCGCTGACGGGCCCACAGGAGGTTGTACCCCTCCACGAAGGCCTTGACGGATGCCACGATGATGTCGGGCGAGGTGCCGGTCGCCACCACCCGGTTCTGCTCCGCGTCCGTCATGACCACGGTGGTCTCGACGGAGGCGTGGGTCCCCGGCGTGTTGATCTCGACCTGGTAGTCGGCAAGCTGGAAGAAGACCTGGCCCCGCTGCAAGACGAGGGTCTTCAAGGCGTTGATGACGGCGTCCACGGGGCCCACCCCGGCTGCCTCCCCCTCCAGCCGCTCCCCGGCGAAGGTAACCCACACCTTCGCCTCCGCCTTCCCGTGCAGGGTGGTCTTGACCTGGAAGTCCTCCACCTTCAGGACGCCGTCCGGGCTGGAGAGACCCCGGAGGACGCTCTCCAGGATGTACTGGAGGTCCCCCTTGGTGACCGCCTTGCCCTTGTTGACGAAACCCTCCACCAGGCTGAGGACCCGCTGGGCGTACTCCGGCGTGAGGCGGACGCCGAACTCCTGGCGGACCAGATCGGTCACCGCCTGTTTGGAGGGCACCTCGGTCATTAGGTGCCGGTCTCCGTTCTTTGCCCCGGCCGCCCGGATGTCGTAGAGCTTGAGCCTCAGGAACTTGTCCACCTCCTGCAGGGTCGGTTCGATGACGGCCGGGGCGGGGAGGACCTTCAGGGCGCTCTTGGGATCCTTGAGGCCGTTGCCGGTGGCGAGACAGACCACCACCTCCTCCGCGCGGATCCGCCCCGTGGTCAGCAGGGCGGTCAGAGCGGCGATCGGGATGGCCCCCGCCGGCTCCACGAAGATGGACTCCAGGCGGGCGAGGCGCTGCTGGCCCTCCAGGATCTCGGCGTCGGTGAGAGCAAGGGCGCAGCCCCCCGACTCGCGGAGGGCCGCGAGCGCCTTGACGCCGTCCAGGGGGTCCCCGGCCGAGACGGCGGAGGCCACGGTGCTGGGCTTGGCCACGGGAACGATCGTCTCCCGCCCCTGGTTGAAGGCGCTCACGATGGGCTGGCACCCCTCCGGCTGCACCCCGACCAGACGGGGGAGGCGATCGATGAGCCCCAGCTCGTAGAACTCCTTGAAGCCTTTCCAGAGGGCCGCGAGGTTGGTCCCGCACCCCATGGGGACGATGAGGACGGCGGGGACCCGCCAGTCCAGTTGCTCGATGATCTCGAAGGCCTGGGACTTCTGCCCCTCCACCCGGAAGGCGTAGTCCCCCGCCAGGTAGAAGCCGTACTGCCGGCTCATCTCCTCCGTGAGGCGGGCCGCGTCGGTGTAGGTGCCCCGGACCTGCAGGAGGCGGGCCCCGTAGGAGAGGGCCTGGGCCATCTTCCCGATGGGGGTCCCCTCCGGCACCAGGACGTAGCAGGGGATCATGGCGATGGAGGTGTAGGCGGCCACGGAGGCGGCCATGTTCCCCGTGGAGGCGACGCAGACCGCCTTGGCCCCCTGCTCCTTCGCCTTGCTGATCTCCACCAGCGACCCCCGGTCCTTGAAGACCCCGGTGGGGTTGGCCCCCTCGTTCTTGATGTAGAGGCGGGAGAGGCCCGTGGCCTCGGCCAACTTCCGGCAGCGGTACAGGGGGGTCCCCCCCTCATCCAGCGAGACGACCTGGTCCAGGTCGCGGATGGGGTAAAAGTCCAGGTACTTCAGGGCCTTGATGGGAGAGTTGCGGAGGGAGTAGCGGTTCAGGCGGGAGCGGATGTACCCGTAGTCGTAGCGGACGTCCAGGGGAGATTGGCAGTGGGGGCAGCGGGTGGTGCACTCCTCCTCCCGGACCCGACGGCCGCAGCCGACGCAGGTGAGGTGGTAAAATGTGGTCTCGGCCTTCTTCGTCCGAGCCTTCACGGGGGCTCCCGCGGGCGCCGGGGGAATTCGCTTCGCGGAACGCAGGTTTTCCCCCCGGGCCGTCATGAAAAACGAGATGCGCGGGATGGTACCCAGGGCTTCCGGGGGCTGTCAAGGGCTTTCTCTGGAGGGGAAGCGCTGCAAGTGTGCGGGTTTTTTGCCTTGATTTCGTCTGGTCTGACCGGTATGCTGCGGCCGGTTTCGCGGGGCGAACCCTCGTCCTGCACCTCGGCAGGGTTACGCCAGCGGCGCCTATCGGGCCACCACTCGACCAAGTGTTTCAGGGAAAACGGGAACAGAACGGCAAGAGAAGAAGAGAGGAGGGCGGGATGCGCACACGCTGGTTTGCGGTTGGGGCAGTACTGGTCGCGGCAGCCCTGCTCGTCGCCGGCTCGGTCGGGGCGGCCGATTACCCGGAGCGCTCAATCAAGCTCATCGTCCCCTGGGCGGCGGGGGGGGACACGGACGCGATCCTGCGGGTCTTCGCCAGCCTCGCGGAGAAGCATTTCGGCCAAGTGGTGGTGGTGGCGAACATCGGGGGCGCCTCGGGGACGGTCGGCGCCCGGGAAGCGAAGAAATCCCCCGCCGATGGCTACACCATCTACTCCGGCCACGACTCCCTGCACACCACCTACTGGACGGGGGTCTCGGAGATCTCCTACAAGGACTTCGAGCCGATCTGCCTCATTTCGGCTACGCCCTCCATCGTGGCCACGCACCCAAAGACGAAGTGGTCCACCATGAAGGAACTCCTGGAGGACGCGAAGAACCGCCCGGGCCAGATCACCTTTGGGGCTACCCTTGGTTCCACCAGCCACTTCTTCCCGGCCATGATCGAGAAGGAGACCGGGGTCCGCTGGAAGTACGTCTCCTACGAGGGGACCGCCCCCCGCATGACGGCGCTGCTCGGCGGCCACATCGAGCTGGGGGAGACCAACCTGACCCAGTCGGATAAGGTGAAGGCCGGCCAGCTCCGGATGCTGGCTATCGCCACGGAGAAGCGGAGCCCCGAGGTCCCCTTTGTGCCCACGCTGAAGGAACTGGGGATCAATGTCACCTACGCGGTCAACCGCGGCCTCTTTGCGCCTAAGGGGACGCCGGAGCCCATCCTCCAGAAGTGGGAGGAGGTCTGCCGCAAGGCGACCGAGGAGAAGGCTTTCCACGAGGCGATGAAGACCCAGGGGACCCTGGTGAACTTCCTGGGCCGCAAGGCCTACGCCGACTTCCTGGCCCGGGAGGACGCGGCCAACGCCGCCGTGGCCCAGGCGCTCGGCTTCAAGCGGAAGGGCTAGCACCCGGCCCCCGGGGGGAGCGATGGGACGCGACGGGGTCGCCGGCCTCCTGCTCCTGGCCCTCTCGACTCTGCTGGCGGTCCAGACCCTCCAGATCCCCCGGACCCCCTTCCTCCCCCTCGGGGCTGAGTTCTTCCCGAGGGTCCTCCTGGTGATCCTGGCGGCGGGAAGCCTCCTCCTCCTGGCTCTGGACATCCTCCGTCACCGCCGCAAAGGGGCAACCCGGGAGGGGCTCCCCCGCTTCCGGGATGTCCCCGGCACGATCCCGGCCATCTTCGCCGCCTTCGCCGGCTACGTCCTCCTCATGCCGGTCCTGGGTTTCGTCCTGGCCACGCTGGCCTTCGTGGCGGTAGCCCAGCCCCTCCTCGGTCCCCACCGCCCGCGCGATCTCCCCCGGATCGGCCTGCTGGCCGTCGGCACCGCTGCCGCCATGTATCTGGTCTTCGAGCGGTACCTCCACGTGTTCTTACCCCGCGGCCTGCTCTTCTGAGGGGCCCGGGCGGAGGTCCTGGTGCTCGAGACGATCCTGGCCGCGACCACGGCCGTCCTGGAGCCCAAGGTCCTCCTCGGGCTGACCGGTGGCATCATCGCCGGCCTCATCGGCGGCGCCATCCCCGGCATCACCACCACCATGACCATCATCCTGGTCCTGCCGTTCACCTTTGGGATGGACGCGCTGCAGGGGATCGCCACCATGGTGGCGGTCTACGTCGGCGGGGAGTCGGGCGGCCTGGTCTCAGCCTGCCTGATCGGGATCCCCGGGACCCCCTCCGCCTTCGCCACCACCTTCGACGGCTTCCCCATGGCCCGGAAGGGGGAGCCGGGCCGGGCGGTCTGGCTGGGGATCTGGGCCTCCCTCTTCGGCGGCCTCATCGCCGGGCTGTTCCTCGTCGTCGGCGCCACGCAACTCGCCTACCTGGCGCTGCAGTTCGGCCCCTGGGAGTTCTTCTCCCTCTTCATCCTGACCCTGAGCATCGTCTCGGGCCTGTCGGAGCAGTCCCTCCTGAAGGGTCTGCTGGCCTCTGTCGTCGGCCTGCTGGTGACCACGGTGGGGTCCGATCCTGTAATGGGGGTCCCCCGCTTTACCTTCGGGACGGATTTACTGCGGAGCGGCTTCCCGTTCCTCCCGGTCCTGGTGGGGGTCTTCGCCTTTTCCCAGATCATGCTGGACCTCGAGCAGGTCAGGGGGCAGGGCGCGCTGGATACGCGCCAGCGGTTCAACCTGAAGGTCTCCCACCTGGCGGTCATCGGGGAGATCCTCCGGCAGCCGGTCAACCTCATCCGCTCCTCCCTCATCGGCCTCTGGATCGGGATCCTCCCGGGGGTGGGCGGCAGCGCGGCCAACATCCTCGCCTACGACCAGGCGAAGAAGATGTCCAGGACCCCGGAGCGCTTCGGGACCGGCCATTCCGAGGGGATCGTGGCCACCGAGTCCTCCAACAACGCCAACATCGGCGGCTCCCTGATCACCATGATGGCCTTCGGCATCCCCGGGGACGCCGTGACGGCCGTCATGCTGGGGGCCCTGATCATCCACGGCATCCAGCCCGGCCCCCTCTTCGTGACCACGCACGCCCACGTCGCGTACGGGCTCTTTGCCGCGTACTTCCTGGCGCACTTCCTAACCGTCCTCATCGAGGGGGCGGGGCTCCGCCTGATCCTCAAGATTGTGAACGTCTCCCAGCAGAGCCTGATGCCGGTGATCCTGGTCCTGTGCGGCCTGGGGGCCTTCGCCCTGAACAACATCCTGGCAGATGTCTGGACCCTCTTCTTCTTCGGGGTCCTGGGCTACCTGATGGTGAAGACCGGCTTCCCGCTCGCTCCCCTCATCCTGGGGGTCATCCTGGGGGACCAGATCGAGCAGAACCTCATCCGGGCCATCATGACCGACAGCGACCTCACGCTGTTCCTCACCCGGCCCATCTCGGGCCTCTTCCTGGCCGTCTCTGTCGCTTCGTTTGCCCTCGGCATCTACCAGGCCCGGCGCCACCAGAGGAAAATGACCGTCGTCGGCGCGCCAGCCGCCCCAGCCGACGCCGACTTCTGATCCCCTCGGGCCGCTTCCGCCTGCCGTGCGCTTCCCGCTCCCCCT
>JBOHQK010000091.1:0-9291 GCA_050732195.1 Methylomirabilales bacterium (SeqCode)
GGCCGCGGCCGGGGCGGGCGCCACGACGGCCTGGAGCGCCTCCGAGGGGGGCGACGGCGGAGCGGGCCGGGCGAGGGGCGTCACCGGCGCCTCCGGAGCAGCAGCGGGCGCCGCGGGAGCGGCGGCCGGCACCCGCAGGGCCTGGACAGCCACCCGGCCCACGTCCGGTAGGTCCCGCAGGCGAGCGGCCAGCGCCTCCGGAGTCTCGGCCGTCCCCACCACCGCCTCGATCCTGCCCCCGAAGCGCCCCTGCTTGATCTCCTCCAGCGTCGGGGTGGCCCGGAACAGGTCCGCCATCTCCGTGAGCTTCTTCAGGGTGATGTAGGCCCGGGCGGTCGGCAGGGGCGTGTCCTCGGCGATCTGCACCTCCACGCCGAGGAGGGGAAGGCCCCGCTCGGCCGCCCAGCGCCCCGCGTCCTCCAGATCGGGCGGGATCGGCGCGGGCCCGCCCGCCGCCAGCCCCGCGGGGGCGGGAGGGAACGCCGGGGTCGGGGGGGCGGCGGTGACGGGGCGCGACCGGTAGGCGGAGACCTTCTCCAGGAAGGGCTGGGCCGACACATTGGGGGGGGACCCGGCCGCCAGGTTCTCGACTCCCTGCCGAAGGAGGTCCACCCCCTCGAAGAGGAGGTCCGCCGCTGCCCGGTCGAGGGTCCCCTCCCCCTTCCGGTACCCGTCCAGGAAGTCCTCCATCCGGTGGGAGACCTTGGCCAGGTCGTCGTAGCCCATGGAGGCGGACATCCCCTTCAGGGAGTGGGCTTCGCGGAAGAGGGTATCGATGACCGTCTTGTCCACTCCCCCCTTCTCCAGCTCCAGGAGGAGGCGGTCCATCTTCTGAAGATGCTCCTGGGACTCGCTGATGAACATCTTCAGGTACTTGGACATGTCCATGGCTGGATCCGCCTTGCTCAGCGCGCCGCAAGTGCCGCGGCCCGCTCCCGCAGGATGGCCCCGAGCGCCCGGGGCATCTCGGGCAGGGGAACCACCACGTCAGCGAGGGCGGCCTCGGCTAACGCCCGCGGCATCCCGTAGACCACGCAGGACTCCTCCGCCTCCGCCACCGCGACCCCCCCCTTCGCCTTGACCGCCCGAACTCCCTCGAGGCCGTCCTTCCCCATCCCGGTGAGGACCACGACGATGGCCCCGGCCTCACAGGCCTCGGCCAGGGAGCCGAAGAGGAGATCGGCCGCGGGGCGAACCCCGTGGCGGGGGGGGGCGTCGCTGAGGTGGAGGATCAACTGGCTGCCCCGGAGCCCCTGGCGCACCGTGAGGTGCCGGTCGCCCGGGGCCACGTAGACCAGGCCCGCCCGGACCACTTCGCCGGCGGCCGCGACCCGGATCGGGAGGGGCGATGTCTCCTGGAGCCGGCGCACCAGGGCCCCCACGAAGCGGGGCAGGATGTGCTGGACCACCAGGACCGGGACCGGTACCTCGGTCGGGAACTCGGCCAGGAGCGTCTGCAGGGCCTGCGGCCCCCCGGCCGAGGCCCCGATCGCCACCGCCAGGCGGGGGCGTTCCCCCCGCTGCTGCCCGCCCGTCACCGCCGGGACCCCGGCCCGCCCCCGGCCGCCGGGACCCGCGGGCGGAACTGCTCGTCCAGCCCCAGGGCGCTCTGCACGACCTTCAGGACCCGGCTGGCCTGGAAGGGCTTCACGATGAAGTCCCGTGCGCCGGTCTCGATCGCCTCGGCGATGAGGGACTCCTGGCCCAGGGCGCTCACCATGATGACATTCGCCGCCTTATCCGCCCGGACGATCTCCCGGAGGGCGGTGATGCCGTCCATCACCGGCATGACAATGTCCATGGTGATCACGTCCGGTGTCAGCTCCCGCTGGAGGCGGACCGCCTCGGCCCCATTCTCCGCCTCCCCCACCACTTCGAATCCTTCCCGGGAGAAGATGTCCCGGATCATCCCGCGCATGAAGAGGGCGTCGTCCACGATGAGGACCCGGATGGCCATCTCAGGCCTCCGCCAGGTGGGTGAAGAACTTCCCCACGTTCAGGATGCTGACCTGCACCTCGTCGAGGTCCGCCAGCCCCTTGACCTTTCCCCCCCGGCTCCCCTCGCTCCCCAGTATCGGGCTCAGGTCGATCTGCGAGAGGGGGACGGCCCGGATCTCCGCCACCTCCTCCGCCAGGAGGGCGGCATCCAGGTTCGGGATGCTGAGATCCAGGATCACGGCGAACCGCTCGGCGGGCAGCGCGCTGACGGGGGTCCCGAGGCAACGGCTCAGGTCGTAGAGGGCCAGGATCTTGCCGCGCCAGGTGGTGATCCCCCGCATTTCGGGGGGGGCATTGGGGACCCGGGTGATCCGCTCGACCGGGTGGATCTCCCGGACCGCGGCGAGCTCGAGCGCGTACCACTCCCCCGAGGCCCGCAGGAGGACGAACCGCTCCCGTTCCTCTGGCTCGGGCGGGGCCGGCTCCAGGACGAGATCGGACGAGGCCTCGGCCATCACGCGGCGACCTTGAACCGCGCCACCAGCGCCTTCAGGGACTCGGCCAGGACCTGGAGCTGCTGGGCGGAGTCGGCCATCTGTTCCATGGAGGTGGTCTGCTCCATGGTGGCGGCGGAGGCCTCTTCGGTGGAGGCGGCGTTGTCTTCGGCCACCTTGGCGATCTCGTCAATGGTCTTCACCAGCTCCTCGGCCCCCTTGGTCTGCTGCTGGGTGAGGGCGGAGATCTCCTGGACCTTCTTCACCTCGTCCACCACCACCCGGACGATGTCCTCCAGGGACTCCCCGGTGAAGGTGAGGACCTTCCGCCCCGCCTCGATCTCCTTGGTGGCCCCCTCCATGGAGACCAGGACCCTGGTGCTCTCCTCCTGGATCTCCTTGGTGATCGCCGCGATCCGCTCCGCCGAGGCCCCGGCCTCGCCGGCCAGTTTCCGGATCTCCTCCGCCACCACGGTGAAGCCCTTCCCGTACTCCCCCGCCCGGGCCGCCTCGATGGTGGCGTTGAGGGCCAACAGGTGGGTCTGCTGGGCGATCCTGGTGATGACGTCCACGATGGTCCCGATCTGCTGGGTCTTGACCGAGAACCCCTTCACGTTGGCGGTCGAGGACTCCAGGATGCTGAAGACCTCCTTCATCTTGCCCATCGCCTCCTGAGACGACCGCCCTCCGGACTGGGCGGTGTAGCCGGCCTCGGCGGCCGCCTCGGCGGCCGACTTGGCCCGGGCGGCGATCTCGTTGATGCCCGAGGCCATCTCCCGCATGACCTTGGAGGTCTTCTCCACCAGCTCGGCCTGGTGCTCCGCCCCCTTGGCGATCTGCTCCACGGTCGCGGCGACCTCCTCGGTCGAGGCGTTCATCTGCTCCGCCGAGGCGGAGAGGGCGGTGGCGGAGGCCGTCACCTTTTCTGCGGTGGCCTTCGCCTCCGTCACGATGCTCCGCAGGCTCTTCACCATCTGGTTGAAGGCGGCGGCCAACGCGCCCAACTCGTCCTGGGACCGGACGGCCACGTCTCTCGTCAGGTCCCCTTCGCTCAGGATCTTGCTCGCCAGGGCCAACGCCGCCACCTCCCGGGCGATCCGGCCCGAGAGGTACTTGGCCATGACGGCGCCCACCAGGAGGGCGGAGAAGGCGCTGATGGCGTCCCGCGAGGGGATGTTGGGCAGGAGGACCGCGAGGCCGCCGCCCACGGCGGCGGTGGTCACGATCACCGTCAGAAACCCCAGCAGGATTTTGTTGCCGATGGACCCCTTCATGCGGTCACCCTCCCTGTGGTGCCGCGGGCGACCCGGCAGAAGCCTGCGGATGCGCGCCCGGTGCGGGCGCGCCCGCCGGCCGCAATGCCAGCGCAAATCGCGGACACCCTATCGTAGGCCCCCGGGGAAGTCAAGCCTGCGCCCCCTCGCGCCGCGCCGGGCCCGCGTCGCTCTGCGCCGCCGCGCGGCGGCGGTAGATCCGCTCGCCCACATCCACCACCTCGAAGGCCTCCCGGGCCGGCCCAGAGAGGCCCTCCACCTTTCCCAGCACCAGGATCCCCCCGGGGCTCAGGACCTCGGCGAAGGCCCGCAGGAGGCGTTGCTGGTGGGCCGGCGCCAGATAGATAAGGACGTTCCGGGAGAGGATCAGGTCCAGGCGCCGGAAGGGGGGCGGCGTCCGGAGGTCGTGGCGCTTCACGAAGACCATGCGCCGGATGGCCGGCACGAGCCGCACCCGCCCCTCCTCTTCCTCCTCGAAGTAGCGCGCCCGCACCTCCGGCGGCAACCCGCTAAGCTGCCGGGCAAGATAGCGGCCCGCCTTCGCCACCTCCAGGGAGCGGGTGTCGATGTCGGTCGCGTAGATGGCGGCCGACTGGCGCAGCCCCTGGGCGCGCCAGGCCTCCTGGAGGAGGATGGCCATCGTGTACGCCTCCTCCCCGGTGGCGCACCCGGCGCTCCAGACCCGGAGGGTCCGCCGCCCGGCCTCCGCCCGGGCCCGGCAGAGCGGGGGCAGGACGGTCTCCACCAGGGCCCGGAAAGTCTGGGGGTTCCGGAGGAACTGGGTGACGTTAATCGTGAGGGCCTCCAGGAGACGGGGCAGCTCCTCCGGATCCTGGCGGAGGACCTTCACGTAGGCCGCCAGATCCGGCACGCCCCGGGCGCGCTGCCGGACCGCCAGGCGCCGGCCCACGCACTTCTCCTTGTAGAGGGCCAGATCGAGCCCCGCCCGCTCCCGCAGCATCTCCTCCAGCGCGGCCCAGGCCGCCCCATCACTCCCCATGCGCATCTCCTAGCGCAGCAACCGGCACAAGGCCTCAACCACCTTCGAATCGAAGGCCCGCCCCGCTTCCTCCTCCAGGAGGGCCAGGGCGCGCTCCATCGGGAGGGCGCGCCGGTAGGGACGGTCCGTGGTCAGGGCGTCGAAGACATCCGCAACCGCGATGATGCGGGCCAGGAGCGGGATGGCCTGCCCTCGGAGCCCGTCGGGGTAGCCGCTCCCGTCGTACCGTTCCTGATGGTGGCGGATGCAGGGCCGGACGTCCTGCAGGAAGTCCACCTCCGCGATGATCTGCTCCCCCACGATGGGATGGGACCGGATGTGGGCCCGCTCCCCCTCGTTGAGGGCGCCCGGCTTGTTCAGCACCTCAGTCCGGATCCCGATCTTCCCGATGTCGTGCAGCATGGCCCCGAACTGGAGCGTCCGGATCTCCCCGGGGGGGAGGCCCATCTCCTCCCCGAGGGCCACCGCGTACTGGGTGACCCGCTGGACGTGCCCCTTCGTGTACGGGTCCTTGGCCTCGATGGCCACCGCGAGCGCCTGGACGGTGTCGAGGACGCCCTTGGTCAGGGATGCGGCGAGGGGCTGACGCTCCAGCCCCTGACCGACGAGGGAAGCCAGCGCCGCGAAAAAGGCCCGCTCCGCATCCCCGAAGGGCGGGCTGGGCCGGCAGCCCAGACAGCAAAGGGTCGCCACCAGGCGCTCCCGGGATCGGACCGGAACCGCCACGAGACTCCGGATGGCCAGGCCCGTCTCCTCGGCGGACCACCGCTCGGCCGGCTCAATGGACTCCAGAAAGACCGGCATTCCCTGGCGCAAGAGGGGACCCAGGGGGCCGGCGGCGGCAGCCGGAAGGCCGGAGGCCGCCGCCGTGGAGAGGCCCCGGCTGGCCAAGAGAGTCAGGCCGGCTCCCCCCGGGCCTACCCCCAGGATGGCCAAGCCCTCCGCCGGTACCTCGGTAGCCAACAGGCCGAGAATGGCCTGGAGCATGGGACCGGGCTCCTCCCAGGTCTCGCGGGAGAGCTCGCTCACCGCCCCAAGCAGGGCGAGGCGTCCCGCCTCCCGGCTCCGCCCGGCCCGAGCCACCCGCCACCGGGTCCCCTCGCTTCTCGCCCACGGGGGGGAGAGGTGGCCCTGCCGGCTGGCCGGGGGCCTGATGACCGTCATGAGGAAGCCAATCACGGCCCTGTCCGGCCCCCGGAGGGGGGCCAGGGAAAGACCTGCTGCCAAGGGGCCCCGGCCATTCCTCCCACCCGGAGGCGTCAGGTGAACCGCTTCCTCTCCCTCGAGAAGTCGCCGGATGGTCGTCCGAATGGGGAGCCCCCTGAATTCTGGCAGGTTCCCAAGCGGCTGTCCCACCGCGCTCGCAGTAGGCCGGTTCAGCAGTTCTTCCATGCAACCATTCCAGGCCCGGATGACCAGGTCCGGGTCGAGGAGGGCCATGCAGAGGGGGAAGCGGTCTACGATCCCCGGATGGTATTCGTCCATGCCGCCTCACCGGGAGCGGGAGCCCGACCGGTCACGAGCGAGCCTCTGGGGAAGAAGATCCGGCTAAGATCTCAATAACACGGGTCTTTTTCCCTTTGCGCCTCCGCGTATAACGTGCTAATAAAGATGGGGACGGACGACTCCTGACCCGCGTGAGAGGGTGCAATTCCCGGACCACCCCCTCCCCTTGAGGTGACAGCACCCGTTAGGCCGCCTTGGACCAACCTGCGGTACAGTACGGACTTCTCCTGGTCTTCCTCCTGGCCCTCTCCGGGGGGCTCTCTGCGGCGGAGACCGCCCTCTTCTCGCTGACCGCAGAACAGGTGGGGACGGTGGCCGCCCGCTCCCCCCGTGCCGGGGTCCGCCTCCAGGCCCTCCTCTCCCGTCCCCGCCGGACGCTCCTCACCCTGCGCGTTTGCGATACGCTGATCAACTTGGCCTCTGCCGCCGTGGCGCTGGCCCTCGCGGCCGTGCTCGCCCCCGAGCAGGCCTGGCTCGGCCCCCTGCTCCTCGTCCCCGTGCTCCTCCTCCTGGGAGAGCTGTCCCCCCGCTTCGTGGCGGCCGCCCGCCCGCTGCCGCTTGCCCGCGCGCTCACCTTCCCCTTGAGCCTCCTGGTCTCGGCCCTCACCCCCCTCCGCCGGCTCCTGCGTGGAGCGGCCGACTCCCTCCTCCGCCGCCTCGGCGTGGCGGGAGGGGGGGGTGTGACCGAGGAGGAGGTCCACGGACTGCTGGAGGCCGGCACCGCCGCCGGCCTGATGGCCCCCGGGGAGCGGGACATGATCCGGCGCGCCCTGGCCTTCGGCGATATCCGGGTCCGGGACGTCATGACCCCACGGGCGGACATGTTCTGCCTCGAGGCCTCCCTGTCCCTCCCGGAGGCACTGGCGGCGATCCGGCGCGCCAACTTCTCTCGGGTCCCAGTGTACCAGGAGTCCCTGGACCGGATCGTGGGGATCCTCTACGCCCGGGACCTCCTCCAGCCGCTCGCGTCCGGGGCTGCATCGCCCCTGGCCCGGCTCCTGCGCCCCGCCCTCTTCGTCCCCGAGACCAAGCGGGTGGAAGACCTGCTGGCCGAGTTCCGCCGGCGCCGCCGGCGCATGGCCATCGTGGTGGATGAGTACGGGGGGACCGCGGGCCTGGTCACCCTGGAGGATGTCCTGGAGGAGCTGGTCGGGGAGATCAGCGGCGAGTTCGATGAGGCGGTCCGGGGAGTCGTCCCCCTCGGCAGGGGTCGGACGCGGATCCCGGCCGGCATGACCATCGCGGAGTTCAACGAGCGCTTCGGGGCGAGCCTCCCGAGCGACGGGGTCCAGACCGTGGGGGGCTTCGTCTTCGACCGGCTCGGGAAACTCCCGGGGCGTGGGGACGCAGTCCGGTTCGGCCCGTTCCGCTTCGTCGTGGAGATGGTCCGGGGGGCCCGCCTCACCAAGCTGATCGTCGAGCGGGGGGAGGAGGGCGGGGGATGAGCGAGTGGGGACTCCCCGCCCTCCTGCTGGCGATGGGGGCCTTCCTCCAGGCCTTCTTCGCCGGGTGCGAGCTGGCCCTCGCCGCCAGCCCCCTCCCGGGGCTGCGGCGCCGGGCCGCCAGCGGGTCGCGGGGGGCGCGCCAGGCCGTGGCCTTCCTGGAGGCGCCGGAGCGGCTCCTGACGGCCACGCTGGTGGGAAACACGGCCGCCCTGGTCCTGAGCGGGACCGGCGCCGCCCTCCTGGGGTCCCGCCTGGGCGGCGTGCCGGGGGCAGCGGCGGCGGTCCTCCTCCTGGGCCCGGTCCTGACGGTGGGGGCCGACCTCGTTCCCCGCACCCTCTGCCAGTACCGGGCGGAGCGGGTCGCCCCCCTCCTGGCCCCCGCCCTCACGGCCGCCACCCGTGCCCTCTTCCCCCTGACGGCGCTGGCCCGGCGCGGGGCCGCCGCGCTGCTCACGGTCCTCCGGATCGAGCGGAGCGGCCGCAGCCCCTTCCTCAGCCGGGAGGAGATCCGGGTCCTCCTGGGGCAAGGGGAGCGGGGCGCGGCGGCGGGGAGGGCCCGCGGCCTCATTGACCGGGTCTTCGCCTTCGGGGAGCGGACGGTCCGGGAGGCCATAATTCCCCTGGTGGACGTGGTGGCCCTCCCGGAAGAAGCTACTGTGGCGGACGCGGTGGCGATAGTGGAGGCCTACCACTTCGCCCGCATCCCCCTCTACGAGGACCGGGTTGACCGCCTGACCGGTTTCCTGCACACCCTGGATCTCCTGGGGGCAGAGGCCTCCGCCCCCCTGCGCCCCCTCCTCCGCCCCGCCCCCTACGTCCCGGAGAGCCGGCGCCTGGACGATCTGCTCCGGGACCTGCAGCGGGCGCGGACCCAGATGGCGATGGTGGTGGACGAGTACGGAGGGGTGGTGGGAATTGTGACGTTGGAGGATCTGCTGGAAGAGCTGGTGGGCGAGATCGAGGATGAGGATGACGACGCAATCCCCGCCATCCGCCGGCTTCCGGACGGCGCCTGGCTGGTGGACGCCCGCATCGAGGTGGAGAGGCTGAACGAGGAGACGGGGCTGCAGGTGCCGAAGGGGGAGTACGAAACCCTGGCCGGCTACCTCCTCGCCCTGCTCCAGAAGATCCCGGAGCCGGGCGAGGAGATCACCGCGGAAGGGATCCAATTCCTGGTGACCGAGGCGGACCGGCGGAGCATCCTGAAGGTGAAGATCCGGCGGGCCTCGCCCCGTCGGCCCCCCTAGTGCCGCTCCAAGTCATGCGGCCCAATCCTGAGAGACCGTGCTGCCGCGGGTCCTGTCGCCGGCGTGCCCCACTCGCGGCCGGGCGTCGTCACCCGCTCAGCCCCTCCCGCAATGCGCTGCATTGCGGCAGGAGGCCAGGGGGTCCCACTCGGCCCGGCCGCTCGGGGGCCGCGCCCGGCGCCACCCGCCGCCCGGCTGCAATCCTCGGTGCAATTCGTTGGCCCGCCTAGTCTGACTCCAACGGATTGGGCCTCGTGTGTAGGCGACGTCAGTTGGCCCGGCACTAGGCGCTACTGCCGCAGGACATCCCTGAGCGCCCGGCCCTGGAGGCCGCCGTCGCCGGTGCCGATGAACGGGTGCTGCCCGCCGGTCTCCATCCCGGAGATG
>JBOHQK010000092.1:0-4251 GCA_050732195.1 Methylomirabilales bacterium (SeqCode)
GGTCGGCGGCGACGCTGAGGGAGAATCCGGATATCCGGGACTTCTATCTCGGGTTGACCGAGCTCGGGGCGAGGAAGAGCTTCCGAGACCTCAAGCACTACAAGCGCCGGAAGCGGTGGCTCACCTAACCTCCAGCCGGGAGAAGGGAGAACAACGATGCGACGTGCGCTCCTCGCAGGTGGGTTGATGGCCGTAACGGGACTCGGGGGGCTGTCGGGTTGCGCGACCATGCCAGGGACGGCCGGCGGGCCGGTCCAGCAGCCAAAGGTCGAGTTGCAGCGGGTGGAGATTGCCCACTACTGGCCCTTCTACCTCGACACGAAGGAACGGCGCGGCAGCCCGCTGGACTTGGCCTTCATCTTCGGCGTCGAGAATCCCAACGACACGATCGTCACGCTGGAAGAACTCCGGTTCACCATCGCCTTTGAGCCCGGGTTCGAGCTGAACACCGTCAACGTCTACGAGAAGATGTCCATCCCGCCGCGGACGACGAACCAGCTCCGCGTCCACGCCACCTTCGACGCCTATACCGCGGCCCTCAGTCTCCTCGTGACCGGCGGCTTCCGCCTCCAGCAGGCCGGGGTCAAAGCCCCCGATCAGTTGAAGGAGTGGTGGGAGAAGGTCTCGGATTTCGGTTTCCAGATCGCGGTCACCAACGGGGTGGCGGCCTTCAGCAGTGACCGCGGGGATTCCCTCGCCTACTTCCAGGCCACCTTCCCGAAGAAATAGGCGACCGGGGACGAGGGTTCTGGCACCCGCTCGGCGATGGCCCTCGCCGCGGGGGCGTAGGGAGGGTCGGGAGCGTGACCCGGGGCGGGCCCTTCCTCGACAGAACCCGAGAGACCCGCCTGCCTGCCAGGCGGGCTGCGGCGCAGGTGCGGGCGCTCCGCGCGATCCTGCCGCGGGCGCTCCGGGCGCCGGGTACCCGCGCCCGGTTCGCCCGGGCCGGCCTCAAGCCGGGCTCCGTGCGGACCCTCGATGACCTGACGGCCATCCCGATCCTCCGGAAGAGCGACCTGCCGGCCCTGCAGGAGGAGGTCCCCCCCTTCGCGGGCCTCCTGGGAGTCCCCCTCGAGCGCCTCGCCCGGATCTATCTCTCGCCCGGACCCATCCTGGACCCCGAGGGGGACGTCCCGGACTACTGGCGGTTCGCCCGGGCGCTCGTGGCGGCAGGTTTCCGCAAGGGGGATCTGGTCCAGAATACCTTCGCCTACCACCTCACGCCCGCCGGCATGATGCTCGATCTGGGGCTGAGGCGCATCGGGTGCGTCGTCCTCCCGGCCGGGGTGGGGAACACCGAGACCCAGGCGGACATCCTCCGGCGCCTCCCCGTGACAGGTTACGTGGGCACGCCGGCTTTCCTTCTCACCCTACTGGAGAAGGCGCGGGAGCGGGGGGCCGCACCCCGACGGGACCTCCGCCTCCGGGTGGCGCTGGTCTCGGGGGGGAACCTCTCGGAGAGCCTCCGGAAGACGCTCCGGGAAGACTTCGGGGTCACGGTCCGCCAGGCCTACGCCACCGCGGATCTGGGCTGCGTTGCCTACGAGTGCGCGGCCCAGGCCGGGATGCATCTGGACGAGGCCGTGGTCGTCCAGATCTGCGACCCCCGGACCGGCCGCCCCGTCCCCGATGGCGAGCCGGACGAGGTGGTCGCCACGGCCCTGAACCCGGTTTATCCCCTGATCCGCTTCGGGACGGGGGACCTCTCGGTCCTGGATCCCTCCCGGTGCTCCTGCGGCCGCACGGCGCCGCGCCTGACCCGCATCCTGGGCCGGGTGGATGAGGTCCCCAAGATCCGGGGGATGTTCGTTCACCCCCGGCAGGTGGAGGAGGCGCTGGCCGCCTTCCCGGAGGTGACCCGGTTCCAGATGGTGGTGAGCCACCGGGACCACGATGACGTCCTGACGGTGAAGGTGCTGCTGACCGGCCCGGCCGCCCCGGGCCTGGCCGACCGGATCGCGCTCGCCCTGCGGGAGAAGGTTAAGCTCCGGGTGATGGTCGAGGTGGTGGAGGGCGCCGGGCTCCCGGAGGGGGCCAGGCGGGTGCTAGACCTGAGGAAGTGGGACTAGAGGGCACTGCCGCGTGAGGGGCGCGGCCGAGGGAACCCGCCGGATCCCCGGGAAGCCCGCGCCGGATCACACCCCCTCCGCGAGAGGAGGATGCACGATGTCCGTGGTGGATTTTCACATCCACATGGCCTACTACCACTCGTACACTCCCGGGTTCGTCGAGTTCCTGATGCGGCAACGCGGGGAGACCCCCGAGGAAATGGTGGCCAAGTACGGCACCCCGGAGAAGCTCCTGGCCTTTCTCGACGAGAGCGGGGTAGAGTTCGCCGTCCTGCTGGCCGAGATGTCCCCCATCACCACGGGGGTCATTGACAGCGACTACGTGGCGGCCTTCTGCCGGGGGAGCCGGCGGCTGATCCCCTTCGCCAGCGTGAACCCCCGCACGGCTCCGGACCCGGTCAAGGAACTCCGGCGGGCCGTGACCGTCCTCGGCTGCCGGGGGCTGAAGCTGTACCCGACCTACCAGATGTTCTATCCCAACGACCCCATGGTATACCCCCTCTACGCCGCCTGCCGGGAGCTGGGCATCCCCGTCATGCTCCACACGGGCTCCTCCGTCTTCCCGGGCTCCCGCCTGAAGTACGGCGACCCGCTCTTCCTGGATGACGTGGCGGTGGACTTCCCCGACCTCCCCATCGTGATGGCCCACTGCGGGCGACCCTTCTGGTACGACCGCGCCTTCGCCCTGGCGCGCCTGCACCCGAACGTCTACCTGGACGTGGCGGGCCTGCCACCCCAGAAGCTCCCCACCTACTTCCCGGAGTTCGAGCGGCTCGCCGAGAAGTGGCTCTTCGGCTCGGACTGGCCCGGGGTCCCGGACATCCGGAAGAATATCGAGACCATCCGCAGCCTCCCCTGGAGCGAGGCGACGAAGCAGAAACTCCTCTACGAGAACGCGGCCCGCCTCCTGGGCCTGGCCTGATCCCCGGAGCCTCCCGGTGAAGTTCCAGGCCACGTACACCCTTCCGGTATCGCGCGAGAGGCTCTGGGAGCTCCTCCTGACCCCGGAGGAGCTGCGGCAGTGCCTCCCGGGCTGCGAGCGGCTAACGCAGGTGGGGCCCGACATGTATGAGGCGACCCTCACGATCGGCGCCGCCGCGGTCAGGGGGACCTACACGGGCCGCCTCCGGATCCTGGACCAGGACCCCCCCTCCCGGTGCCGGCTCCTGATCGAGGGGACGGGGAGCTCCGGCTTTGTACGAGGGGAGGCGGTGGTCCGCCTGGGCGAGGATCCCGCCGGGACGACCCTCGCGATTGACGCCGACGCACAGGTGGGCGGCCTCATCGCGAGCGTGGGACAGCGGATGCTTGCCGGGGTGGGCCGGATGCTGCTCGGAGAGTTCATCAAACGCGTGGAGGCCCACCTCGCGCGATGAGGACGCGGGCCCGTGGGCGCCGAGGCCTGGCGCCTCCTGCGCGCGCGGGGTCGAGGGGAGGTGGCGGATGGATGTGGTGTTCTGGAAGAGCGTGGCCACGACCGTGGTTTTCCTCCTGGCCCTGGGCAATGTCCTGACGATGCTCCAGGTGATGGGCAAGCATCGCCTCCTCCCCCTGAGGTCCGCGGCCCTCATCCGGTGGCACCGGCTGCAGGGGCTTGTGGCCCTGGTGCTCTTTGTGGGGATCACCTACTACTGTCTGACCGAAGCCACGGTGGACCGCAATTCCCCGCGGGTCCTCGCCCACGCGCTCCTGGGAGGCCTCACGCTCCTGCTGGTCGGGGCGAAGGTCGCCGGGACTCGGTGGCTCTCCCCCCTCGGCCGTCTCCTGAACCCCCTGGGGGTGGCCCTCTTCCTGGCCACAGCGGGCACCTTCGCCACGTCCACCCTCTGGTACTGGCTTGCGGAGATCTGGGGCATCCATATCGGCTACTGAGCCAGGCGCGCATCCCCCGCGCCGATTGGTGCCGAGCCGACTGACGTCGCCTCACGTCGTTCTCGGTCGTCGGCGGTCCGGAGCGTACCCGAGCGTACGCCTCCGGCCGCCTCCTCCCTCGGGCCTCGTGATGCTCGTCATTTGGCCCGCCACCCCCTCCCCCCGCAGCAGCGGCCGACCGGCCGGTCCTCACGGCCAGGGTGCCGGGCCAAATGACGAGCATCACGAGGCCAGAGGGAGGAGGCGGCCGGAGGCGTACGCCCTGGTACGTTGAGGACCGCCGACGACCGAGAACGACGTGAGGCGACGT
>JBOHQK010000093.1:0-3977 GCA_050732195.1 Methylomirabilales bacterium (SeqCode)
CCTCTGCGCCTGCCTCGCCCTCCTCCTCGCCGCCTGCGCCCCCGCGCCCGCCCCGGCCCCGGAGCGGGCCGCTCCGCACCCGGCCGCCGCGACCGGGACTGCCCCGGCGGCCGAGGCGGTCCGCGGCTACATCCGGGGCCTGTACGCGCGGGACTACGCCACCGCCTACCGGTTCCTGGCCGCCGCCGACCAGCGCCTGAAGTCCAAGGCGGAGTACGTGGAGGAGAACCTGGGCTTCGCGGGCTTCCCCCTGGAGCTGGGCCGGCGCCTCGCCGACCTCATCCGGTTCCGAGAGCGGCAGGTGGAGATCGAGGGGGACCGGGCGACCGTCACCGTGCACCTCACGCTCCCGGACGCCAGCGCCCCGCTCATCGAGAGGCTCCTGGACGAGGCCGAGAAGCCCGACCTGACCACGGAGGGGAAGGCGCGCCTCCTCCGGGAGGTGGCCGCCCTGGGCGCCTCCGGGCAGTTCCCGGTCGTCATCGGTGAGGAGCGCGTCTCCCTCCTCAGGGAGGGGGAGCGCTGGGGCGTCCTCCTGAACTTCGCGGAGGCCGTCGCCGTGCGCCTGGAGGCCGCGGTGATGGAGGAGCTCCCCTTTGCGTTCGCCCCGTCCAGGCCCCTGATGCGCGTCCCGCCCGGGGAGACGGTCCAGACAACGTTCCGGGTCAAGAACGTGGGGAAGGAGACCGTGACGGGGAAGGCCCGGCACCTCACCCTGCCGGCGGAAGCGGCCAAGTTCCTGACGGTGGTGCAGTGCTTCTGCTTCCTCCAGCAGACCCTGGCGCCGGGCGAGGAGGTGAGCCTCCCGCTCATCTTCCGGGTCGAGTTCGACGTGCCCGAGAAGATCCGCGCCCTCACCCTGCGCTACGAGTTCTACCCGCTCGAGCGCTTCCGCCCGGAGTGGGAGCCGAAGGGGTGAAGGCTCGCCGTGGCGGCCTGATCCTTGGAGGCCTCCCGTTGCCCGGCACTCTTCTCCCCGCGCCCCACCAGTAGCGTCTCTCCTTCAACCTCCGCCGAGCGCCCTGACCACCACCCGGTGCTCCTCTCCGGGTCTCCTCCTCTCGCTCCGGGTGGTGGGGCAGGCAGGGGCGCTCTGGAGCCGGATGCGCCCCCTGGGCAGCGCGGGCAGGCCATCATGGGACGGGAGGGAGGGGGACATTTCAAGAGGCGGAGAGCGCCTGGCAGAATACCCGGGAAACACTGCCCGGAGTAAAAATAGGGATTAGCCGGGTTGACCGCCCGAGGCCGGCGGTTGCTCCTGCGCCCCACCCTTGAGAACCCGGGCAATCTCCGGGTTCTCCACGAAGGGCTGGTAGGCCCCCAGGACGAAGGCGATCTCGTCCCCCTCGTCCACCAGAACGCGGACCTTCTCGGCGGCCTCGCCCGTGAAGGTGGCCAGCAGGGCCCCCCACTCCGTGTCCACCACGAGGCGCACCTGCGCCTCCCGCTCCACCTTCTGGAGAACCTCCCCGACGATGAGGGTCTGCGCGGGCCGCCAGGCCCCGGGCAGGTACGGACCGAGCAAGAGGGGGAGGAGCGCGGTCCCGGAGATCCCCAGGGCGAGCCCGATCCCGAATGCGATTGCCCAGTGGCGCATGAGGCCTCCCGGCGGGGGCGCTCATGATATGGCCGCGCCTACCCCCGTTCAAGGAAAATCGCCTCGCCCCCTGGTACGATTATTGCTCCTCTTGATCGTGTGCTCGCGATTTCTGGGCGCTGCCAGTCTTTGCACAAGGAGCCTGCGTGACCCCCTCTCCCTCCCCCGTGCCCTCCGAGACCCTCGCCCGCCTCCGGACGCAGCTCGAGGGGGTGCTGGTGGGCAAGCCGGACCAGGTCCGGCTCGCCCTCATCGCGCTCCTCGCCCGGGGCCACCTCCTCATCGAGGATGTCCCGGGGGTGGGGAAGACCACGCTCGCCCAGGGACTGGCCCGCTCGCTTGGCTGCACGTTCCAGCGGATCCAGTTCACCAGCGACCTGCTCCCCTCCGACATCCTCGGGGTCAACATCTTCAACGCCCAGGCCGGGACCTTTGAGTTCAGGCCGGGCCCGCTGTTCGCCCACATCGTCCTGGCCGACGAGATCAACCGGACCAGCCCCAAGACCCAGTCCTGCCTCCTGGAGGCGATGAACGAAGCGCAGGTCTCGCTGGACCACCAGACCCACCCGCTCCCCCGACCCTTCATGGTGATCGCGACCCAGAACCCCCTCGAATATCACGGGACCCATCCGCTCCCCGAGTCCCAGATGGACCGCTTCCTGATGCGGATCCAGATCGGCTACCCCGCGGCCGAGGCCGAGCGGCGCATCGTGACGGGGGAGGCGGGCGGCGTCCTCCCGGACCTGCCCCCGGTCCTCTCGGCCGCGGAGGTCTGCCGCCTCCAGGAGACAGCCGAGCGGGTGCAGGTGGACCCGGCCATCGTGGGGTACGTGATGACCATCGCCCAGGCTACCCGGAGCAGCGACGCCTTCGCCCTCGGGGCCAGCCCCCGCGCCGCCCGTGCGCTCTTCCGGGCGGCCCAGGCCGCGGCGCTCCTGGCCGGACGGTCCTACTGCTTCCCCGACGACGTGAAGGGGCTGGTCATCCCGGTTCTGGCCCACCGCCTCCTGCCGAGCGCGCGGGGCGAGGCGGCGGGGGGAGCCGGGCCGGCCCTCACGGCCCTCCTGGAAGAGATCCCGGTCCCGTAACCGGGGTGCCCATGCGGCCCGGCTCCTTCCCCCGCGCCCTCCGCCCCACCCGGGAGGGGTGGGCCTTCCTCGGTCTCACCTTCCTCCTGGGGCTGACCGCGCTCAACTCCGGGAACAACCTCCTCTACCTCGCCCTCGCCCTGCTCCTCAGCCTGATCGTCCTCTCAGGCTTCCTCTCGGAGCAGGGATTCCGGAAGGTCCGGGTTGCCGTCCAGCTCCCCCGCCGGTGCTTCGCCGGCACGCCGGCGGCCATCCGGGTCACGGTCCGGAACGGCAAGGCGCGCCTCCCCTCCTACGCCCTGCAGGTGCGCCTGACCGGGGAGAGCGGCGGCCCACGCTTCCTGCGCCTGGGTCCTGGGGAGGCGGCCACGGCGACGCTCCAGCCCTGCTTCCCGCGCCGGGGCCTCCACATGCTCCCGGCGATCCGCCTGGGGACCCGGTACCCCTTCGGCCTCTTCGCCAAGAGCGCCCCCGCCGCGCCCTCGCGGCCGATCCTGGTCTATCCGGCCTTGGCCCCCCCTCCGGCGGTCCCGGCGGAGGCGACGGGGGAGCGGCAGGCGGCACACAGGCGGGGGGCCGGCGGCGAACTCTTCGACCTCCGCCCGTACCGGCCGGGCGAGGACATGCGCCTCATCCACTGGCGCGTCACGGCGAAGGCGGGCCGCCTCATGCTGCGGGAGACGGCGGCGGAGACCGGCAGGAGCCTCACCATCATCCTGGAGCGGGCTCCCGGCGGAAGCCCGGAGGCGGTGGAAGCGGACGTGAGCCGGGCGGCGGGGGCGGCCCTCGCCGCGTGCGCCCTGGGCGCGGCGGTCCGCCTCCTGGCGGGCCGGCGCCAGGTGCCCTGGGGGACAGGGGAGCGGCACGCAGACCGGATCCTCCGGGAGCTGGCCCTCCTCGACCCGGCGGGGGACGGCCTGCCCGGTTCGGGGGAGACACTGGTTCCGGGCGGAGGACCCGGCGCCCTTCGCCTCGCGCTCGGGGCGGGCCAGCCTCGGGGACAGTGACGATGGCGTTCGGGCCCGCCCTCAAGCTGGTCCTCTTCCTGCTGGCCGGCGACGGCCTCATCGCCCTCTGGCTCACGGGGGAGCTCCCGCTCCCTCTGACGAGCGCGGCAGCCCTCCTCCTGCTGCTCGGCTGGTGGGCCGAGCCGCTCCGGGCCCGGGACCTCCCCCCCGCCCCGCTCCTGGCGGCGATCCCCGGCGTGCTCGCCCTAGGGGCGATCCTGGATTTCCTCTTTGTCGCCGAGGTCCTCCTCATCGCCGCCGTCCGCCTCCTCCTCGGCCTCACCC
>JBOHQK010000094.1:0-4157 GCA_050732195.1 Methylomirabilales bacterium (SeqCode)
ATATTCTCCGCCGGGTCGTAGGCATCACGCACGGCGTAGCCCGTGGCCGTGGCCGGCATGAGCTGCATCAGGCCCTGCGCGCCGCGCCGGCTGGTGGCGCCGGGGTTGAAGGCCGATTCCACCTGGATGATGGCGGTGAGGAGCCGGGGGTCCATGCCCTCCCCCGTGGCGGCCGCTTCAATGAGGGGCCGGAAGCGGCGCCGCGCCCCCTCGTCCGCCGGCACGGGCGGGAGGCGCTGGCCCAGGGCGTGCCGGGGGATGTTGGTGAAGAGGGGGACCCCCCGCCCGTCCTGGGCGATGTAAAGGGGCTCCTCCCCCGCGGCCGGCCCGGCCACCAGGAGGGTGAGCAGGAGAAAACAGGCGACGGCTGTGCTGAAAAGCATCAGGCACCCCCGGGCCCCCAAAAAGTGCAAGGCCCGTTCCATCCTGCACCCGGCGCCCCCGGGGCTGCTGCCAGGAGGCGCGGCGCGGTAAGAGGCGCAGGGCGAGGAGAGAGAGGGCCAGCACGGCGCGGGTCCCGCGGCCGGGCCGAAGGCCGGCGACCGAAAGGAACGCGTGGGGACCGCTTAGACGATCGGTACCAGCAGCCCGAGGAGGACCATAAGGGCCATCCCCGCAATTACCGAGAGGATCACTTTCCAATTGAATCTGCGATGCGCTTCGGGCAGCAGGTCCCCGGCCCCGAGGTAAATGAAGTCACCAGCGATAAAGGCCAGCATCTTCTGATGAAACCCCTCGGGGATCAGGCCGGCGAGGAGCGCTCCCACAGGATAGAGGAGACCGGTGAGCCCCAGGGCGAGGAGCATTGCGGGCCGGCTCCACATCGCCCCTCGCATGATCAGCGCAGACGTCATCCCCTGGGGAATTTCATGGAGGGCCACGGCGACCGTGATGGCCAATCCGAGGAGAGGATCGATCAGGTAGCCCACCGCGATCCCCGCCCCATCGACGACGTTGTCGAGGGCCATTCCCAGGACCGCGATGGGACCAATATGGTGAGTGTCGCACTCGCTCTCCCCGCAGGCATGGATCATCATCAGTTTTTCGAGCACGTAGAACGTCACAAAGCCCAACGCCAAGAAGGGCGCGTCGGACTTCAGATCGGCCTCGGGGAGAATGTCGAAGAACGTCACGCCCAGGAGCACCCCGGCCGCGAAGGCGATGATGTATCGCGGCTGGATCCACTTTGCCCGCTCCTGGAGGGTGAGCCACCCGGCCAGCAGGTCGAACGACCCCGCAATCATGGCGTAGAGATAGACCATCCTCTTACCCCTTCGGGCCTCGCTGCTCGTGAGCCCGTCTATGGCGAGCTCGACTTCCCTAGAAGACAGACGGATCGGGGGGGATGCCCCTCTCCTTGACCCCGCCTGGCCGGCGGACCCGGCCCCGGGTGCTCCGGCACCCCTTGCAGCGGCCGAAGAGCTCCAGCCAGTGGTCCTCGATCACAAACTGGGTCCGCTCGGCCACGCTCTCGATGAAGGCCCCCAGGCGGCAGTCGCTGAACTCGACCACGCGGTCGCACCGGGAGCAGATCAGGTGGTGACCGTGGACGGCCCGCGCGCCCACGTACCGCTGGCAACCATCCCTCAGGTGGACCTTCCGGATGAGCTGCAGGTGGGCGAGCAACTCCAAGGTCCGGTAGACGGTGGTCAGCCCGATCCGGCGGCCGTTCCGGCGGACCGCCCTGAGCACCTCCCGGACCCCGAGGTGCCCCTCGCTCCCCTCGATGACCGCCAGGACCGCCGCCCGCTGCCGGGTGAGCCTGAATCCCCCGGCCCGCAGCCGCTCCAGCCCCGTCGCGCCCCTGCTCGGCACCGGTCCCCCTAGATGAAAAACTTTTTCAGGTGTAACCCTAGCGGGGTCTCCGGGGCCTGTCAAGGGGGATGGCGGCCCTTTCGCCGTCCCGGCGGGCGCGCTATAATCCGCCGACCCGCGCCAGGAGGACCGGACGCGGGCGGGAGGAGCGCATGCCGGAGGAGCCGGGTCCGCTGTTCGCCGCGCTGGTCGCCATCATGGCCCGCCTGCGGGGGCCGGGCGGCTGCCCCTGGGACCGGGAGCAGAGTCCGTCCTCCATCGCCCCGTACCTGCTGGAGGAGACGTACGAGGTCCTGGAGGCGATCGGGGAGGGAAAGGCGGCCAGACTCCGGGAGGAACTCGGGGACCTCCTCCTCCAGGTGGTCTTCCACGCCCAGATGGCCGCGGAGGCCGAGCAGTTCACCATCGCCGACGTCCTGCGGGGCATCACCGAGAAGCTCGTCCGGCGCCACCCCCACGTCTTCGGCGCGGCGGACGCCAAGACCGCCGACGAGGTCCTGGCCCGCTGGGAGGCGATCAAGCAGCACGAACGGGAGATAAACGGGGAACCGGCCTCGGCCCTCGCGGGGGTCCCGCGGACCCTTCCGGCGCTGCTTCGGGCCCACCGCCTGCAGGAGAAGGCCTCACGGGCGCGGTTCGACTGGCCCGCGCTTCCCCCGGTTCTGGCCAAGGTGGAGGAGGAGTGGGCCGAGCTGCGGAGCGCGCTGGCAGCCGGGCATCCCGCCCGAGTCGGACCGGAGTTCGGCGACCTGCTTTTCGGCCTCGTCAACCTGTCACGTTTTGTCGGCGTGAACCCTGAGATGGTCCTGACGGCCGCGACAGAGCGTTTCATCCGCCGGTTCCAGTACATCGAAGCAGCCCTGGCGAAGCGGGGGAAGAGCCCTCGGGACAGCACCTTAGAGGAGATGGATCTCCTGTGGGAGGAGGCCAAGCGCCTCGAGGCGGCTAGTGAGGAGCGGCCAGCACCGTAGGGGGGCAGGGCCTGGAATGGGCCTTGCAAGCCTGTCGGTGCATAATGGCTGCACGACCGGTTTCCTCACAGGCGCCGAGTTGGCTGCACCCTCCCCTGCCGAGGGCAAGCGCCCTCATTGTGCTTCTGGTGATCCTGAGCTGGACCTCTCAGGGGAGCGAGAGCCAGGGGGAGGAGGGCGGCACCTCCCGGGTTGCCTCGCCTGCTCTCCTGGAGCCGGGCCGGGCTGAACGGCCGACGCTGATCCCCCCGGCTTCCCCGCTCCCCGAGGTGGGGGTGCCGCAGGCGGCCGTGCCGGAGCGGGAGGCTGCTCCGGCCCGTCCTACAGGGTCCCCTGTCCATTCGGGGCTCGCCCCGTCCCCCCCTGCCCTGGATTCCTCCACCCGGGTGATCCCCGGGCTCTCCCTTGCCTTCCTCCCGGGGCCGAACGCAGCGGCTCCGCCACAGGAATGGCGGCTTCAGGAGTTCAGCGGACCCGCCCGTTTCAGGGTGGCCCAGGTGCGGGGGACCGGTGTGATCCGCCTGGAGAGCGAGGAGACCTCTTTCGCCCTGCACCGGAACGTGGAGGTGGACCTGGCGGAGTTCCCGTACCTGACCTGGACCTGGCGGGTGGATGTTCTCCCGGAGGGGGGGGATGTCCGCCGGCGGGAGGCGGATGACCAGGCGGCCCAGCTCTACGTCGTCTTCCCCCGGTTCCCGGCCATGCTCCGGAGCCGGGTCCTGGGCTACGTCTGGGACGCCACCGCGCCCGCGGGGAGCAGCCTCGTCAGCGCCACCACGTCCCTCGCCCGGATTGTGGTGGTGGAGAGTGGTCCGGCCAAGACTGGCCGGTGGATCGAGGAGACCCGGAATATCCGGGAGGATTACCGCCGCCTCTTCCACGAGGAGCCGCCCCGCGTGGGCAAGGTCTCCCTCTTGATCAACTCCCAGCACACGCGCTCGCGGGCCGTGGCCTGGTTCGGCCCCATCCGCTTCGCAGCGGAGCCCCCCCGGCGCGGCGCGGGCCCGCTCCAGGTAACGCTCGCCCCCCACCCGTAGTGCCGGGCCAAGGAATCCGGCCCACTCCTGACATACCGCTCTGCCGCGGGTCCTGTCGCCGGCGTGCCCCACTCGCGGCCGGGCCGCGTCACCCGCTCAGCCCCTTCCCCAATTCGCGGAATTGCGGCAGGAGGCCGAGGGGGTCCCACTCCGCCCGGCCGCTCGGCGGCCGCGCGCGGCGCCACCCGCGGCTCGGCTGTCATCCTCGGTGCAATTCGTTGGAGTCACCCTAGCACTTTACAGGGCCCTGCCCCTCCTCTATCCTGGGACACGTCGCCGCCTCGCGGTGCTCCAGCATGGGTGTGCTGTTTATTTTCATAGACGGCCTGGGCCT
>JBOHQK010000095.1:0-15857 GCA_050732195.1 Methylomirabilales bacterium (SeqCode)
GAGCGGTATGTCCACCTGACCCGGGGCGACCTGAGGGCGGCTGCGGAGCGGTCAACAGCCATTTCTACAGCCACCGGCGTTGACCGGCCCTAGCAACTGTGCGAATATCTTGAACCGACCGGCGCAGACTGTCAGGCTCATAACCGGCCAGGCCCTGGTTCGAATCCAGGTGGGCCCACCAGTCTCGGGGCCCGGGGCAGAGCAGCCGCCCGGGGCCTCCTCGCGCCGGACCGGAGGCAGCGTGTCCTTGCCAGAGGTCGAGGACCTGATCGCCCTTCAGGAACTGGACCAGCGGATTGCCACCCTGGAGGCCGCTGCCCGCGCCATCCCCCCCCTCATCCAGGAACTGGAGAGCAGGCTCCACGCCTCGCGGGGCGCCCGCGAGGCGGCCCGGGAGGCCCACGCCCAGCTGGAGAAGAGCCGCCGCCTCAAGGAGGGGGAGCTCAAGCAGGTCGAGGAGCAGGCGAAGGAGAAGCAGGCGCGCCTCTGGGAGATCCGGAAGAACGAGGAGTACAGCGCCGTCCTGAAGGAGATCGAGCTGCTGAAGGCCAAGCAGTCCGCCCTGGAGGAGGAGATCCTCCTCCTCTTTGACCAGATCGAGGAGGCCACCCGGACGGTGGCGGGGCGGGAGGGGGACCTCCGGGAGCGGGAGACGGAGTTCGCCCGCCTCCGGGCGGCCAAGGAAGTCGAGCTCACCAGGCTCCAGCAGGAGGTGGCCGAGTTCACCAGGCAGCGGGCCGGCCAGGCCCGCCGGGTCGAGGCCGGCCTCCTCCAGAGCTACAGCCGCCTCCTCAAGAGCCGGGGTGGCCTCGCGGTGGTCCCCGCGAAGGACGGCTCCTGCAGCGGCTGCTTCGTGGCCCTCACCCCCCAGGCCCAGACCGAGGTCCGGAAGGGGGAAGTGCTCATGACCTGCGCCAACTGCCAGCGCATCCTCTACTGGAAGGGATAAGATGGGGAGGCGCCCGGCGGCCGCCATCCTCCGGATCGACGGGGCCTCTCGGGGGAATCCCGGGCCAGCCGGCTGCGGGGTCATCCTGGAGGACACGGACGGGGGGCGCGAGGAGCGCACCCGGTACCTGGGGCGGGCGACGAACAACGCGGCCGAGTACCAGGCGCTCCTGCTGGGCCTGGAACGGGCGGCCGCGCTGGGGTACCGGAGGGTGGAGGTGCGCTCCGACTCCGAGCTCCTCGTCCGGCAGATGACGGGGGCCTACCGGGTCAAGCACCCCGGGCTGCTGGCGCTCCACCGTGCCGTCCGTCGCCTCCTGGAGACCCTCGAGCAGGTCCGCTTCACGCACGTGGACCGCGAGGCCAACGCCGAGGCGGATCGCCTGGCGAACCTGGCGATTGACGAGGGATTGGCGGCGGGGAGCCGGCGGTGAGCCCGCCCCGGGCACCGACGCCGCTCCGGATCGTCCTCGCCGAAACCCTCCGGGCGTTGGACCTGGAGCGGCCCCTCAAGGCGGCCAGCCTGGAGGGCCTCTGGCCCGAGGTGGTCGGGCAGGAGGTGGCGCAGCGGACGCGTCCCGGCCGGATCTCCCGGGGCCGCCTGACCGTCCTGGTCGCGGACAGCGTCTGGCTCCAGCAGCTCACCATGCTGAAGCCCCGCCTCATCGAGGCGCTGAACCGGCGCCTCGGCGACCCCCTGGTTCAGGATCTTTTCTTCCGTGTGGAGACGCTTCCCCCGGTCGCCGTCCTCCCACTGGCCCCTCCTCCCCCCCCTCCGGTCGAGCCCCCTCCCCAGGTGATCCTGGATGCCTACCTGGCCCCGGTCCAGGGGCTCCCCTGCGAGTCCGTCCTCGCGCGGATCCTGCGCCGGGCTCTGGCCCGCTGAACCCTGTGGCCATCCGGCCACACAGAAGCTCCCCGGTTGCAGGAAGGCCACAGCGGCCGTGGCAGAGCAGCCACCCACTGGAGGACACCCCCCTGGGGAGGGGAAACCGTAACTTCTGAATTCCACGCTATTCAGCGTATGCTGGGGATGAGCGGGGTCCCTTGGTCCTCGGCTTGCACTGATGGGGTCGGGTCTAATCCATCCCCAGGCTGAAGGTACGACGCCACGAAGGTTAGGAAGGGCGCCAGTGAGCCACCAGAAGACAATCCGCCGCCCCGTGAGCATCGGGGGCATCGGGCTTCACACGGGGAAGGCGGTCGAGCTCACGCTTCTCCCGGCTCCTCCCGGGAGCGGGATCACCTTCGAGCGAGCGGACCTCCCCGGCGCCCCCACCATCCCGGCCCGCCCGGAGCACGTGGTGGACGTCTACTACGCGACCACGCTCGCCCGGGACGGCGTCCAGGTGAAGACGATCGAGCACCTGATGGCTGCCCTGTCCGGCCTCGGCGTGGACAACCTCCGCGTCCGCCTCACGGGTCCCGAAGTTCCCATCCTGGATGGGAGCGCCGCCCCCTTCGTTGCCCTGCTGAAGACCGCTGGGATCCGCCGCTACCTCCTCCGCAAGTCGCCGATCCGGGTGCAGCGGCCCATCACCGTTCGGGCCGGGGATCGGTGGATCCGCATCGAGCCGGCCGGCCGTCTGGTGGTGGAGTACACGATGACCTTCGGCCACCCGAAGCTCCCGGCCCAGCGGGTCGTCCTCACGGTGAACCGGGAGACCTTCGTCCGGGAGGTGGCGCCCAGCCGGACCTTCGGATTCCTCCGGGACGTCCAGTACCTCTGGAGCCAGGGTCTGGCCCTGGGGGGGTCGCTGGAGAACGCGGTGGTCATCGGCGAGGAGGGGGTCCTCAACGAGGCCCTCCGCTTCGAGGACGAGATGATCCGCCACAAGGTTTTGGATCTCATCGGTGACCTGTACCTCCTGGGGCGGCCGGTCCAGGGGAAGGTGACGGCCCACGGGGCCGGCCACGCCCTGCACAGCCAGCTGGCCCGGGAGATCCTCCGGCAGCACCGGGCGGCAGAGGCGGCGGCGGCCGCGACCGAGCCGGCCTGGGAGCCCCCCCTCCTCACGCCCGAGCCCGTCTCCCCCGCGGCGCTGTAACCCCCCTCTTCCACCTTGCCAACCCGGGCCCCTTTGGTTATAGTCAAGGTGGCGGTGTGCCCCGGGCCGCCGCGCGGCACGCCGGGGGGGACCTGGGCAGCCCGGCCCGCGGCCGGGCGGCCCCCTTCGGAAGAGGCGCAGGCGGTTGCGGCCCCGACTCCCCGCGATTCTCCTCTGCTGCTGGCTGGTCATCCTCCTCGCCCCCTGGCCGTCAGCCCAGGCGGCTGGCGCCCGCATCACCGACATCATCGTCACCCAGGCCTCCGACCAGCTGGTGGTCTTCGCCACACTCGAGGAGGCCTTCACCCCGGAGATCGAGGAGAGCATCGTCAACGGGGTGCCGACCACCTTCACCTACCAGCTGCGCCTCATGCGGCAGCGGGCCTTCCTCCCGGACGCGGAGGTGGCGGCCCTGACGGTGCGGCAGAGCGTGGCCTACGATCTCTTGAAGGACGAGTTCCAGTTCGTGCGGGATGACGGCCGGCGCAACAGCACCCGGCTGACCAAGTCCTACGGCGAGGTGAAGCGGTGGATGGCAGAGCTGACGGGGGTGACCCTGGCCTCCCGGCGGCTCCTGCAGCCGGAGGAGCGCTACTACGTCCAGGTGAAGGCGGAGATCCGGTCCGTGAGCCTCGTCTTCCCGTTCAACTACCTGCTCTTCTTCGTCTCCTTCTTCAACTTCGACACCCCCTGGGCGGCGTCCTCCCTCTTCCGGGTGAGCCGCTGAGGAGGGCCGGGATGGACCCACAGACAGCCCTGGAGGAAAAGCGCCGCCGCCGGACCCGCCTGGTCATCGTCGCCGCCCTGACGGCGGTGACGGTCCTGACGGCCGTCCAGGTGTTCATCCACCAGCTCTCCGTCCCGAGCCCCATCGCCTCCAACATCCTCGTCTTCGCCCTGGTGAACGTCAACCTGCTCCTCCTGCTGGTCCTGGTCCTGCTGGTCTTCCGGAGCCTCTTCAAGATCTACATGGAGCGCCGGAACAACCTCCTGGGCGCCCGCTTCCGGACCAAGCTGGTGGTGGCCTTCCTGTCCCTCTCGCTGCTGCCCGCCTTCCTCCTCTTCCTGGTGGCCAGCAACCTCATCACCACCAGCGTGGACAGCTGGTTCAACATCCAGGTGGAGACCTCCCTGCAGAACGCGCTCGAGGTGGCCCAGACCTACTACCGGATCACCCAGGACCGGGTCCTGAACGCCGGGCAGCAGTTCGGGCAGGGGGCGGTGGCGGCCGAGCTGTTGGGGGAAGAGGGTCGGGAGGAGCTCGCCCGGTTGGCCCGCGAAAAACTGGTGGAGCATCGGCTGAGCAGCCTCCAGATCTTCGACCGGCGGGGGCGGGAGCTCACCCGGGTGGAGGAGCCGGGCGGTCCCGAAGGGGTGCGCCTCACCGCCGCCTCCCGGCTGGTGGAGGAGGCGCTCCAGGGGAAGAGCCAGTCCCTCATCCAGAAGCTGGAGGCGGGGGACCTCATCCGCGGGGTCGTGCCGGTCGTGGGCCGGGGGCCGGGCGGGCAGATCCTGGGGGCGGTGGCGGTGAGCGCCTATGTCCCCGCCGGGCTGGCGGACAAGGCGGCGGACATCGCCGTGGGGATCAAGGAGTACAAGCAGCTCAGGATGCTGAAGAACCCCCTCAAGGGGATCTACGTCATGCTCTTCCTGATGGTGACCCTCGTGATCTTCTTCGCGGCCATCTGGACCGCCGTCCACCTGGCCCGGGGAATCACCGCCCCCATCCAGCAGCTCGCGGAGGCGACGCGGGCGGTGGCGGCCGGGAACCTGAACTACCGTGTTCAGGTGCAGGCGGACGACGAGATCGGCATCCTGGTGGACTCCTTCAACCGGATGACGGGGGACCTGCTGGGGAGCAAGGCGGAGCTGACGGATGCCAACCTGGATCTGCAGCGGACCAACGTGGAGCTGGAGCAGCGGCGGGCCTACATGGAACGGGTCCTGGAGAGCCTGGCCGCGGGCGTCCTCTCCCTGGACGCGGCGGGGGCCGTCAACACCATGAACCCCGCCGCCGCCCGGATCCTGGGCCTGGACCCTCCCGGCGTCCTGGGGCGCCACTACACGGACTGCTTCCCCGAGCCGGAAGCGGCGCCGATCCGGCACCTCATCGAACGGATGGCGGTGGGGGGGCAGGGGAGCATGGACGAGCAGGTGGCCGTCTCCCGCAACGGGCAGGTGCTCACGCTGGTGCTGAACATCCGGAGCCTCACCGACAAGGCCGGCACCTACCTGGGGATGGTGGTGGTGGTGGACGACATCACGCAGCTCCTCCGGGCCCAGCAGGCCATGGCCTGGCGGGAGGTGGCCCGGCGCATCGCCCACGAGATCAAGAACCCCCTCACGCCCATCAAGCTCTCCACCCAGCGGCTCCGGAAGAAGTTCAGCGAGCGGGCGCCCGACTACGAGCGGGTCTTCGACGAGTGCACGCGGACCATCATCCAAGAGGTGGACGGGCTGCAGGGGTTGGTGGACGAGTTCTCCCGCTACGCCCGGATGCCCGCCTCCGCGCCTCGGCCCGGGGACCTGCACCCCGTCATCGCCAGCGTGGTCCGCCTCTACTCCGGCCTGGGGCGCGGGATCGAGCTCCGCACCGACCTGGACCCCGCCCTCCCCCCCATCACGTTGGACCAGGACCAGATGAAGCGGGCCCTCATCAACCTGGTGAACAACGCGGTGGCCGCAGTAGGGGAGGCCGGGCGGGTCACCCTGGGGACCCGGTCCCTGCCGGGGGAAGGGAAGGTGGAGGTGGAGGTGACGGACACGGGGGTGGGGATCCCCCCGGAAGACCGGGAGCGCCTCTTCCTCCCCTACTTCTCCACCAAGAAGTCGGGGACGGGGCTCGGGCTGGCCATCGTCTACCGGATTGTCACCGAGCACGGGGGGATGATCCGGGTGGAGGCCAACGAGCCGCGGGGGACCCGGATGGTGATGACCTTCCCGGCCCTCCCGGCCCCCGCCCCGGCGGTCCCGCCGGTTTCGAGGTAAACCGTGGCCCAGGAAGAGATCCTCGTCGTGGACGACGAGAAGAACATCCGGACGGCCCTCACCGGAGTCCTCCAGGACGAGGGCTACCGGGTGGCCGAGGCCGAGTCGGGGGAGGCGGCGCTCAAGGCCCTCCGCCAGGGCTCCCCGGACCTGGTCATTCTGGACATCTGGATGCCGGGCATGGACGGGCTGGCCACGCTGGCCGAGATCAAGCGGCTGCACTCGGAGGTGGCCGTCCTGATGATCTCGGGCCACGGGACCATCGAGACGGCGGTCCGGGCCACGAAGCTGGGGGCCTACGATTTCATCGAGAAGCCCCTCTCCCTGGAGAAGATCACGCTCGCGGTCCGCCATGCACTGGATGCCCAGCAGCTGGTCCGGGAGAACGTGGCGCTGCGGCAGCGCCTGGAGCAGCGGTACGAGCTGGTGGGGGGGAGCGAGCCGATCCAGAAGCTGCGGGAGCAGATTGCCGCTGCCGCCCCGTCCCACGGTCGGGTCCTGATCCGGGGGGAGAGCGGGACCGGCAAGGAGCTCCTCGCCCGGGCCATCCATCGCCAGAGCCACCGGGCGGCCAAGCCGTTCGTGGAGGTCAACTGCGCCGCCATCCCGGAGGACCTGATCGAGAGCGAGCTCTTCGGCCACGAGAAGGGGGCCTTCACCGGGGCCACGATGCGGCGGCGGGGGAAGTTCGAAATGGCCGACGGCGGGACCCTCTTCCTGGACGAGGTGGGGGACATGAGCCTGAAGACGCAGGCCAAGGTCCTCCGGGTGCTCGAGGAGCAGACCTTCGAGCGGGTGGGGGGAACGGAGAGCCTCCGGGTGGACGTGCGGGTCATCGCGGCCTCCAACAAGGAGCTGGAGGGTGAGATCCAGGCCGGCCGGTTCCGGGAAGACCTCTACTACCGCCTGAACGTCATCCCCTTCGACGTTCCTCCCCTGCGGCAGCGGCGGGAGGACGTCCCCCTGCTGGCCGCCTACTTCCTCAAGCAGTTCTGCCGCGAGTACGGGAAGCGGGAGAAGGCTTTCAGCCCCGACGCCCTCGCCATCCTCTGGGAGCACTCCTGGCCCGGGAACGTCCGGGAACTGCGCAATGTGATCGAGCGCCTGGTCATCATGGTCCCCCAGGACCGGATCGAGGCGGACGGGGTCGAGCCGGCCCTGGGCCGCCGCGCCCCGGCCCCGGAGCCGGCGGCCAGCCCGGCCGCGCCGGCGACGGTGGCGGATCCCAGTCTCTCCCTCCGGGAGGCGCGGGAGCGGTTCGAGCGGAGCTACATCCTCCAGCGCCTCCGGGAGAACGGGTGGAACGTCACCCGGACGGCCGAGAAGCTGGGGATCGAGCGGAGCAACCTCCACCGGAAACTCCGGGCCTTCGACATCGAGGCGCCGCCTGATCGGTGAGCGCCGTTGCCTGAGGCCCCGACAGCGAAGGCAGGAATGGCCGAGCCCCCCCACCGGCGTCGCGTCGTGACCCCGGTGAAGACCGACGGGATGGTGCGCCGGCCAGAGATGACGTGGAGGCGACCGAGATGCTGATCGGGAAGGGGATCACGGTGCGGGGGGAGATCACCGGGACCGGGGATCTGCACGTCGCCGGCCGGATGGAGGGGAAGGTGAACCTCACCGGCACCTTTGTGGTTGAGGTGGGGGCCGAGGTGGAGGCCGACGTCAATGCCACCGCCATCGTGGTCGGGGGGCAGGTGCGGGGGAACCTGATGGCTGCATCACGCATCGAGTTGCTCCCCAGCGGCCGCCTCCACGGGACCTGTCGCGCGCGGAGCCTGGTGGTTCGGGAGGGCGCCCTCTTGAATGGCAAGGTGAGCGCCGGTGCCCCCGCCGAGCGGGTTGGCGGCGACGAGGAGCTGGCGGAGCGGGTGCGCCGGGACGAGGCCCGCGCCCTGTTGCGCTGAGCGTCGCCCGCCCTGCCCGCCTTGTCCAGTCCCTCTCCGGATGCTATCGTGGGAGGAGGGCGCGCCTCTGCCCCCCCAGGAGGGCCGGATGCATCCCTTCCACTGGTGCGCGAGTTGCCCCACCCCCTCTCTGACCCGGCGCCAGGTGCTCCGCGTCCTCGCGGCCGGTACCGCCGCCCTCCTCCTCCCCCGCCCCGCCCGGGCCTTCACCATTCTCAGCTCCTCCCAGGAGGAGGAGATCGGGCGGACCGCCCACAAGGAGATCCTGCAGCGCTTCGGCGTCCTGGACTCCCCCAGCCTCCAGGCCTTCGTCTCCCGGGTAGGTCAGCGCCTCGTCGAGGAGGCCGAGTACACCGGCTTCGAGTACCGTTTCACCGCCCTGGACGCCCCGGAGGTGAACGCCTTCGCCCTGCCCGGCGGGTTCATCTACGTCACCCGCGGGCTGCTCACGGAGGCCAACAGCGAGGCGGAGCTGGCGACCGTCGTGGGCCACGAGATCGGGCACGTCACCTCGCACCACGCCGCCAAGCAACTGACCCGGGCCTTCGGCCTGCAGTTCCTCACCCTGGGCCTGATCGCCCTCAGCCCGGGGGGACGGGAGCATGCGGCCAAGTGGGCCACCCTCTCGACCGAGATCTTCAGTCGTATCCTCCTCGGGTACGGGAGGGAGGCCGAGCTGGAATCGGACGAGAAGGGAATCCGGTACGCCTTTCGGGCCGGCTACGATGCCCGGCAGATGGTCGATTTCTTCCGGATCCTGCAGCTCAAGGCCCGCCTGGCCGGGGTCGGTTACCATGCCTTCAGCGCGACGCACCCCGACACCATCGAGCGCATCGACCGGGCGCGGGTCCTCGCCGAGGTGATCGGACCCGGGGCCGCCGCGGAGTTGCGCGTCGCGGCGGACGAGTACAAGGCCCGGTTGGAGGGCCTCCCGTACGGGGAGAAGGGGTCGAGCAAGCGGCTCCGCATCCACGAGGTGGCGCCGGGCGAGACGCTCCCCGCCATCGCGCGGCAGGTCTACGGGAGCGAGGCCCGCGCCTACGAGGTGGCCCTCCTGAACGGCCTGCGCCGGGAGGACGCGCCCCTCACCCTGGGCCAGCGGCTCAAGCTGGTGGTGGAGGGACCCCCAGGCAGGCACCTTCGCCTGGATCCGAAGCCGCCGGAGGAGGGCCAGTAGGCCGGAGCATGCCGCTCCTGGCCGCCTGGCGGACCCCCTGGCCGTGTTCTGGGTGACCCTCCTGTCCACCGGCTCCGTTCCCTCAGAGGTTTCCGGCCCGCCCCATGGAAGGGGATCTGCGCCGCCCCCTCGCGGCGTGCCCGCGGAGGGGAACGGGACCCATGACCCCTCCTCATAGACCGCTTGCGTGCGGGGCGCCGGTGGGCCGGCGACCCCTCTCCGCCCTCCCCCCCTGGCACGAAGGCTGCACAATTCCCAGCGGGCTCTCAAATTGTGGGGGCAAACGGGCGTTCCGGGGGGTCGAACAATGCGGCTAGGCCAAGCACTTGTGAAGATGGGGCTCGTCAGCCTTGGGCAGCTGGAGGAGGCCACGGAGCGGCAGGTCTCCTGCGGCGGCCGCCTTGGAACCAACCTCCTTGAGCTGGGATACCTGAGCGAGGAGGCCCTGGCAAAGGCCCTCAGCATCATCCTCGAGGTCCCGTACGCCGAGCCGGCCAAATTGGAGAACGTTGACCCCCGGATCCTCTTCCTGGTTTCGGCCGACTTCGCTACGAAACACCGCATCATCCCTTTCGAACGCGACCGGAGCGGAGTCCACGCGGCCATGCTGGACCCGACGGACCCGGTCCCGCTCGAGGCCCTCCGGAAGACGCTGGGGTGCGAGGTCCGCCCGCGGGTGGCCGTGGAGCTCCGGATCCTGTACGCCCTGCACCGCTTCTACAAGGCTCCCCTCTTGCCCCGGTTCAGCCACGTGCCCGGCTTCTTCGATGGGCAGCGGGGGAAGGCGGGGGAGGCGAAGCGGGACGTCCAGCGGCTCCTCACGCAGTGGGAGACGGTCAAGCAGGAACGGCGCGCCGAGCCGGCCTCCGCGGGTCCCGACCCCGATGCCACCTTCGTCCAGCCCCGCGACCGGGAGGTGGTCTGCCGTGCCCTGATTGACTTCGCGGCCACTCGGGTCAAGCGGGCGGCCCTGTTCACCGTCCGCGACGAGTGCGCCTTCGGGTGGCTGGCGGCGGTCCCGGGGCTGGACCCCGAGGCCTTCACGCTCCTGGAGGTCTCCCTCGCCACTCCCTCCATCCTCCGGGATGTCCAGCAGCGGCGCGAGTTCTACCGGGGGGCATTCCTCTCCGTCCCCGAGAACCTCCGGTTGGCCGCCGCCCTCGGCGGTCCGCCCCCCCAGGAGGCGCTGGCCTACCCGCTCCTGGTGCGGGACAAGGTGGTCTGCATCCTCTACGGGGACGACGGCCCGAAGCACCTCCTCCTGGGCGGCTTCGACGACCTGCAGAAGGTGGCCATGAAGGCCGCCATGGCCCTCCAAGTCCTGATCCTCCAGCAGAAGATCCGGAACCTCTAAGCCCCGGCCAGCCGCCCGGTGGTTCAGGGAGTGCCTGCTCCCCGGACTCCGGTCCGCCTCCCGGCGCGCGTGGGCGCCGCCGGGAAGGAGGACCGTGTTGGCCCTTGGAGGGCCTGGAGGGGAGTGTTATGATGCATGTGCGACCCCCTCCCCCCGAGATCCCATGAACCGGAAGCGGTTCGCCCGACTGGTGGCCGAGGCCCTGGAGACCCTCCCCGAGGAGTTCCGGGTGCAGATGGCCAACGTGGAGGTGGTCATCGCCGACTGGCCCACCCCGGAGGACCTGGAGGAGGCTGGCCTCGGCCCAGAGGACACCCTCTTCGGCCTCTACCAGGGGACCCCCCTGCCGGAGCGGGGTGTCGAGGCCCCCCCGCTCTTCCCGGACAAGATCACCATCTTTCAGGGTCCGCTGGAGGAGTGGTGCGAGGGTGACGCCCAGATCCGGGAAGAGATCCGGACCACCGTGGTCCACGAGGTCGCCCACCACTTCGGCATCGGGGAGGACCGCCTGACCGAGCTCGGCTGGGCCTGATGGACCGGAGCCCGCTCTCCCCGGGGGAGGCCGAGGAGTTGCTCTCGGCCTTCCGGGAGGCCTTCAACGCGGGCGAGTACCGGGTGGCCCTGGATAAGGTGGAGCGGCTCTGGTTCGCCACGCGCGAGCCGCTCTTCCTTGGGCTCACCCGGGTCGCGGTCGCCCTGAACCAGGTGTACCGGTACGGCCTCCGCGAGAGCCCCCGCGGCCACTTGCGCTCCGCCCAGCAGTTGCTCGCCCCCTACGGGCCCAGGGCCTCGGGGCTCGATCTCGCCGCGCTCCTCGCCGGCCTGGCGCCGGTCCTGGCGGCCCTCGAGGGGGCACCGGGGAGCGGCTCCGCGGCAGCCTGCCCGAGCCCCGCACTCGCCGTGGCGCAGGACAGCGATGCACCCGAAAGGAGGGAGGGGAATGGTCCGGGGCTACGTGCTGGTCCGCCTGGTGCCGGGGTTTGAGGCCAACGTCATCAACCAGATCAGTGTCATCCCGGGAGTCGCGGACATCTTCCTGGTGTTCGGGCGCTGGGACGCCCTGGTGCGGGTGGAGGCCAAGACGCTGCACGCCCTCTCCCGCCTCGTGGTGAGTCAGATTCGGGGGGTCCAGGGGGTGCAGGCCACGGAGACCTTGGTGCAGGCGGAACTTTAGTGCCTGGCCAACGAATTGCCCCAAGGATGGCAGCCGCGCCGCGGGTGGCGCCGGGCGCGAGTGGGGCACGCCGGCGACAGGACCCGCGGCAGAACGGTCTGTCAGGAGTGGGCCGGAGTACTTGGCCCGGCACCACGGCCGTCGCGTGAGCATGAGGGACAATTCGTTGGAGTCACACTAGCCGTGGTCGGGACGTGCGACGAGCGCTGCCAGCTTTTGGAGATGCCGGCGGATCACGCGATTGCGGAGCTCAGCGTCTCGCGCATCGTCCTCTACGATGATCAAACCTTCCCCGGGTATTGCCTGGTGATCCTCCGGGAGCATGCCACGGAGCTGTTCCACCTCACCCCCGCCGTCCGGACGGCCCTCCTGGAGGACGTCTGCCGGGCCGCGGAGGCCCTCCAGCGGGCCTTCCGGCCCACGAAGATCAACTACGCCGTCCTCGGCAACCAGAGCCCCCACATCCACTGGCACCTGATCCCGCGCCGCGCGGACGATCCGGCCTGGCCGCGGCCGGTCTGGAGCCACCCGCACGAGAAGCAGGTCCCGCCCCCCGCCCGGGCGCGGGAGGTGGCGCGGGCGATCCGGGACGCCCTCCGGTGAGGCGGCGGGAGCCTTGCCCTGGTGGGGGAGGCGGGTATAATACCGCGACCATGCCCGCCCAGGCTCCCGCGGCCATCCCTGGCCACTCCGGCGCCCCGGCCGTCCCGTGCGACCGGTGCGGGACGACGATGGTGGAGCATCACTGCAAGCTCCAGTGCCCCCGGTGCGGCTTCACCCGCGACTGCTCCGATCCCTAGGGGCGCCCCCCAAGGCCGCCATGCCCGCCCGCCTCCCCCTCCTGGCCGGAACCTTCGCCACCTCCCCGTCCGGCTCCGGGAGCGTGGCACGCCGGCGCTCCGGCCGGGGCGCGGGGGGCGCGGCGGCGGGGGCCCTCGCAGCGGGGAGGGGAAACGCGGGAGTCGCGCGGCAGGGGCGGGATCTCAGAGGTCGTTGAGGGAGGCGGTGAATTCCTCCACCATGCTGGCGTGGTGGAACTTCGTGGCCTGCGCGATCCCCCAGCGGTAGGCGCCCCTGGCCGCCTCCCGGTCGCCGAGGCGCTCGTGGGCCTGGGCGAGCAGCCGGTAGGCGGAACCCTCGTCCTCCTGACGCGCGAGGTAGGCCGTGAGGGCCGCGATGGCATCGGCGTAGCGGCCGGCCTTGAAGTACTCGTTGCCCAGCATGAAGTGGACCATTGGATCATCGGGCGTCTTGGCCCGCATTCCTTCCAGGATGGCAACGCGGTCCATGATTCCTCCCCGGGACTGATCCGGCCGGTCGCAGGCGGCCCTCTCCTAGGATAGGCGGTTCATCCGGGGAGTCAAGGCCAGGGCGCAGGGAGCCGAGGGGCGAACAATGGCGGCAGAGGCGGACGCGCTAGCGGTGGGGTTCGTGGGGCTGGCCGTCGCCATGGCCGGCCTCGCTGGGGCACCGGTTCGGGCGCGGGCCTGAGGCTTCCTTTTCCGGGCCGGGCATGGAAGAATGAAGCGCCGCCCATCCGGGGGCGGATGCGGGAGAGGGGACGGAGGAGGCGAGGATGCCGGGGTGGTGGGGTGCGAAGCGGGAGAAGGTCGTGGCTTCGGGGACGGATCGGCTGCCCCCGGGCCAGCGGGTCACGCGCGACTGGCCGGTCCTGCACGCCGGGAGCATCCCCCGCTTCTCCGAGGCCACCTGGGACTTCCGGGTCTTCGGCCTCGTCGAGCACCCGCTCCGCTTCACGTGGCGGGAGTTCCAGGCGCTTCCCCGCGTCCAGGTGGTCTCGGACATCCACTGCGTCACCGCCTGGAGCCGCTTCGACAACCGGTGGGAGGGGGTGGCCAGCCGGGAGATCCTGAGCCGGGCGGGCGTCAAGCCCGAGGCCCGCTTCGTCATCGTCCATGCCGAGCAGGGCTACACCACCAACCTCCCCCTGGAGGCCCTGCTGGACGAGGACGTCCTCTTCGCCCACACCCACGACGGCAAGCCGCTGGCGCCGGAGCACGGCTTTCCCCTCCGCCTGGTGGTCCCCAAGCGGTACTTCTGGAAGAGCGCCAAATGGGTCCGGGGGATGGAGCTCACTGCCGAGGATCGGCCCGGGTTCTGGGAAGTCCGGGGCTACAACAACAACGCCGACCCGCGGCGGGAAGAGCGATACTGGTAAGGCGCAGGGGGCCGGCAGCGGATGCCACGGGAGCCCTACCACGCTGTCTGGGCCGTTTTTGTCTTCGGCTGGCTCAACATCTACCTTCTCCGGATGGCCCTCGCCCCAATCCTCCCCCCCCTCATGGGGGAATTCGGCCTCACCTTCACGGAAGCCGGCCTGCTTGCGACCGCCTACTTCTACGCCTACGCGGCCATGCAGGTCCCGGCCGGCCTGCTCGGGGAATTATTCGGCCGGAAGCGGGTTCTGGTGGCGGGGACGCTCACCTGGGCCGTCGCCTCGCTCCTCACCGGCTTCACCACCTCTTTCGCCCAGATCTTCGCCGCCCGGTTCGTGGCCGGGCTCGGGATGGGTTCCTACTTTGGCAACGACCGCCCCCTCATCGCCGCCGCCACCCCCCGGGAGAAGATGGGCGTGGGCCAGGCGGTCTCCTTCACCGGCGGGGGCCTCGGCCTCTTTCTGGGGCTCGTGCTGGCGGGGCTGGTGGCGGAGGCGTGGGGATGGCGGGCAGCCTTCATTCTCCTCTCCCTCCCCTCCTTCCTGGCGGCCGCCGCGGTCTGGCGCTTCATCCGGGAGCCGGCCTCCGCTGCCCGCCTGGCCTGGAGCTGGCGCCCCTACCGGGCGCTCCTCCGGAGCGCAGACCTCTGGCGCCTGTACCTGGCCCAGGCGACCAACATCTATGCCATGTCGCTGGTGGGGACGTGGGCTCCGGCCATGTTCCAGGAGGTGGGGGTGACGGGCCTGGGGGCCTCTTCGCTCTACGCAAGTCTCCTGGGACTCGCCGCCCTGCCCGGCCTGCTCCTGGTCGGCTGGGCGAGCGACCGGGCAGCCGGCCGGGGGCTGGGGCGCAAAGGGGTCATGGCTCTGAGCTATGCGGGGGTGGCCGCTGCCTTCCTGGGGCTGGGGATCGCCATCGGCCTCCGGGCACCCGCTGCGGCCCTCGCCGCCGGCATCTTCCTCGCCGGCGTCTTCCTCTGGGGCTGCTACGGGCCGGCCTACGCCGTCCTCGGGGACCTGGCGCCGCCCGAGGTCCTCGGCACGGCCTTCGGCCTCTGCAACACGGTGGCCTTCCTCGGGGCGCTGGCGGCCCCCATGGCCACCGGCTGGATCCGGGACCTGACCGGCTCCTTCGCCGGCGGCTGCTACGCTGCGGCCGGGTTGGCGCTGGTGGGCACCCTCCTGGCGTTGAGCATCCCCCCGGCCTTCCGGCTGGCCCCCGAAGGGGCCCGGGCCGGGGGCCCATGACGGAGAGCGCATGGCTCTGCGATCGGATTCCCTCATCTGCCCCTACTGCGCCATGATGCAATTCCAGGTGGACCCGGAGTCGGATGGGAGCGTCCACTGCGAGGTCTGCGGGGTGGACGTCCCCATCCGGGAGCTGGTCCGACCTCCCGAATGAGCCGGCACCCGGGCGGGTGGGAGGGCGAAACCCGGAGGGGCGCCCCGACGCCCTCACCGGCGCGGGAGGCGGCCGAGGCTGCAGCGGAATCGGCGCGCCCGGCCAGCACTAAGTAGCAGTCTGAGTATTTCTCGGGCCGGGGCCCCAGGCACTGCCGGGGTCCCGGCCCTTTTTTCCACCCCTGGGGGTGTTTCCGACCTTGACCGATCCTTACCATCCCCCTGCGTGAACTGCCCTGGATCTCCCCCGGGCCTACCCCCCGTCGGGCACCCCCGGCCTGCCGACTCCTACCCGGGCCTCCCGCCAGCGGGCCTCCAGGCGCTCGCGGAGCGCCGCTTTGGACGGGGTCCCGGCGAACTCCAGCCGGCCGTTGATGGCGATCACGGGCACCGCCATGACCCGGTACCGGACGGCCGCGTCCGGGTTTACGGCCAGGTCAACCTCGGTGGCCGTGATCCCCGGCAGGCGGGCCTGGACCTCTGCCACGACATTTGCGACCAAGGCCTTGGCCGCAGCGCAGCGGCTTCAGCCGGGTGCCGTGAGGATCTCCATCGCTAGCATCGCCTTACCGCCTACCGAGTGCCAGCCGCAAGAGGGCCTTCCCCAGGGGGACGACGAGGAGGATGACCCCGGCCGCGAGGAGGGGCCCGTAGAAGGTGGCCACCGTGACGGTGTCATCCCCG
>JBOHQK010000096.1:0-14247 GCA_050732195.1 Methylomirabilales bacterium (SeqCode)
TCGCCGGACTCCCCCGCCCCTTCGAGGCCACCCGCTACCACAGCCTGCTCGTGGAGCGGGCCACCCTGCCCTCCTGTCTGGAGGTCTCGGCCGAGACACCGGAAGGGGAGATCATGGGTCTCCGGCACCGGGCGCTTCCCCTGGAGGGGGTCCAGTTCCACCCCGAGTCCATCCTGACCACGCCCGGGAAGGATCTGCTGCGCAACTTCCTCACCCTGTAAGAGAGGGAGAGGGGGAGAAGAGAGGACACGGGGTGCCGCCGATCGGGATCCCGCGCGGGTTGCATTCCCGGGACCCCGAGGGGACCGGTGTGTCCGGGGGAGACTGAGGGGACGGAGGGGTTTCGCCGGAGGGAGGTATGGTGCTCGATGCCATCCGGAAGGTGGTGGAAGGACAGCATCTGACAGCGGAAGAGGCCTACGCCGTCATGGATCAGATCATGTCGGGGCAGGCGACCGACGCCCAGATCGCCGCCTTCCTCACCGCCCTGCGCATGAAGGGGGAGACGGTCGCGGAACTGACCGGCTTCGCCAAGGTGATGCGGGAGAAGGTGACCCCGGTCCGGACCAGGCACCGGGTGACCGCCTCCCTCTCGGGGACGGAGCGGGAGATGCTGGTGGACACCTGCGGGACTGGCGGGGACGCGGCGGGGACTTTCAACGTGTCCACCGCGACCGCGTTCGTGGTGGCCGGGGCCGGGATCCCGGTGGCCAAGCACGGGAACCGCTCCGTCTCCAGCCTGTGCGGCAGCGCCGATGTGATCGAGGCGCTGGGGGTCAACCTGGAGCTCCCGGCCGAGAAGGTGGGGCGGTGCATTGACGAGGTCGGGATCGGCTTCCTCTTCGCCCCGCTCCTCCACAAGGCGATGCGGTACGTGATGCTCGCCCGGAAGGAGATCCGGATCCGGACGGTCTTCAACATCCTGGGGCCGCTCACCAACCCGGCCAAGGCCTCCGCCCAGGTCATCGGCGTCTACGCCGGACAGCTCACGGAGACGATGGCGCACGTTCTGAACGGGCTCGGCTCCTTCCGTGCCTTCGTGGTGCACGGGGAGGATGGGCTGGACGAGATCACCGTGACCGCCGAGACCCGGATCGCCGAGATCCGGGAGAACCGGGTCCACACCTACATGGTCCGCCCCGAGGACTTCGGGCTGCGGCGGGCGACCCTGAAGGACCTGCAGGGGGGAAACGCCGCCGAGAACGCCCAGATCATCCGGGCGCTCCTGAAGGGGGAGCAGGGCCCGCGGCGGGACATCGTCCTCCTGAACGCCGGGGCCGCCATCGCTGCCGGCGGGAAGACCCGGGACATCCGGGAGGGGGTGGCGGCCGCGGCCCACAGCATTGACAGCGGGGCCGCCCTGGGTAAGCTGGAGCGGATGGTGGAGTTCTCCCAGCGGGAAGGGACCGCATGATCCTGGAGCGGATTCTGGCGGCCAAGCGGGAGGCGGTGGCCGCGGCGCGCTCCGCCCGGCCGCTCCGTGATCTCCGGGCGGAGGCGGCGGGGGGGCCACCGGCCCGGGATTTCGCGGGGGCGATCCGCCGGGGAAGAGGGGCGCCGGGGCCGATCCGGGCCATCGCCGAGGTGAAGCGGGCCTCCCCCTCCGCCGGCGTCCTCCGGGAGCCCTTCGATCCGGCCGGCCTCGGGGCCGCCTATGCGGCGGCGGGTGCCAACGCCCTCTCGGTCCTGACCGACGGCCCCTTCTTCCAAGGGGCCCCTGAGCATCTGGCGGCGGCGCGGCGGGAATCCGGCCTGCCCACCCTCCGGAAGGATTTCATCCTCGACCCCTACCAGGTCTACGAGACCCGGGTCCTGGGGGCGGATGCCCTCCTGCTGATCGTGGCCGTCCTGGAGCCACACTTTTTGCGCGACCTGCTGTCCCTGTCCCGCGAGGTGGGACTGGCGGCCCTGGTCGAGGTCCACACGGCGGCCGAGCTGGAGACAGCCCTGGTCGCAGGGGCCCCGCTCCTGGGGATCAACAACAGAGACCTGCGGACCTTCCGGGTGGACCTGGATGTCACGTTTGACCTCCTCCCGAAGGTCCCCCCGGAGGTCCCGGTGGTGAGCGAGAGCGGCATCGCCTCGCGGGCGGACGTGGCCCGGCTGGAGACGGCCGGGGTGGACGCGGTGCTGGTGGGGGAGGCGCTGCTCCGGGCCCCGGACCCCGGGGCAGCCCTGCGGGCCCTCCTGGGGGGCGCATGGTCCGGGTGAAGATCTGCGGGATCACGAACCGGGAGGACGCCGAGGCTGCGGTGGCGGCCGGGGCCGACGCCCTGGGGTTCATCTTCGTGCCGGGAACTCCCCGCTGCCTCCCCCCGGAGACCGCCCGGGCGATCATCCGGTCGCTTCCCCCCTTCGTGGTACCGGTCGGGGTCTTCGCCGGGAGCCCCCTGGCGGAGGTCCGGGCGATCGTGGAGGCCTGCGGGCTGGGGGCGGTGCAGTTGCACGGTGGCGAGGACGCCGCGTTCGCCGCGGCGATCCCGGTCCGGGTCATCCGGAGCGTCCGGCTCCGGGACACCCGCAGCCTGGAGGGCCTGGCCGGCTACCCGGCCCACGCGTTTCTCCTCGATGCCTACGCCGAGGACCGGATCGGGGGGACGGGGCAGCGCATCCCGCTCGAGCTGCTCGGGGCGGCCCGGCGGCTGGGCCGGATCGTGGTGTCGGGGGGACTCACCCCCGAGAACGTGGCAGAGGTGGTGGCCGCGGTCCTGCCCTACGCGGTGGACTGCAGCAGCGGTGTGGAGCGGGCGCCGGGCCTGAAGGACCACGCCAAGGTGCGCGCCTTCGTGGCGCGGGTCAGGGAGAGCCATGCAGCCATCCGTGCCTGAGGCCCCCCTCCTGCCCGACCGGGAGGGTCACTTCGGCCCGTACGGCGGGAAGTTCGTCCCCGAAACGCTCATGGCCGCCCTGGCCGAGCTGGAGAAGGCCTACCGGGAAGCGCAGCGTGACCCGGCCTTCCAGGCCGAGGTGGAGGGATTGCTCCACCGCTACGTGGGCCGGCCCACCCCGCTGACCTTCGCTGCCCGGATGACCGCCCGGTTCGGCGGGGCCCGCATCTATCTCAAGCGGGAGGACCTCTGTCACACCGGGGCGCACAAGATCAACAACACCATCGGGCAGGTGCTCCTGGCGAAGCGGATGGGGAAGCGCCGGGTCATCGCCGAGACCGGTGCCGGGCAGCACGGGGTGGCCACGGCGACGGCGGCGGCGCTGCTGGGCCTGACCTGCGAGGTCTACATGGGCACCGAGGACATGCGCCGCCAGGCCCTCAATGTGGTCCGGATGCGCCTGCTCGGCGCCAAGGTGACGCCGGTGGATGCCGGGAGCCGAACCCTGAAGGACGCGATCAACGAGGCTATGCGGGACTGGGTGACGAACGTGGGGGACACCCACTACGTCCTGGGCTCCGTCCTGGGCGCCCATCCCTACCCGCTGATGGTCCGGGACTTCCAGGCGGTCATCGGGCGGGAGACGCGGGTGCAGGTCCTCCTCGCGGAGGGGCGCCTGCCCGATGTCCTGCTGGCCTGCGTGGGGGGCGGGAGTAACTCCATCGGCCTCTTCCACCCGTTCCTGGCGGACCGCACGGTCCGGATGATCGGGGTGGAGGCGGGGGGCCTGGGGATCGCCAGCGGGAAGCACGCCGCGCGGTTCGCCGGGGGGAGGGTGGGGGTCCTGCACGGGACCCGCTCCTATGTCTTGCAGGATCCCGACGGGCAGATCCAGACCACCCACTCGGTCTCCGCCGGCCTGGATTACCCGAGCGTGGGCCCGGAGCACGCCTACCTCTTCGAGGCGGGGCGGGTCGAGTACGTTTCGGTGACGGACGAGGAGGCCCTGCGGGGGTTCCACCTCTGCTGCGAGACCGAGGGGATCATCCCGGCGCTGGAGAGCGCCCACGCGGTGGCCTATGCGGAGCGCCTGGCCGCGACGCTCCCCCGGGAGGCGATCTGCGTCATCAACATGTCGGGCCGGGGGGACAAGGATGTCCAGATCGTTGCCGACCTCCTGAGGGAAGAGGGCCGGGCGTGAACCGGATTGACGCCTGCTTCGCGGAGCTCCGCCGGCACGGGGGGAAGGCCCTCATCCCGTACATCACGGCCGGCGACCCGGATGGCCCGACGACGGTCCAGCTGGCCCTCGAGTTCGAGAAGCGGGGGGCGGACGTGGTGGAGCTGGGGGTCCCTTTCTCCGACCCGCTCGCCGACGGGACCACCATCCAGCGGGCCTCGCAGCGGGCCCTGGAGGGGGGGACGACCCTCCGGGCGGTCCTGGGGTGGGCCGGGCAGATCCGGCAGGCCTCCCAGATTCCCCTGGTCCTCATGTCCTACGTGAATCCCCTCTTGATGATGGGGGCCGGGGCCTTCGCCGCCGCGGCACGGGAGGCGGGCGTGGATGGCCTCATCGTTCCGGACCTCCCGCCGGAGGAGGCAGGGGAGCTCCTGGCCGCCAACGACGCCGCCGGCGTCGCCACCATTTTCCTGGCCGCGCCCACCTCCCCCCCGGAGCGGCTCCGCCTCATCGCTGAGGCGTCCCGGGGGTACATCTACTACGTGTCGCTGAAAGGGGTCACGGGGGCCCGGGCGGCCCTCCCCGGGGGGGTCCGTGAAGCGGTCCGGACCCTCCGCGCCCTGACGGCGAAGCCGGTGGCGGTGGGCTTTGGCATCGGCACCCTGAAGCAAGCGGCCGAGGTGGCCGCGGTGGCGGATGGGGTCATCGTCGGCTCCGCCATCGTGGACCAGGTGGAGCGGCTGCGGGGGCGGGCAGACTTGGTCGAGCAGGTTGGGGTCTTCGTGGAGGGGTTCGTTCGGGCGTTGCGGCTCGCCCCTCCCGTCGCGTAGGCCCCCGGAGGCCCGGGTGCGCTATCAGGTCCTGGGATGCTTCGGCGGGGAAGCGCCGGGGCGGCGTCTCTCCAGCTTCCTGCTGGATGGGACCCTGCTCATTGACACCGGCTCCGTCACCGCCGTGCTGGAGGTTGCGTCCCAGGCTCGGATCGATCAGATCCTCCTCACCCACTCGCATCTGGATCACTCCCGGGGCCTGGCCCACCTGGCCGATAACGTGTTCGGGGTGCGCAAGGCTCCGGTCGGGGTCTACAGCATCGAGCCGGTCCTGGACGGCCTGAAGGCCTCCCTCCTGAACAACGTTCTGTGGCCGGACTTCACCGAGATCGCGGGCGCCCACGGCCCGGTCCTGACCTTCCAGTCCCTCCCGGAGGACCGCGCCACGATCCTGGGGCCCTTCACCGTCACGCCGGTCCGGGTCCACCACACGGTGGCCTGCGTCGGGTACCTCCTGGAGCGGGACGGCCGCGCGGTGCTGCACATCGGGGACACGGGTCCCACGGACCAGGTCTGGCATGTGGCCCGCCAGGCCCGCCACCTGAAAGCGGTCGTGGTGGAGACCTCTTTCCCCACCCGGCTCCAGGGGCTGGCCGAGGCCAGCGGCCACCTAACCCCCCAAACGCTGGAGGGGGAGCTGGCGAAGCTGGGCCGGGAGGTTGCGGTCTTCCTCTATCACCTGAAACCCCAGTTCATCCCCGAGATCCGGCGGGAGATCCGCGACCGATTCGGCTCGCGGGTCCGGATCCTCGAGCAAGGTGCGACCTACGAGTTCTAAGCGACGGGGGCCGGGCCAGGCGTCCGCCCGGGGGGTCACCGCGATGGAGATCCTCATCGCGGTGGCGGTGATCCTCATCCTGGCGGGGATCGCCACCCCCTTCCTCCTGGGGACCCTCCAGGGGTACCGCCTCCGGACGGCGTCCTGGGAGTTGGCGGGCAATCTCCGGCTGGCCCGGCAGCGGGCCGTGACGGCACAGCAGCGCACCCGGCTGGTCGCTTCGCCTTCGGGGGCTGCGCAGCAGCCCAACACGTACGTTCTGGAGCGGGAGGGGGGGGGTGTGTCGGCCGGGACCTGGAGGGAAGACGGTCCCCGCTTCCGCCTACCGCCCGGCGTGACGCTCGCCCCCGCCAGCGCAGCCACCGTCACCTTCACCGTCAAGGGGGCCGCCGACCCCGGGACCGTCATCCTGGCGAACGCCAGGGGAGAGTACCGGGTGGTGGTGAACGTGGTGGGCCGGGTCACCGTCTGCCAGGGAGCCTGCTGATGCGACCCTCAGGCGCGCGGGGCGTCACCCTGGTGGAGCTCCTCATCGCCACCGCCGTGCTCAGCGTGGCCATCCTGGGGATCGGCGGGATGTTCCCCAGCGCCTACACCAACGTCACCAAGGGGGGGGAGCTCACGGCTGCCACGGCCTTTGCCCGGCAGATGGTGGAGATGATCCAGGCCGAGCCGACCTTCGATGCTGTCCTCCGGTACCAGGGTTTGGACACCGCGGCGCCGGGGACCCCGGATTGGGCATCCTTGAACTCCCCGGAGCACAACGCTCCCTCGGCGCCGGGGCGGCTGAACCGGTGGCGGCAGGGCGTCCTGACCCTCCCGAACGGCCGCGGGCGCGTGTCCGTGACCGCCACCCCGGCCGGCGTTGGGCCGAATGGAACCCCCTATGGCCGACTGGCCGGCGTCACGGTGGTGGTGGAGTACCGGGGGGGAGTAGTGGGCGGTCAGCAGGCGGTCCTCAGCACCTATGTGGCCGAGTAGGCCGTTCCGTCGGCGGGGGTTCACCCTCCTGGAGGCCCTGCTGGCCACCGCCATCACCGCGGTGGTCCTGGGGGCGATCTACACCATGTACCTGGCCAACCAGGAGACCTTCCTGAGGGGAGAAACCCGCAGCGATCTGCAGCAGAGCGCCCGGATCGCGATGGATGCCATGCTGCGGGCCCTGCGTGGCCTAGGCTACGACCCCCGCTTGACGGGGCGCTTCGGGTTCCGGGACCCGGCGAACCCCGGGGGGGGCGCGGGCTGCCCCGACGGGTCCGTGGCGTGTGCCACCCAGGCCGAGATCCGCTTCACCATGGACGATGACGGCGACGGCCTCGTGGACAACGTGGGGACGGAGCGGGTCGGGTTCCGCCTCCGGGACGGGATTCTCCAGAAGATCAAGCCGGGGGCAGCCCTGAACCCCCAGCCCCTGGCGACGGGGATCACCGCCCTCCGGTTCACCTTCCTGGACACCGCCGGCCGGACGATCCCGGATCCCCCAGATGCGGCCTCCAACCTCACCCCGGGCCAGCGGGATGCCATCCGCCGCGTCCGGATCGAGCTCACCGCGAGCCGGGACGTGCGGGGGGAGATGCACGCCTTTTCTCTCACATCCGAGGCCCTCCTCCGGAACCTGCCGCCATGATGTCCCCTCCCGTCCGTCGTCCCGCCCGGTCCGGCCCGGCCGGGAGCGGAGGGGTCGCCCTGGTCATCGCCCTCCTGGTGATGGGGATCCTCCTTTTGCTGGGGGTTGCCTTCCTCAGCCTCTCCGCCACGGAGGTCCAGATCGCCACGAACGAGCGGCAGGCGGACCAGGCCTTCTTCGTCGCGGAGGCGGGACTGACCCAGGCCGTCCGGGACCTCCTCTACGACCTGAATGTCAAGCAGACCGGTGGCGCCACCCCGTCCTGGATATACAACGCCGACCCCTCCCGGGCCTCAAGCCGGACCCTGAACGGCCCGCCGGGGCTGGAGTGGGACGAGCGCTCTCGCCGCCTCGTACAGCGGCCAGCCATCGCGCTGGACCTGACGCAGGGGGGAGCGGCGGCCCCGCCCCCGCCCCAGTACCTGGACCGGGCCCGGACCCGCGGCGGCAAGGTGGACTGGTTCGCCCAGCCGTGGGTGCGTGTCTCGTACGCGGGCACCGCCATCGGGAGCGTCAGCCAGGGGACCATAGGCTCCTACACCGTGGACCTCCTGAACGAGCCCGGGCTTCCCGCCAGGGTCTACGTCCGGGCGACGGGACAGACGGCGGTGGGGCAGGCGCGGGTGGTCCTGCGGGCCGAGCTGGAGGCGGCCAACCTGAGCCCCTGGAACACCGCCGCCTACAGCGGGGGACCGCTCAACGGGGGGAACCCGGTGAGCGGGAATCTCACGGTCCGGGGATCGGTCTACTTCCGGGGATCGGCAGCCCTCGGCGGCGGGACGCACATCTACAACAACTACAGCGACGGGACGGGGGTGGCGGCCCCGGACCCGCTCATCGTGGAGAAGCTCCCCCCCCTGCCCGGTGGGAACCTCCAGGGGGCGGTCCGGGTCCGGGGGGACCTCTCCCTCGCGGATTCCTCCTCCATTGGCCTCCCCGAGAACGCGGCCGACAGCGTGAAGCAGACCATGCAAGGGGTGTACGTGACCGGGGGGACGACGGCCCCCGGGGGGGCGATTCACGCCGACCGGGTGGGCACCCGGGTGCCCGACGTCCCCCCGCCGAGCCTCCTCGACTACCACAGCCGCCTGGACGCGCGGGAGGGGACCATCCGGGTCCAGGACGCCGCGGGGACAACCGAGGCCGAGCGGGCCATGAGCCTGTACCGGGAGGACGCCGGCACGGCCGTCCTGGACGACGCCACGGCGGATGCCCTCGGAATCGGCAAGAAGGAGGGAGGCTGTTTTTGGATCAGGGAGTCCACCCCCTCCTTCACCCTGGGGACCTCCGGGAACCGGCTGATCTACGACCGCACCGCCGCGCAGCTTACCTTTGACGGGGGTGGGCCACGCGGGGAGGGCGTCCTGGTCTTCGTAGACGGCTGCCTCCGGATCGGACTCCCCGGGACTCTCCAGTACAGCAACCGGGGAACGCTGGTCGTGAACGGCGACGTCCGGCTGGAGGGGGAGCGTGACGGGGGCGCCCTCTACGCCTCGGGCACCTACCCGAGTCCCCACTCCCTCGGCCTCATCGCCCGGAGCGACATCTCCTTCGAAGGCAGCCCTGGCTCCCGGATGCTGGGGGCGTTCTTCGCCGGAGGCCAGGTCCGCGTGCAGAGGCAGGTGAAGCTCGGGGGGGCCGTAGTCGCCGTCAGCAACATCCGCCTGGATCAGGTGGCTGACCTCTACCAGGTCCCTGCCCTGGTGGCGAACCTGCCCCCGGGCATGCCCGGGGGCAGGGCCCGCTGGACCCTGGCCGCCTTCAACTGGCAGGAAATGCGCGAGTAATACGGGGCCTCGGCGGGGATCGGGGCTCCGGCAGCGTTACGGAATGTAACTGCGGCCCTGCACGGCAGTGAGCCCCACCAGGTGGAGCGGGAAGTGGGGCGCGCGGCGGTTCCCCCTTCCGGCCTTCCCCCGGTCGCACCCCCAGGGTCAGCCCCCATCCCTCCCTTGGCACCGGCCTTGCAACCTCGCCGGCCGCATCCGGAAGTCTCGTTACACTGTGTAGTTTTCGGCGGCTAGGCCCGAGCCGGGGAGGGCCGCGGGGGAGGGCCAGTGCGGCGGAGAGCGATAGCCGGGTACATCCCCGTGGACTCTGTGGCTGATGATCGTGGCTGTCCTGGCCCTGGTCGCTGTGGCCCTGCCCCTCACCAGCGCCACCCAGGAGGCCAGCGCCTGAATCAATCTCCCCCTAGAGGACACGGGGAACTGGATCAACCCTGGGGGGGCGTCCACCTTCGACGCCACCCTTGAGGAGGACGGCACCGTCACGCTGGCGCTGGCCGCGGTCGCCATCCGGCGGGGGACGGGGGAATGCCGCACCCTGCAGCCGCACCGCCCCGGGGATGTGAGATGCGGCAACTGCTGAGCGGCCGTGGCAGGCGCGGCGGCTTCGCCCTCATCGACCTCCTGGTGGCGGCGGTGCTGCTCGCCGTGGCCATTCTCTTCGTGAGCATCATCTTCCCCGTGCGGTACTTCAGTATGGATGCCGGTGGGGAGGTCACGGAGGCGGCCGTCCTGGCCGAGCACATGCCCGAGAAGATCAAGAGCGCCGGTGGGACGACGTGGGGAACGACGGGAGCTGCTCCGATGACGGCTGCTCCACGACGGTATCGAGTTTCCGCACCGGGTCAACCCTGGTGGACGCCCACCTGACCGAATGGAAGAACGCCGTCCAGAGCCGCGTCCGCGGGGGTGTGGGGACCGTGAAGGTGGCCATCCTCTCGCCCGGCTATTCCCCCGGTTCCAGGGTCGCCACCGTCCTCGTGTCGGTCCAGTTCAGCCACGGGATCCGGGGGACCAAGACGGTGACAGTGGGGACGAGGATCTCGGAATGATGCGCGCCGCGGCGGTTGGGGGCCCGGCCGGGAGGGGCGGCCGTGTTTGGTCGCCAAGCGCCCTGCGGACCGCAAAGCCTGGTGGCGCATTTGGCCAGGGTGTCCAGTTGGGGTGGCGGTGGCAAGCAGGAGGGGAATCCAGCGGAATTTGGCGAATTTTTCCCTTGACAATCCTTTATTTTGAAAGTATTAGCCAGACTGGCTTCAGTCCGTTTCTCAAAACCGCGGATATCTAGAGGGTTTTAATGATGTTTTCATTCCTGGCCAGGAAGAAAGACCTGGTGGGGCTGGACATCGGGGCCTCCTCGGTAAAGGCGGTCCAGTTGCGCCGGGTGGGGAAGGGCTACGAGCTGGTGCACCTGGGTATGGCGCCGCTGAATCCCGAGACCATTGTGGACGGGGTCATCATGGATGGCGGGAGCGTCATCTCGGCCATCCAGCACATCTACCAGGAGCACGGGATCAAGACCAAGGACGTGGCCGTCGCCGTCTCCGGCCACTCGGTCATCGTCAAGAAGATCCGCATGCAGCAGATGAAGGAGGAGGAGCTGGCAGAGTCCATCCAGTGGGAGGCAGAGCAGTACATCCCCTTCGCCATCGAGGACGTGAACCTGGACTTCCAGATCCTGGAGCCGCGGGGGGGGTCGGCGGAGATGGATGTCCTCCTGGTCGCGGTGAAGAAGGACGTCATCAACGACTACCTGACGGTCATCTCCTCGGCCGGCCTGAACGGCCAGGTGGTGGATGTAGATGCCTTCGCCCTGGAGAACGCCTACGGGATCTCCGGGGAGATCCCGCGGGACCAGACCGTCGCTCTCGTCAACCTGGGCGCGATGGTGATGAATATCAACATCCTCCAACGCGGGGTGACCGAGTTCACCCGGGACTCGGCGATCGGCGGAAACCGGTACACCGAGTCCATCCAGAAGATGCTCGGTCTCTCCTTCGAGCAGGCCGAAAAGCTCAAAATGGGGACCCCGGTGGAGGGCCGAACCCTTCCGGAGGCGCAGCCGGCCATTGATATGGTCAACACGGAGCTGGCCGGGGAGATCCGCCGCTCCATGGACTTCTTCCGCTCGTCCTCCCAGAGCGACACCATCCACAAGGTGGTCCTGAGCGGGGGGGGGGCGCGGCTGCCCGGGCTGATGAACTTCCTGGGCCAACACCTGGAGGTCCCGGTCGAGGTGGTCAACCCGCTCCGGGCCATCAAGGCGGATCCGAAGAAGTTCGACCCCGAGTACCTCGAGTTCGTCGGTCCCCAACTGGGAGTGGCCGTGGGGCTGGCCCTGCGGCAGGTGGGTGACAAATGATCAAGATCAACCTGCTCCCCCACGTCACGCGGAAAAAGGCCGCCGTCAACCGCCGGGCGCAACTGGCCGGGCTGGGGGCGGTGGTGGTCGTTCTGGCGCTCCTCTCCGCCTGGTGGTACATGGTGAGCGCCTCGAGGGAGCTCCGGATCCAGGTCGAGCGGACCCAGCAGGAGCTCAAGCGCTACGAGGAGGTGGCCAAGAAGGTCGCCCAGTTCGAGGCGGACAAGAAGCGCCTGGAGGAGAAGATCAAGACCATCGACCGCCTCATCGCGGGCCAGACCGGCCCGGTCCGGCTGATGGATCAGATCAGCCGTCAGCTCCCGAGCGAGGTCTGGCTCACCGGCCTGAAGGAAGCGGGGGGACGGGTCACCCTCCAGGGGTATGCCTTCACCGACTTTGGCATCGCCGAGTACATGACCCGGCTCCGGCGGGACGCGGGGCTCTTCACCGAGGTGGAGCTCTCCTTCTCGGAGCGGGCCGAGGTCCAGAAGCTCCCGGTGAAGCGCTTCGAGCTCACCCTGAAGCTGAAGGCCTGAGGGGGCGCGATGGATATCAAGGGCTTGTTCGCCAACATGCCGAAGCGCCAGTTGTACCTTCTCCTCGGCTTGGTGGCGGTTGGCTCCCTCCTGATGTGGTGGTATCTCCTCTTCCAGCCGGCCTGGGATGAGCGGGACCGGCTCCAGACCCAGCTGGCGGGCCTGGAGCAGCAGCTCTTCCAAAAGAAGCGGATCGCCGCCAACCTCCCCCAGCTCGAGGCGGAGATCAAGCAGCTGCAGGAGAGGCTCAAGGCGTCGGTGGCCCGGCTCCCGGAGGAGAAGGAGATTCCCACCCTCCTCACCCAGGTGAACAGCCTGGGCGAGGAGTCGGGGCTCGCCTTCACCCTCTTCCGGCCCCAGGCCGCGGTGAAGAAGGACTTCTACGCCGAGGTCCCCATTCAGGTGCGCGTGGAGGGGAGCTTTCACGCCCTCGGGGCCTTCTTCGACCGGATCGGCAAGATGGAGCGGATCGTGAACATCGGCGCGCTGAGCGTGGCACCGGCGCCGGCCACGGGGCTGGGCGGGCGGCAGCGCGGACCCGACATGACCATCATCGCGGATTTCAGCGCCACCACCTTCACCTTCGTGCCGACGGGAGGCTAGCCGGTGGGGCCGAGGAAGCGTCCGGACGGGGTCAGGCGCGCGCGAGGAGCGGCTGCCACGGCGCACGCCGGGCTGGCGGCGGGCGTTTTCCTCCTCGCGGTCGCCTGCTCCCGGGAAGCCCCGGCACCGGCGCCCCCGCCCCCTGCCCGGCCGGCCCAGGCCCCGGCCTCCCCCAAGCCGGCCACGGCGGTGGAGCCCCAGTTTGCCTACAAGCCGGAGGGGCGGCGGGACCCGTTCCGGAACATCGTGGATGCCCGGTTGACGGAAGAGGGGCCGGAGGGGATGGACTACAGCAGCCTCAAGGTGGCGGGAATCGTGTGGCAGCGGCAGGGCTACTTTGCACTGGTGGAGACGGCCGACGGGCTCGGCCACATCCTCCGGGTGAATGACCCCCTGGGCAAGACGGGCCGGGTCCGGCAGATCACCGCTGAGAGTGTGGTGATCGAGGTCCGGGCGAAGGACTTCTCGGGTCGCCTGCAGACCCGGACCATCACGCTGGAAATGAAAAAGGAGGAGAAGCAATGAGTGCCACGCGCTCAGGGGAGGTGGCAGGGCGCCTGGTCCCGGCAGTCCTGGGCCTGGTGCTCCTGGCTGCCTGCGCCGGGCCGGCGGCGGTGAGCGAGCCGAAGCCGGGAGAGCCGGCCGCCGTGGCCGCGGCCCCGGCGCCGGGAACACCCGCCCTGGAGCCGGCGGCACCCCAGGCGGTCCCGGTCCCGACGGAGGAGGAGCGGGCGGCGGCTGAGAAGGCCCTGCGGGAAGCGGAGGAGGCGGCCAAGGCTGCCCCACCCGCCGAGGCGGCGCCGGAGCCGGCCAAGCCGGTGGGTCCCATCACGGTCACCGGTATCGAGATCCGGGATGTGGAGCCCACGGGGGCGGTGGTGGTGCTGACCGCCGACAGGCCCTTTGGCGGCTATGAGTCCTTCTCCCTGCCCGAACCGCCCCGCCTGATCATTGACCTCCCCGAGGCGACCCACGCCGTCAAGCGGCCCGTGGCGGTGCCGAAGGAGGGGCCCATCAAGCGGCTCCGCTCCTCCCAGTACAAGGTGAAGCCGGTCAAGAGCATACGCCTGGTCCTGGACCTGGCCTCCAACCTTCCCTACCAGGTGCAGGGCAAGAACGGGCAGTTGCATGTCCTCATCGGGGATGCCATTGCCAAGGCGGCCGCGCCCGAGGCGCCGACCCCAGCGGTCGCGGCCCCGGCTCCCGCCGAGCCCCCCGCCCCGGCCGCCCCGGTCATCACCGAGGCGGAGGGGAAGGTCACGGGGGTGACCTTCAAGCCGGCAGACGGGAGATCCCAGATCCTGATCCGGACGGAGGGCCGGGTCTCCTTCAATCTGACCGAGCTCAAGGACCCCCCGAAGCTGGTCGTGGATGTGGCGGGGGCCACCATCGGCGCGGGCGTGAGCCGAAGCCTGGAGGTCGCGCAGATGCCCGGGCCCGTCGAGCGGGTGCGTGCCGCCCAGTTCCGCACCCAGCCGGAGAAGATGGTCCGGGTGGTGGCGGACCTGAAGCAGCGGGTCCGCTACGAGGCGGTCCAGTCCCCCACCGGCATCACGCTCGAGCTGAGCGAGCCGGCCGTGGCGGCCCCCCCGGTCCCGGCTGCGCCGGCCCCGCCCGTGATGGCGGAGATGCCCCGGCCGGCCCCGCCAGCGGCTCCCGCCCCCTCGGAGGCCTCCGCGCCGCCGGTGGCGGAGCCGGCCCCCGCAGCCCCTGCCG
>JBOHQK010000097.1:0-27989 GCA_050732195.1 Methylomirabilales bacterium (SeqCode)
CCGCGAGGGGCTGGACGCCGCGATCCGCGGCGAGCCGGTGGCGGCCGCGCCCGCTCCCTTACCCGCTCACTGGACCGCGGTGGGCCGCTAGCCGGAGACGCGCATGCCACCCTTCGAGTTGAACACCGACATCTCGAACCGGCGGGACCTCCAGGCCTCGGACCTCAGCCCCTACGACGCCATCTACCTGGGGAACCCGTACTGCCGCGACTACGAGGCCAACTTCCTGGAACACCTGGACGAGCTGGGCGAGGCCATCCAGCAGGTGAAGGGGGGGGGGCGGAGGGCCTACGTGACCACGTACGCCGCCCCCCGCAACGCCTTCCTGGACCAGATCCGCCGGGCCCTGGAGGTGGCGGAGCGCGAGGGGGCGGACGCCGTTGAGGCCCACAACCTGGGGGTCCTCCGGATCTGCCGGACCGAGTTCCCGGGCCTGCCGGTCTTCGTCGGGGGCTTCGCCAACGTCTACACCGACGTCGGGGCGCAGGTCCTCCTGGACCAGGGGGCGCGGCGGATCACCCCCAACTACGAGCTCAGCCTGGAGGAGATCGGCACCCTGGCGAAGCACACCAGGGCCGAGATCGAGCTCCTCGTGCACGGCAAGATGCCCCTGGGGATCTCCGACTACTGCTTCCTCCTGGAGTACGAGAAGGCCTGGGGGATCCAGTGCCCCTCCCTCTGCCAGCAGGACCTGTTCCTGCGGCAGGGGGACTGGGCCATGAAGTCGGTGGGGAAGGGGGTCCTGAGCGGCCGGGATGTCTGCATGCTGGAGCACCTGCCGGCCCTCTGGGCCGCGGGGTACCGGGCCTTCCGCCTGACGGCCCTCTCGGAGCGCCCGGCCTACCGGACCGAGGTGGGCGCGGTCTACCGGGCGGCCCTGGCGGCGGTGGCCGCGGGGGAGGCGAGGTGCCCGGAGGCGTGGTGGGAGGTGATCAAGCGGCACAGCCGGATCGGGCTGTGCAACGGCTTCTACTTCGGACAGTCGGGCCAGGCCTACGTCCCGGCCCGCCAAGAGGTGCGCGCATGAGCGAGCGGCGCTGGGAGGGGGAGCTGCTGGCCCCGGGCGGCAGCGTCGCCATGGTGGAGGCGGCGGTGGCGAACGGGGCCGACGCCATCTACGTGGGGCCGCGGGGCTGGAGCCGGCGGCGGGACGCCTACGAGCTGGAGGACGAGGAGATCCGCCGGTGCGTGGAGGTGGCCCACGCCGGATCCGCCAGGCTCCGGGCCGCCTTCAACACCCACCCCCAGAGCAGCGAGGTCCAGGCCCTCCTCCGGAAGGTAGAGCGCCTGGTCGGGTTCGGGATCGACGGGATCATCATGACGGACGTGGGCTGCATCGCCGAGGTCTCCCGTCGCTTCCCGGCCCTCACCATCCACGCCAGCATCGGGGCCAATATCCTCAATAACGAGGACATCCGCTTCTACCGGGAGATCGGGGTGAGCCAGGTGGTGGCCGACACCAAACTCACCCTCCGGGAGCTTCGCTCCCGGAAGCACGACCTGGAGGTGGGGATCGAGATCCTGATCCACGCCAACAAGTGTTACACCTACCTGGGGAAGTGCTGGATGTCCCCCTATCACCGGTTCGAGCGGGCAGTGGACGAGTTCGGGAAGGACTTGTTCCGCGGGAGCCCGAACCGGGGAGGGCTGGACTACCGGGTCTGCCTGGAGGCCTGGAGCCTCTACAGCGGCGACACCAAGTGGGAGGAGCGGGTCGCCCTGAAGAACGACGCCTTCTTCCTGGTGGATGACATCCCCAAACTGCTGGACCTGGGGGTGCACTGCCTGAAGGTGCAGGGGCGGGAGTACCCGGTGGAGCTGGTGGGGGGGATGGTCCGCTTCTACCGGGAGATGATTGACACCTACCTCGCCGACCGGACGAATTTCTCCCTGCCCGCCTGGAAGGCCCGCCTCGTCGACACCCGGGCGGAGCGGGACCGGGAGCGGACGCAGGGAACAGAGTCCCTTCTCCAGGAGGCCCGGCTCCCGGTTCTCACGGCACCGGGCGGCTGCTCCCGGTAGGGCGCCGGGCGCGGCCGGCGGCGGCCGCCCGGCGGGAGCGCTCGAACTCCCCCATGAGCGTCCGCTGCCGGAAGTGCACCGCCGACGTGCCCGAGGGGCGCCCGGTGGACGCCTTCGAGCGCGTCCGCCTGGCCGACGACCCGGCGGACCCGAACTGCGGCCACTTCTACGTCGAGAGCATCTACGTCCTGCAGTGCCCCGCCTGCCAGCACCGCCAGGAATACCCCCACCGCGCCACCCCCTACGCGACCCTCCGCGAGGCCCAGAAGGAAGTGGACAGCCTGGAGTTGGGGAAGGGGTGAGCCGGGCGGAGGCCCTCCTCCTCGCCGCCACCCTGCTGGCCTGGGCATTCCTGGACGCCGAGGCTGGAGTGGCCCGGCGCGGCATCTGGCGCTAGGCGTGCGAGAGGCCGTCCCCGCCCCGGCGCGCAACCGGCCGGGGCGTCCCGGCCCCCGCCTCGGCCACCGCCGGCTCGGCCACGGAGGCGTTCAGGGCGTCGAGGAGGCGGCGCAACCGGCCGAAGTCCCGCCGGTTGAACCGGAGGATGAGGCGGGGGAGGTTGGCGAGCTCCGGTTCGTTCATCTCGTCCGGGTGCGGGCCGTTCCGCTCGATGCTCCCGTCCACCAGGATGTCGGCGAACTCGGCCTTCAGGCGGGCGAGGCCCTCGTCCGTGAGCGGGAAGAGGTGCCGGATGACCAGGCGCCCGTCCTGGACGTAGCGGGAGGAGTGGTAATTCCGGTAGAACCCGGCCACCTCCTCCACCGCCTCCTCCGCCCGGTCCGTGATCCGGAACAAGTCGGCATCCTGCGGGGAGATCATCCCCCGATCCAGCATCTGCCTCCGGACGAACGCCTCCCACTCCCGCCAGTAGCACCCGCCCGGCGCATCCACGAGGACGATCGGGAGGGGCTGGCTCTTGCCGGTCTGGGCCAGCGTCAGGATCTCGAAGGCCTCGTCCAGCGTCCCGAACCCCCCGGGGAAGAGGGCGATGGCGTCCGTCTCCTTGGCGAAGATGAGCTTGCGGGTAAAGAAGTACTTGAACTGGATGAGCTTCTCGTCCCCGTCGATGATGCTGTTGGGCCGCTGCTCGAAAGGGAGCCGGATGTTGACGCCGAAGGAGTGCTCCCGCCCGGCTCCCTCCTGCCCGGCCTTCATGATCCCATCGCCGGCCCCCGTGATGACCATGAACCCCAGCTCGCCCACCCCCCGGGCGAAGGCCCGGGCCTGGCGGTACTCGGGGCTCTCTTCGCCGATCCGGGAGGAGCCGAAGATGGTGACCTTCCGGATGTTCCGGTAGGGGGCGAAGACCTTGAAGGCGTACCGCATCTCCTTCAGGGCCGAGTTGATGATCTTCAGGTCGCCTCGGCTGGTCTTATCCTCCACCAGCTTGAGCGTGGTCGCGATGATCTCCCGGATCAGGTCGGCGTCGGGCGAGCCGCCCCGGTCCAGGATCAGGCGGAGGATGGCCTCCTCCGTGGCCACCTGGCCAACGCTGAACGGCTTGGTCATCTCGGGGTACTCTCCATTCGGGAAGGGACGACCCCGCGGGGGGCCCCCCCGGCGGGGTCGCTGCGGGTGCACACACCCCAAGTATATAGCAAGTCGCGTACCAGGACACGGGGTTCTTGGGGGCGGCACGCAGGGGGGGGGCGGGGCGGCCTGGTGCCGCTCCAAGTACTGCGGCCCACTCCTGACAGACCGGGCTGTCGCGGGTCCTGTCGCCGGCGTGCCCCACTCTCGGCCGGGCCGCGTCACCCGCTCAGCCCCTTCCACAATTCGCGGAATTGCGGAAGGAGGCCGAGGGGGTCCCACTGTGCCCGGCCGCTCGGGGGCCGCGCCCGGCGCCACCCGCAGCTCGGCGGCAATCCTCGGTGCAATTCGTTGGCCCGGCACTAGGCCAGGAAGCTCAGTTTGCGGAGGATGGTCCGGCAGAGGGTGTCCACGCGGGACAACTCGTCCGGCGTGAAGACCCGGGGGGCGTGGCTGGTGAAGACGGCAACCCCCACCTGGCGCTCGGCGCTGGCCAGGCCCCGCCAGATGCCGGCCCCCGTCTTGAACATCCCCGCGTGGGTCACGTCTCCCTCCCCGCTGGCGGCTACATCGCTGTGGACGACGGTACGCCCCTCCCGGATGACCCGGGCCGAGAAGCTCTCGGGGTCGCCGACGGGGATCCGCAGCCCCACGAAGAGGTGCGCGTTGTAGCCGGCCGCGCCCACGCCGATCAGGTCCTCGGCCCGCAGGGCGAAGAGGTAGGTCCCGTCCATGGCCAGGGCTTTCCGGGCGTTCTCGCAGAGGGCCGAGAGGATCCGGGTCACCGCCGGCTCGAAGCCTAACTCCCGGCACGCTTGCCGGAACTCGGCGGGGTTCATCCCCGTCACCTGCCGGAAGAAAGTGTGGGCGTGGTGGACGAGCCGGAACCCCACCAGCCCGCACACCCGGGCGAAGGGGAGGTCGGTCTCGATGAGGAGCTGGCACGCCCGCCGGATCCGGAGCCGGGCCACGAACTGCATCGGGCTCCCGTGGACCCGCTCCCGGAAGAGACGGCTAAGGGTCGTGTGCGAGCATTGCGCAACAGCCAGCAGCTCGTCCAGCCGGATGCGCCGGTGGTAGTTGCTGGCCAGGAAGTCCATCACCCGGTCCACCCGGTCGTCGGAAACGACCGGGTCGCCGGGCCGGCGGGAGAGGCGGGCGCCGGAAGGGGGAGGCTCAACCGAGAGGGGGGACTCCCGGGCGGGCGTGGCCGGGCTCGCGGGAGATGCCTCCAGGAGGCGGTGCACCCGCTCGCAGAGGAGCGCCAGGTTGAAGGGCTTCCGGAAGTACCCCGCGATCCCCTCGCTGGCCAACGCCTCCGTCTTCGGCGGCTCCGGGTGCGCGGTGATGACCAGGATGGGGACCTTCAGGTCCACCAAGCGGATCTCCCGGACCAGGGCTACCCCGTCCGGTCCGGGCATCCGGATGTCGGCGATGAGGAGGCCCACTGCCTCCTCCCGGAACACCCCAAGCGCATCCCGGGTGGAGCCTGCTGTCAGGACCCGGTAGCGCGGGCTGAGCGCCATCCGCAGCCCCTCCCGGATCCCGGGATCATCATCCACGACCAGGATGGTCCGCTTCGGGGCCGCCCCTCCCCGGGTCATCCCCGCCCCCCTCCACCAGCCGCCCGAAGGCCTCCATGTCCCGCTTCAGGTCCGGGCCACTACCGCCGCCTGGTCTTCCAGGGCCTCGTATCCCGACCTCATACGAGGCCTTTGACCCTTCGAGGCCCTCTGGATGGAGAGAGCGAACCTGGACCCTCTGGGCAGGAAGTTCGGCCGCCACCATGCCGACCCAGTCCAGATCCGGGCTGATCGCCCCGGCTTCATCGACGCCACCAAGGTTCGTCTCCAGGCGGAACACTTCGCTTCACCGGTCCCCGGGCTCCCTCCCCCAGCTCTCCGCTTGGAGGTCCCGCTCCATGGACATCCGCCGGCGGATACGGCGGAAGACGAGCATGTCGCGTTTCAGGTCCGGACTCCCCATCCTCTTATCGAGAGAGATGACCTCTTCTAACAGGCTGAGGGCCTTGCGATACTCTCCCTTCTCCTCGTGGACGATCGCGAGATTATGCATGAGAACCGTGAGGCGGAGGAGGTCATCCCGTTCCCGCAAGATCTGAATGGCGCGTTCGTACGTCTCCTTCGCTCCATCGAGGTCGCCCATCTCCTTGCGGACGAGCCCGAGGCTGTTCAGAATCGTTGCACGTCCCAAGGCATCCTCTACGGCTTCGTGGAGGGAATAACTTCTTTCATAGTGTGCAGCGGCCTCGCGCCACTCCCCTTTCTGATGGTACACGCGGCCGATGTTGCCAAAGGTGATCGAGAGCCCTCGGAGGTCCCCGAGCTCTTCGTGGATGACCCGGCTCTGGCCATAGGCTTCCAGGGCCTCCGCCCATTGCTCCGTTTTGGCCTGAAGGGTGCCGATATTGTTCCAGGTCAGGGCGAGGCCTGCCCGATCTCCCAGCTCCTGTTTGATCTCCATGCTCTGCCGGTAGCACTGAAGGGCCTGCTCCCACTCGAGCTTTCCTTCATGGGCATTCCCCATCTTTCCCAGGGTGGCGGCAAGGCCGGCCCGATCCGCAAGCTCCTCGTGAAGACGCCGGGCGTGGTCCAGGGACTCCAGCGCCCGATCCCAGGCGCCCTGCTGATAGAGGAGATGGCCCATGAGGGCGGAGACAGAGGCCTCGCCTGGCTTATCCCCGAGGTCCCGGAAGACTTTGAGGCTCTCCTCAAAAAACGAGAGGGCCTCCCGATCTTTTCCCTGTGTCTGGTAGAAGGTTCCGATCTTAGCGAAGGCCCACCCCATCCCCGAGGCATCTCCCCCCGCTGTACACCTTTCCAGCTCTTCCAGAAGTTTCGGAAGGATGCCCTGTCCCCCTTCACCCGCGGAGTGCCGATTGTCCCGACCCATGCCTTCTCCCTTATGGTCCGTCAGCCTGCGGCCTCTTGAAAATCATGAGGGCCCCCACAGTCCCGTAGGCGTAGCCATCCTTATTGGGGGCAATCAGGGGGAGCGCAGAAACCATCTCCCATCCCTCCTGACCCACCTCGTTCAGCCAACCCAGGCCGCTGACCAATCCCTCACCGGATTCCTTAAACATCACCATTCGGTCCTGATATTGCCAGCGCATCGTTTTGGTCCTCCGGGGATAGGGTTCTGGGCCAAGAGGGTTTAGCGCTCCGCCTCAGGATAGAGGAGGGTATCCGGCAGACCGAGGGTCGCCGCGATGCCCTTCCGGACTTCCAGGAGAAGGGCCTGCTGGTCCTCTGGACGGGCCCTCTCGACCTCGAGCATGCGAACGGTCACCACCCGGTTCAGTTCTCGCAGTCCCTCCCGGTTCGAGGGCTCGCTGAACGCTCCAATGATTCTCTCCTGCAGGGCTGGGTAGAAGGGCTCATTCAGGAAGGAGACTTGCGCAGTCATATCATGGAGCATCGGATACTGGTGACTCATGAAGACCCGGCTAATGTGACGAGCCATCTGGCCGACATCCATGGCTGCATTGTCTTCCAGGAGCAGCCGGAGCCTCTCCTGATCAGGCAGAAGGACCCAGACGTCTGATGAGATGCTTTGCCGGGTCACCATCCTTCCTGACCGGTACCGCTCCGTAAAACTCAGGGTGGTCCGGCCGCCCAGCCTCTCGGCCAGGCTCCTCACGAGGTCTTTGAGCCCCGCATCGGGGATCTCGACTAGGGAGGGGTAGCGGTCCTTGAGGGGCGACAGCTCACGGCGCATCTCCTCGAGACTCAGGAGATCGGTCAGGACCCTGACGGAGAGCTGGAGGTCCTCCCGGGACATCCCTTCCGTATCCAGGGGCGGTGTGGCTTCCGACACATCCTTTGCGCCCAGGGGGATCCGCTCCATGGCGCCTTCGAAGACCCGTTCCAGCGGTTTCTCAAAGGCAATGGCGCGGGCGACCTCCTCTCGGATGGCCCGCAGGATCCCTTCGCGGGCCTGGGCCGGGGCCTTCTCCAGGTCTGCCGTCATGGGCAAGATCCTCCCCTTCAGAGCCTGGAGGTCCTCGGGGGGGAGCTTGGCCAGGGACTCCTGGGTCTCGAAGTAATTGGGAAACTCGATGACCGCCGTGGGAAGGGAGGGGTCGCGGTAGAGGTCATAACTCTGGCAGAACAGCAGCCGGGCCAGCTCCCGCCGCAGTTGCGACGGGGTGTGGGCCTCCTGGTCTACGGCCAGGAGGTCCCACTTCTCCGCGCAGGACATGGTCTGCAGTTCCTCTTCCGTGAGGGAGTTCAGGCCTGACCCTTCTACCTGCGCCTTGAAATCCAGATCCGCGAGGGCTAGTTGGGTGTACCGGGGGATGAAGGAGGCGACGTAGGCTTGCATCTTCTCTAAGGGGAGGTATTCGCTGTAGTCCGCGAGGCAGAGGGATTGGCTGGTCTCATCCAGGCAGTCGGCGAAGAGGCGGACAGTCCATCGGAGTTGGTCCTCGGACATCTCTTCAATCTTGGAGAGGAGCTCCTCCTCTCTGGTCCGGATGTACCGGCGCATCTGTTCGATCCTGGGCCCCTTATCCATCCCCCGTCTCCTCCCCTCACCCTCCCAAGGCCTTCAGGAGCCTCGCAATAATCTCCTTGCGTTGATCCTCTCGGATATGCCAGAACGCGTTCACCGGGATCTCGTCCTCGCTGTCCATGAGTTCTCCAATATTGACCGGTTGCGGTCCTGCCGCTGGCCGTCCCAGGAAATCTGAGAAGTAGTCAATGAGGCCAAACGACTCGCCGCGAAGCGAGTGGACGTCAGCCGTCCCGTGGTCAGGTCCGATGAAGAGAAAGAAGTCCACCTCCTCTTGGCTTCCCTCCCGGGATGCCCGTCCTTCCATGAGGAGACCCCGGCGTCCATCCTCCTTCTTCACAAGCCGGAATCGCCAGCGAGTCAAGCCTTCCCCCCTAGTGTGACTCCAGCGAATTGTAGATGGTGCTCAGGCTACGGCTGGGGTGCGGGGCCAAGTCATCCGGCGCAATCCTGACAGACCGTGCTGCCGCGGGTCCTGTCGCCGGCGTCCCCCACTCGCGGCCGGGCGCCGTCACCCGCTCGACCCCTTCCGCAATTCAGCGAATTGCGGCAGGAGGCCGAGGGGGTCCCACTCGCCCCGGCCGCTCGGGGGCCGCGCCCGGCGCCACCCGCGGCTTGGCTGCACTCCTCGGGGCAATTCGTTGGCCCGGCACTAGATGCTCCAGGGACACCACGCCCCCCACCCGAAGGTCTGGTATTCCTCCTCTCCCATCCATTCCGCGAGGTGCACTCGATGCTCCGCGAGACATCGGAACTCCTGATCGAACTCGAGGGCCACGATGTCCCGGTTTTCGAGGTCACCGTACCGGATGGCGTAGGTGTTTCCGGCGAGGGAGCAGGCGTCAATGGGCCGGATGTCCTCGAAATCGTGGCCGAGGATGTGGAGCATCTCGTAGAGGTCGTAGGACCTCCCGTTGATGGTCAAGTCGGAACTGCCTGCCCCGAGTTCCCCGTACCGCATCTCCATGGTCATCCTGTCGATCATGTTTCGCTACTCCTGTTTATGGGTCCACGGCTGATACAAGGGGCTGTCGGCGGTCTCTAGGGAGCCTCCCCCATCCGGTACATGAGGTCGCTGAGATCGGAAGCGCTCCGGAGGGGCTTGCGGTCGGTGCGCCTCACGTCGATCAGCCGACCCACCGCCTGTCTGCCGGAGCGCTGCTCCATCTGGAGCCGGTCCCTCCTCGCTCCTGGCCCTTCTCCCGTCCGCTTCAGCCGGCCGCGGGGCGGCCCCGGCGGGCGATGATTTCCAGGATGGAATGGTACGTCATGTCGGCCACCGGGACGTACTGCGCTCCCATGGCCGAGGCGATCTCCCGGGCTCGGCCCGGGGAGGTGTAGGCCAGGGAGCGCGTGTAGCCCGCCTCGCTGTCCAGGACCACGGAGGGGATCCGCCGGTGGCGGGCCATCCGCCCCAGGAGCATCGCCTCCTGCTCCGGATCCATCTCCCCGATGGAGATGTTGGGCATCCCGTCGGTGATGAGGATGAGGAGGGGCATGAGGTCCCGGTTCTTCCTGCGCTCGGTCTCCAGCAGATCCACCGCCGCCACCAGCCCGGCCGAGAGGGGGGTGGTGCCGCCCAGGAGGATCCCCTCGAAGGCCCGCTTGGCCTTCTCGACGCTGGAGGTGGGGCGGAGGATGATCTCGGCAAAGTGCTCCCGGAAGGTCACCAGCCCCACCCGGTCCCGCCGCTGGTAGGCGTCCACCAGCAGGGAGAGGATGGCCCCCTGGGTGGCTACCATCCGCTGCTGGGTTCCCATGGAGGAGGAGGCATCCACCAGGAAGAGGAGGAGATTCCCGGCCTTCCGCTCCCGGACTTTGGTCTGCAGATCGGCCCGGGTGATGCTCACCCGCATCTTCCCGGGCGGTCGCTCCCGCTGGTGCGGAGCCGCCGCCCGGATGGTGGCGTCCAGGGCGAGATCCCGGTACTCCCCGGTGGGCCGGCTCCGGACATATCGCCCGCGCGAAGTCTCCGTCCGGGTCTTGCTTCGCCTCCCGGAGAGGTCGCGCCGCCGGTGTCGAGCCCACTCAAGCCGCGGCGGCCGCAGCCCCTGGAGCTCCCGGAAGAGGAGCGCCTCGTCAAAGGCCAGGCGGGTCTCCCAGGGAATGTCGCCCGTCCCGTGGGGGCAGTCGTCCTGGTCGCAGTCGCACAGGGTACCCCCTCTCCCCGCCCCCCCTCCGCCTCCCCCCTGTCCCTCTCCCTCCTCCCGCTGGCTCACATCCCGCTGGCTCACATCCCGGATGGTGGCGCGGGCCTCCGTGTCGTGGCCAAAGCCCACCGCCTCGGCCTGGACGTAGTCGGGCGAGAAGGCCTCCCGGCTGCCCCTGGGCTTGAGGGGCTCCCCCTCAAAGGTGCCCCCGTTCGTGGTAGGTCCCCACGAGCCGGTCGATGAGCGACGCGTCCAGTTTCGTGGTCTGCAGCGGCATCCGCTTGGTCCGGTGGCGCAGGGCCAGCGCCATGGCGTCCCGGAGGTCGTCCCGGCTCGGCTCCGACCGTCCGTGGAAGGCGGCGGAGGCCAGGGCCGTCTTGATGAGGGTGATCTCGGCCCGATGGCCGTCCACCTTCATCTCGATGGCCACGTGGGCCGCCGTCTCCAGGAGCGCCTCGCTGGCCGTCAGGCTGGGCAGGGCCTTCCGCGCCACCTCGATCCGGTCGCGCAGTTCCTGCTGCTCCCGCTCCCACTTGGCGCAGAAGGCGGCGGGCTCCCGCTGGAAGGCGAGCGAGCGCCGGACGATCTCCTTCCGCTCCGCCGCCCCTTTCTCCGCCGTCACCTCCGCGCACAGCCCGAACCGGTCCAGGAGTTGCGGCCGGAGGTCCCCCTCCTCCGGATTCATGGTCCCGACGAGGAGGAACCGCGCGGGGTGGGTGTAGGTCACCCCCTCCCGCTCCACCACGTTGATCCCGGTGACCGCCACGTCCAGGAGGACGTCCACTAGGTGATCGTCCAGCAGGTTCACCTCGTCCACGTAGAGGATGGCCCGGTGGGCGGCCGCGAGCAGGCCGGGGGCGAAGGTCTTCCGCCCCGCGGTGAGGGCTTCCTCGAGGTCGAGGGTCCCCACCACCCGGTCCTCGGAGGCGTTCAGGGGTAGATCAATGACCGGGGTCGGGCCCTCGGTGAGGGGGAGGGGATTCCCCTGGGCGGCCGTCGCGGCACACTGGGGGCAGAGCCCCTCGGGCTGGCCCGGGTTGCAGGAGAACGGGCAGCCCCGGACCACCACCCGGGGGGGGAGGACGGCGGCCAATCCGCGGACGGCTATGGATTTCCCTGTCCCCTTCTCACCCCGGATGAGCACCCCCCCGATGGCGGGGTCGATGGCGTTGAAGATCAACGCCTTCCGCATCTGGTCCTGTCCGACGATGGCGGCAAACGGGAACGTGTGGCGCTCCATGCCTGGACTCCTCTCCCGGTCAGGAGGGATGGGACAACGACCGTGCAGGGACTCGCCGCAAGGAGACCGTCAGTGGGGGCTACGCGGCGGCTCCACCCCCCCCGTGGGACGCATCTCCGAACGGGGGGAGAGAGCCCGGCGGGATGGGACGTATCTCCATCTCAGTGCCGCAGCACTGTCTACCGCCCCGGGCTCCGAGATCGAGCGTGATGTGCCCATCACCATACCAGATGGACCCTCGCTGCGCAAGGATTTTCGCGGGGTTACCGTGCCGCAGTGAGGAGGGCCCGCGCCGCTGCCACCGGGGCATCTCAGCCCTCCGGGGGGAGCGCGGGGATCCGGTAGAGGATGTCCCCAAGGGCGCCGGCATCCCCCAGGCGGGGTACTTGCTGGCGGCGCAGCACGATGAGGCGCTCGATGGCCTCCCCCAGGGTGCAACCGGCCGGGGTCCAGGGGACCTCCAGGACGAAGAGGGGGTCGGCCGCCGCGGCCTTCGCCCAGGCCTCCACGCTCGCGATGCGGGGGTCCAGGGACCGGCTCCGGGTGAATGCGTCGTCCTTGACGTCCGCGTTGAACCCGGTCTCCCAGAAGAACTCCAGGAGGCGGGGGACCTGCTCGGCAATTGGATAATAGCCCAGGTCCTCGGGCCGCCCCCGGACGCAGGCCCGGCAGGAGGCCAGAAGGTCGTTCCCCCCCTGCACGTTCAGCAAGTTCGGGCAGAAGAGCGGGTCAGTCAGGGCCTCGAGGGGGCTTGTCCGGTAGTAGAGGCGGAGGTCCTCGAACTCCTCCCGGAAGAAGATGAGGAGGCAGATCACGTATGGGAACGCCAGGCGGACCTCCCGGTAGGGGCCGTCGTCCCCTGTCCGCCCGGTCCCCCAGCGGAGCCGGCGGACCTGCGGCGCCATCTCCACCACGAAGGCCGTGTTCGGGCCGGCGGTCCGGACGACTCGGATCCCGGGGGGGAGGAGGAGCGGCTGGTCCCGGAGGCGCCCCGGGAGGACGGCGGCCAGTTCCCGGAGGAAGTCGGCTAGCGCCACCCGCCGGTCGAGGACCCAGGAGCCGTCCGCGCGCCTCCGGTGGAGGGCCACGCTCTCCCCGGTGATCTCCAGCCGCTCCTCCATCCCCTCACCTCTCCTTCGGCCCCCAGCGGCGTTCGAGCCAGGCCTGGACCCGCTCCGCCACCTCAGGGTTCGTTTTCAGGTCAGTGTGGTTGAACCAGTGGGGGAGGTAGGCCCCGATGGTTTGGGGCAGGGGGCCGGCCCGGTGCTGGTGGCGGGTGATGACCTGGCGCTCGGCGGCCGTGAGGGCCGCGGATGCCTCGGCGACCCCCTCGAGGAGGCTCGGCACATCCCCCTCGGCCACCAGGAGGAGCTTCGGCCGCGCCGAGTCCGGGACGGGGCCCAGGGCCTGGAGGAGGGGGAGGATGGCAGCCGGGTCCGGCGTGCGCACCGCGGTGCTCCCGAAGGTGACGAGCATCGCCCGCCCCTCATCGGACGGGCGCTTCGGGATGGCGGGGGAGACGGCGATGAGGAGATCCGCACTGCTCATCAAGGCGAGCCGTCCCCCCAGGCTGTGGCCCAGGGCCGCCACCCGCCCGTAGCGCCGGCAGTAGCCGACGGCCGCCTCCAGGTCCTGGAGGAGGCCCGGGCCGAGCGGGGCCGGATGCTCCCCGTGCCCCCGCAGGTCCGGGCAGCAGGCGGCAAAGCCGGCCTCGGCCAGGTGCGCCGCCAGCCCCAGCATCTGCTCCTTCGCCCCCCCGTAGCCGTGGGCCAGGGCGATGCCCCCGGCCGGCCGCTCCGGCTCCAGGAGGTAGGCCGGGACCGAGTGTCCGTCGGCGGACCTGAGGTCGCGCAGCCGCGTAAAGCGCATCCACCACCCCCCGGGGCCGCTCTCAGGCCCCCAGCAGCGCCTTCCGAACGCCTGGGGCCTGGAGCAGGACGGATCCCGGCCCCTCCTCCACGATCCGCCCGGCGTCGTCCTGGACGAGCAGGCGAGCGGGCCGGCCCTCCATCCCGCCGCCGGCATTGCCCTCCTCGACGACCAGCAGGATCCCCCGGTGGATGGCTGTCCCCTGGGCGGCCGACCGCCCGGTGAGGGAGTTCACGGCACCAATCGGGATGGATAGGGGAGCCGCGGCGACCGCCGTCGCCGCCAGAAGAGGTGGAAGGGCGAGGAGGATAGGGCGGAGACCCCGCGGCAAATCTCTCCTCCGTTCAGGGGGGACATGCCGACCCGCAACGGAATCCGGTCACCAGGCATCGAAGAAAAAGGGCGCGGGGCCACGATAGCAGAGGCCCCCGGGAGCGTCAATCTGGTGGGGCTCCTGTGGCCGGCGGGCCCCGCATGTCGCCGCGCTGCAACATTTGGCAGGGCCCGTTCGCTCTCGGCGCTTCGGCGCCGGCCAACAGGCAGGGGGGGGCCCGCATCAGGGAGGCCGCGAGCGTGCGCCTCTCTGAGGAGTTAGCTTCGGTGCGGGGGACTCCCGGCAGCCGGGGTGCAAGTGAAATTGACCTGGCATGGTTATTGCTCATCGAGGGTCTATAGCGCTCTGGTGTGTGGCCTTTTCCAACAATTCTTCTTGATCGAGGTAACCCGATGGCGATCACCTGGACCGACATCAGCACCCTCACAGTCTTCCTGAGCCTGGCGGCGATAATCCTGGGGAACGGATTCGCGTATCTCCGGCGCCGCGATGCCCAGGAAGGCCGCCAGAATCGTCAGGACGCTTGCACCCACCATGAATGGGTGCCGAGCGATCCCCCCGGCTTGACCTGCCGACTCTGCGGGAAGATCCCGGGGTAGTTCCCCCTCCACGGCCTTTCCCCCTGCAGTTTCCCCGTCTCGGTGGCATCCGCTGCCGCTCCTGGCGGTACACCGCTACCTGTCCGCGGTCAACTGTCAAGGACCCGGTCTCAGTCCCTTCGGCCAGGGGAGGTCAGTCCCGTCGCGGCGGTTCCGGCTCGTCGAATGGGATCTGGATCTCGAGGGTGCTGGAGGGGTTGAGGAACAGCTCCGGGACCACGGAGAATTCCCGGTGGATGAGGGCCACCTTCTCCCGGAGCTCGGCCATGACCTGCCTCCGGAGGGATTCCTCATCGCCAGGTCTCTCGCCAGGGGTGGGGTTGAGGGGGAGCTTGTCGAAGGTGAGCCGTTTCGGCGAGAACTGGTCCATCCGGCATCCGAACTCGTGTCGTTTGTTCCCGACAATGGAGACGAGCTGCTCAATCTGGAGGCCCTCGATCGTCTTTTCGTCGGTAGCGCTCCAACTAATGCCAGCCTCGGCATGGCTGTGCCACCAGAGGCGAAGGGAGGAGGGGTCCTTCCCCTCCTGGACGGTGCGGAGTAGGTACTCTGCAACCGCCTGGGGGTCGAGTTCGGTATCCGAATCGGATGCCCGTTGGCGGATGAGCAAGATCTCGGCCACGAGGAGATCCTCTCCGAAGGGCTCCACGGTCCCGAGGCCGCCCACCTCGAAGGGGCAGAGATCAATATACAGCTTTAATCGCTGGAGAGCCCGAGGGGCGATAAAAACCCGCGGGACCCTTCGCTGCTCAGGCCCGGGCGGTTCCATCACGCCTACTCCTCCACCATCCCACGCCCAGGACCGCCTCAGGGATCGGAACAAAAAAGAGCGGGGAAGCTTTCAAGCCTCCCCGCCCTTTCCTTAGACCCACGAGGGCCTTAGTCCTAAAGCCCTTCATTCCGCTGCGGGCGTCTCCTCCCGCGTGCCTGGCTAAGCCGGTGCCTTTACCGCCGCCGGCGCCACGGGACGCTTCGCGATCAGCTCGGAAACCAGCGCGACCGCGCACAGGACTCCCGCGGTGTAGAAGGCGATCCGATAGTCTTTGTATGCGTCGAACATCTGGCCGCCGATTCTCGGTCCGATGATCCCCGCGACCCCCCACGCCGTGAAGAGCAGGCCGTAGTTCACGCCCGCATTCTTGGTCCCCCAGAAGTCGGAGGTCGTGGAGGCGTTCACGGACAGCTGGGTGCCGTAGCACCAGTACACCACGAACACCATGATGTACAGCAACGCGACATTGTTGCCGATGTGGTACAGGATCGGCATGGCAACGGCTGAGGCCGCGATCATCAACCGCAAGACATTGAGGCGGCCCAGGGCGTCGGACATCCAGCCCGAGAAGATCCGGCCGGAGGCGTTGCCGAGCGCCCCGATGAAGATGGCCGTGGTGGCCAGCTCGATGGAGTGCCCCACGCTCCGCGCAAACGGGACGAGCTGGCTGATCACCATCAGGCCCGCCGAGGTGCCGAGGGCATAGGCGATCCACATGAAGTAGAGGGTGGGCGTCCGGAGGGTCTCGCTGGGTATGTACTCGTAGGTCCCTGCCGCGACCTTGGCCGTGGCCGGGGCCGGCGTCCATCCGGCCGGCCGGTAGCCCGCGGGCGGATTCTTGAGCAGGAACGCCCCGATCATCCCCATCACGAAGAAGATGATCCCAAAGACGATGAAGGTGGTCCGCCAGCCGTACGTCGGGATCAGAAAGTTCCCTCCCAGCGGGCCGAAGATGGCGGACCCCCCGCCGTACCCCGCAACGGCGAGCCCGACCGCGAGGCCCCGCCGGTCGGGGAACCATTTCGCCATGACGGGAATCGGTGTCGCGTAGCCGAAGCCTTGGCCGGTTGCCGCGACCACGCCAAGCCAGAAAAATATCCAGGTCGTGCTGGTTGTCCAGGCGCACATGAAGAACCCGATAGCGTTCAGCGTAGCGCCGATGACGGACACCATGAATGGTCCCTTCTTGTCCTGGAGACGCCCTCCCGCGATGAACGTCAGCCCGAACACAAAGACCAAGATGGTGAACACCGTCGAGACCTGGGCCCGCGTCCATCCGAACTCCGCTTCGAGCGGCCTGACGAAGATGCTCCACGCATACACGGCGCCGAGGGCAAGGTTCATGGAGAGCCCGCCCGCGATCCGCCACCACCGGTTCATCCCTTGTTCAGCCATGTTGTGCCCTCCTCCCCCGTGACTAGAGGCTTAGGGGAAAAACGGACTGGACCAAGAACGATCCGCACCACGGATGGGTCCACCGGAGCGCGGCGCCCGCGACATCGCCGGTGGTGGTACGGGGCCCGACGGACGCATGAGGCTTCTTGGGGATCACGGGAATCTGGCGCGCCGGGGCGCGCGGAACTCGCCCTGGACTCGCACTGCATGGGTTCGCCGGGCGCCGATTCCGTCCCCCCCCGTGCGTGGCGATTACCTCTCCCGCCAGCCCTCCGGCACACATCGCTGGGAATGCGCCCCCCCTCACCAGAGGGAGCGGGCGTAGTTCGCAACACTCTTTCGGTTGTGTGAATGCGCAACGCGGATATCTTCAAAAGTGCGGGCTGGGGATACCGGGTCAAGATAAGGGATGGCTCGGCGCGGGGAGCCCGGGTGAGTAATGCCGGGTCGGCCCATCACCTCCTTTGCCACCATCGGGTGCGTGAACGGATGCCGGGTAGGCCCCAGTGGGTATCATGGGGGGGGAGAGGGTGTCAAGGAAAAATTCACAAAGCGTTTTACGGTGTGAAACGGACTTCCCAGGGAAGCCGCCGGCGCGCCCGGGACCGGCGAATCATCCTGGCACGTGCGGGTCCGGGATACGCCGGGAAAGCTACGTTCGCCGCGCCGCGATTCGGTCGGAGTAGTACAGACCGGCGCGCCCCCGCTACCGCCACCCAGTTTGGCCTTGACAAAAGTTTCACTCTATTTCACCATAGGCGCCGGCATTTCCTGAGTTCCCCACCTTCACTTCACACCGGAGTATTTTCGACGCCCTCGAGGCTGCCGCTGGTAGGGTCGCCCTCTTCCAGGGGGCGTCCCCCGGGCCCAGCACCCGCGCCAGGGGAGCAGCCGGGACCGCCCGCCAGGAGGACCGCCCATGAGCGTGCCTGAGGGCCCCCTCAAGCGGACCCCGCTCAACCACATCCACCGGGCCCTGGGGGCGAAGATGGTCCCCTTCGGCGGCTGGGACATGCCGGTCCAGTACTCGGGCATCTTGGAGGAGCATCGGGTCGTCCGGACGGCGGCGGGCCTTTTCGACGTGAGCCACATGGGGGAGTTCGAGATCGCGGGCCCCGAGGCCCTGCCCGCCCTGCAACGCCTCATCACCAACGATGCCTCCCGCCTCGCCCCCGGCCAGGTCCAGTACGCGGCCCTCACCTACCCGAACGGGACCTTCGTGGATGACCTGACCGTGTACCGGCTGGGCGCGAGCCAGTTCATGCTGACCGTCAACGCGGCCAACATCGAGAAGGACTACGCCTGGGTCCGGGAGCACCTCAAGGGGCGGGCCACGGCCACCAACGTCAGCGACGAGACCGCCCTGCTCGCGCTGCAGGGACCCAAGGCCCCGGAGATCCTGCAGCCCCTCACCTCCGTGAACCTGGGCGCCCTGAAGTACTACTGGTTCACCCCCGGGCCCGTGCTGGGCGTGGAGGCCCGCATTTCCCGCACCGGCTACACCGGGGAGGATGGGTTCGAGATCTACCTGCCGGCCCCCCAGGCCGCGCGGCTCTGGAACGCCCTCCTGGAGCGGGGGAAGGGGGCGGGGCTCCTTCCCTGCGGCCTGGGGGCCCGGGACACGCTCCGCCTGGAGGCCAAGATGGCCCTCTACGGCAACGACATTGACGACCAGCACACCGTCCTCGAGGCGGACCTGGGCTGGATCGTCAAGTGGGAGAAGGGGGAGTTCCTGGGGCGGGAGGTGCTGGCCCGGCAGAAGGCCGAGGGGATCGCGCGGAAGCTCACGGGGTTCGAGATGGTGGGCCGGGGCATCGCCCGGTCCCACTACAAGATCGTGAAGGACGGCCGGCCCATCGGGGAGGTGACCAGCGGCGGCCCCGCCCCCTTCCTGGGGAAGGCCATCGGCCTGGGGTACGTCGAGACGGCCTTCAGCGCCATCGGGACCGAGTTCGACATCCTCATCCGGGAGCAGCCTGTCCGGGCTCGGGTGGTCCCGAGCCCCTTCTACAAGCGTCCCAAGAAGTAGCGACCGGCACCCGCCGGCGGCGGTCGCGCCCAACGAGTCTTCTTGAGCGGGAGGTGCGCATGACGAACCCCGAGGGGCTGAAGTACACGCGCGAGCACGAGTGGATCAAGGTCGAGGGGGACAAGGGGCGCGTCGGGATCACCCACTACGCCCAGGACCAGCTCGGGGACGTCGTCTTCGTGGAGCTCCCCAAGAAGGGGCGCCAGCTCCGGCAGATGGAGGCCTTCGGTGCCGTAGAGTCGGTCAAGGCCGTCTCCGACCTCTACTGCCCCGTGAGCGGGGAAGTGGTGGAGGTGAACAGCGCCCTGGAGCAGAAACCCGAGCTCATCAACCAGGACCCCTACGGCCAGGGCTGGATGATCGTGGTCAAGGTCCGCAACGCGAAGGAGCTCACCGCCCTCATGAGCGCCCAGCAGTACACGAGCTTCCTGGCGCAAGGAGCGAAGTGATGCGCTACATCCCCAACACCGATGCCGACTGCCGCCAGATGCTGGCCGCCATTGGCGTCCGGTCGGTGGAGGACCTCTTCGCCGACATCCCCCGGCAGGTGCGGGTCAAGGGGGACCTCAAGCTCCCGCCCGCCCTGTCCGAGACGGACCTCATGCGGCACATGCGGGGCCTGACGGCCAAGGATGCCGATGTGGAGAGCTACTCCTCCTTCCTGGGGGCCGGGGCCTACAACCACTTCGCCCCGACCATCACGAACCACCTGATCCTGCGGGGGGAGTTCCTGACCGCCTACACCCCCTACCAGCCCGAGATCTCCCAGGGGACCCTCCAGGCCATCTACGAGTACCAGACGCTCGTCTGCCAACTGACCGGGATGGAGGTCGCCAACGCCTCCATGTACGAGGGGGGCTCGGCCCTGGCGGAGGCGCTCCTGATGGCCCACCGGGCCACGGGGCGAGAAGAAGTCGTGGTGTCCCGAACCGTCCACCCGGAGTACCGGCAGGTCATCCGGACCTACCTGGGGCCCCTGGGGATACGGATCCGCGAGGTCCCCTACGGGGCCGCCGGCGGGACCGACCTCAAGCTCCTCCGGGCCGCGGTGACGGAGCAGACGGCCTGCGTCGCCGTGCAGTCGCCCAACTTCTTCGGGGTCGTGGAGGAGGTGGCCGAGGCGGCCGCCGCCGCCCACGCGAAGGGGGGCCTGGCCGTGGTGGCCGTGGCCGAGCCGGTCTCCCTGGGCCTCCTCACCCCCCCGGGGGAGCTGGGGGCCGACATCGTGGTGGCGGAGGGGCAGGCCTTCGGGAACCCCATCTCCTTCGGCGGGCCCTACCTGGGCTTCTTCGCCACGAAGGAGCGGTACATCCGGAGCATGCCGGGGAGGCTGGTGGGGCAGACGGAGGACCGGGACGGCCGGGTGGGCTACGTCCTCACCCTCTCCACCCGGGAGCAGCACATCCGCCGGGAGAAGGCCACCTCCAACATCTGCACCAACGAGGGCCTCTGCGCCTTGGCCGCCACCATCACCCTCTGCGCCCTGGGGAAGCAGGGGGTGCGGGAGATGGCCCTCCTGAACCTCCGGAAGGCGGCCTACGCCAAGCGGAGGCTGGCGAAGGCCAAGGGGTTCGCCCTCCGGTTCGACGGCCCGACGTTCAACGAGTTCGTGGTGCAGGCGAAGCGCCGCCCCGTCCGCCAGATCCTGGGGGCCCTGGCGCGCAAGCGGATGCTGGCGGGCGTGGCGCTGGACCGCTTCTACCCCGAGCTCCGGGATTGCTTCCTGGTCTGCGTGACCGAGCAGAACCGCCGGGAGGAGATTGACGGGCTGGTGAAGGCTCTGGGAGGGGGACGATGAGCGACTACACCGTCGGCACCCGCGGCCTCGTCTTCAACGAGCCCACGATCTTCGACCGGAGCGTGCCGGGGCGGGTGGCCTACTCCCTCCCGCCCAGCGATGTGCCCGAGGAGAAGCCGGAGCGACTGATCCCCCGGAAGTTCCTCCGGAAGGAGATCGCCGGGTTCCCCGAGGTAAGCGAGCTGGACGTCGTCCGCCACTTCACCCGGCTCTCCCAGTGGAACTACGGCATTGACCTCGGTATGTACCCCCTGGGCTCCTGCACCATGAAGTATAACCCGAGGGTGAACGAGGACGCGGCCCGGCTGCCGGGCTTCGCCCGGGCCCACCCCTACCAGCCCGAGGAGCTGAGCCAGGGAGCGCTCCAGCTCATGTACGAGCTGGCCGAGTACCTGTCCCAGATCGCCGGCATGGACGCGGTCTCGCTTCAGCCGGCCGCGGGGGCGCACGGCGAACTCACCGGGATGCTCCTCATCCGGGCCTACCACGTCAGCAAGGGGAACCCCCGCAAGAAAGTGCTGGTGCCGGACTCGGCCCACGGGACCAACCCCGCCTCCGCCGCCATCTGCGGCTACCAGGTGATCCCGGTGAAGACCGGCCCCCGGGGGTCGGTCGAGCCGCAGGTCGTGGCGGACGTGATGGACGCCGATGTGGCCGCCATCATGGTGACCAACCCCAACACCCTGGGGCTCTTCGAGGAGCACATCGTGGGGGTCTGCGAGGTGGTCCACGCCAAGGGGGGGCAGGTCTACTGCGACGGGGCCAACATGAACCCCATGGTCGGGATCGCCAAGATGGGCGCCATGGGGATTGATGTCCTCCAGTACAACCTCCACAAGACCTTCTCCACGCCCCACGGCGGGGGCGGGCCGGGGTCCGGCCCCGTGGCCCTGAAGGCCCACCTGGCCCCCTTCATGCCGGTCCCGGTGGTGGTGAAGCGGGGGGCGCGCTACGCCCTGGACTACGACCGGCCCCATTCCATCGGCAAGGTCCGGGCCTTCTACGGCAACTACGGCATGCTGGTCCGGGCCTACGCCTACATCCGCACCCTGGGCCCGGACGGGCTGCGGCGCATGGCCCAGAGGGCGGTTATCAATGCCAATTACCTGATGAGCCAGCTCAAGGGCTCCTACGACCTCCCCTACGACCGCTTCTGCAAGCACGAGTGCGTCTTCTCCGATGCCATTCAGGCCAAGAAGGATGTCCACACCCTGGACATCGCCAAGCGCCTGATGGACTACGGCTTCCACCCCCCCACCATCTACTTCCCCCTCATCGTGAAGGGGGCGCTCATGATCGAGCCCACCGAGTCGGAGAGCAAGGAGACTCTGGACCAGTTCATCGCGGCGCTGAAGCGGATCGCGGCGGAGGCGGAGGAGCACCCCGACCTCCTGCACGAGGCGCCCCAGAAGCCCCGGGTCTCCCGGCTGAACGAGGTGAAGGCGGCCCGGGAGCCGAACTTACGCTGGCGCCCCGGCCCGGCGCGGCCGGCCGGGGGAAGGGGGCCCAAGTAGGGGAGGGGACCGGGTTTGCGGGGAGACAGCCCCCGGGGTCGGCCCCGGGGGCTTCTTTTTTCCGGTTTCCGGGGGATGGGCCTTCGGCCTTGAGGTTGCGCCTCCGGGCGTATACAATAGAGACGGCACAGAGGAGGAAACGGTGCCCGAGGGCAAGGTCCTGGCCACGAACCGGAGGGCCCGGCACGACTACCACATCGAGGAGACCTTCGAGGCCGGCATCGCCCTCCAGGGCACGGAAGTCAAATCGCTGCGGGACGGGCGGGCCAACCTGAAGGAGGCCTACGGGGAGGTGCGGGGGGGCGAGGTCTTCCTGGTGAACTGCCACATCAGCCCCTACGAGGCGGGCAACCGCTTCAACCACGACCCCCTCCGGAAGCGGAAGCTCCTCCTGCACCGGCAGGAGATCCGGCGGCTCATCGGGAAGGTTCAGGAGAAGGGACTCACCCTCATCCCGCTGGCCTTCAGCCTGAAGGGCCGGCGGGTCAAGGTCGAGCTGGCGCTGGCCCGCGGCAAGAAGCTCTACGACAAGCGGGAGGACATCAAGCGGCGGACCTCGGAGCGGGAGATCGCCCAGGCCCTGAAGGCGGTGCGGCAGGGGCCGTAGGACGGGCTTGCCGGATCGGCTCCCGCATGTCCCGGACCACTCACGAAAGGGGGCGCTCGGTTTCGACGGGGAGGAGATGAGTAGCGGCGGCGTGCCGAGGTCCCATGACCCTCGTAAATCCCATGGGAAACAAGCACCTGCCAATCACGAATTGGCCCTGGCTGCCTAACTAGCAGCCACGCGTCCCCGCCTTCGCCTTCTGGGGCGGGAGCCGCGCCGTACAGGGAGGCTGGCCCTCCGGCCCGGCCCGGGGTCGGCGGGCGAGAGCAGATAGGGCTGGCCCCAAAGGGAGCCCGCCTGTGGGCGCCCCCGGGGCGAGAATCAATTCGCAGGCTACGCACGTAGAAGCGGCTACGGATCCCTTCTCGGACGCGGGTTCGACTCCCGCCGCCTCCACCAACGCAATACATTCGAACCGCCCTCCGGGCTCCCCAGCTCGGGGGGCGGTTCTCTCTCCTGGGCTCCCTCGCTCGGGTCGCGGCTGCCCCTCCCCGGGCGGTGCCGACTCGTCTCTGAGCAGGCCGGAGCGACCTCCACTAGCCGGTCTTCGGGCCAGGGTGGCGCAGGCCTTTCCGGAGCTCCTTGTCCCCCCGTTCCCGGACATCCTCGCCGCGGACGATGTAGATCACGTCTTCTGCGATGTTCGTCGCATGATCGGCGATTCGTTCCAGGTGCCGGGATACCAGGATCAGCTCCAGCGCCCGGGAGATGGTCGAGGGGTCGCCCATCATGTAGGTGAGGAGCTCCCGGAAGACCTGGTCCCTCAGGCTGTCCACCTCGTCGTCCGCCTCGATGACGCTCCGGGCCAGATCCGTGTCCCGTCGAACGAAGGCGTCGAGGCTGTTCCGGACCATCTCCTGCGCCAGGCCAGCCATGCGGGGGATGTCGATGAGGGGTTTGACCTGCGGCTGGGGGATGAGGGACCGGGCCCGCAGCGCGATGCTCACCGCCTGGTCCCCGATCCGCTCCAGGTCGCTGTTGATCTTGATCCCGGCTGCGATGAAGCGGAGGTCCGAGGCCATCGGCTGGCGGAGGGCCAGGAGGGTGAGGCACCGATCGTCAATCTCGATGCAGAGGAGGTCCATCTCCTCCTCGTGGGCGAGGACGGCCTGGACCAGCGCCTCCTCCCGATCCACGAGGGCCTTGACACTCTTGTGGATCATGGTCTCGGCCACACTCCCCATCCCCAGGAGCCGGTCCCGCAGGGCTTGCAGCTCCCCCTCAAGTCGCCGTTCCATTGCCCCCTCCCCCTACCCGAAGCGACCGGTGAGGTAGGCCTCAGTCCGGTGGTCCCTCGGCGTCCTAAAGAGCTCCTTGGTCACTCCGAACTCCACCAGCTCGCCCAGGAGGAAGAAGCCGGTCCACTCAGAGACCCGGGCCGCCTGTTGCATGTTATGGGTGACGATGACGATGGTCAGCTCCTTCCTCAGGTCGTGGATCAGCTCCTCGATTTTGGCGGTGGCGATAGGGTCCAGGGCCGAGCACGGTTCATCCATCAGGAGGACCTCGGGCTCCACGGCCAGGGCTCGGGCGATGCAGAGCCGCTGCTGCTGGCCCCCGGAGAGGCTGGCCCCCGACTTCCCCAGGTCGTCCTTCACCTCGTCCCACAAGGCCGCCTGGCGGAGGGCCCGTTCCACCGCCTCCTGGAGGGCAGCCCGGTTCCTGACCCCCCCGAGCCTGAGGCCCGCCGCCACATTGCCAAACACGGACATGGTGGGGAAAGGGTTCGGCTTCTGAAAGACCATCCCGATCCGGCGCCGGACCTGGACCGGATCGACCCCTGGGGCGTAGAGATTCTCGCCGTTAAGCAAGATTTGTCCCGTCACCCTGGCCCCCGGGACGACCTCGTGCATCCGGTTGAGGCACCGGATAAAAGTGGACTTGCCGCAGCCGGATGGGCCGATGATGGCCGTAACAGCCCTGGGAGTAATCGTGAGGTCGATGTCCCTCAGCACGTGGAGGGTATCAAACCAGGCGTTGAGCTGCTTGACCAGGATGCCGTCCGCCATGGTCACCTCACGGGGCGGGATCGGCCCGTGGTCACAAGTCGGGCCATCACGCTGACTAGGAGGATCATCGCGATGAGGACCAGCGCTCCCGCCCACGCCTGCCGGTGCCAGTCATCGAACGGCGCAATGGCGTAGGCGAAGATCTGAATGGGGAGGGCCGCGATGGGCTGGTCCAGTGCCGCAGGCCAGAAGCGGTTGCCGAAGGCGGTGAAGAGGAGTGGCGCGGTTTCTCCCGCGATCCTCGCGACCGCCACCATGGCGCCGGTGATGATCCCGGCCCGGGCCGTCGGGAGGACCACCCGGAGGATCACCTTCCACTCGGGGATCCCCAGGGCCAGCGCGGCCTCCCGGAGTGAGGCTGGCACGAGCCGCACCAGCTCCTCGGTGGTCCGGAGCACGATGGGAAGCATGATGATCCCTAGCGCGAACCCTCCCGCCAGGGCGGAGAAGCGTCGCATGGGGAGGACGATGAGGGTGTAGGCGAAGATCCCAATGACGATCGAGGGGACGCCGTTCAGGACATCGGCCAGGAAGCGGATCAGCCGGGGGAGACGGCGGTCCCGTGACTCCGCTAGATACACCCCCCCGAGGATCCCCATGGGAAGGCCGAAGGAAGCGGCCAGGCCGATCAGGATCAGGCTCCCGACGATGGCGTTGGCCATCCCCCCTCCCGGCTCACCGACCGGTTTGGGGAGCTGGGTGAAGAAGTCCAGGTTGAGCGCGGAGATGCCCTGGTAGAGGAGGAAGGCGAAGATGAGAAGCAGGGGCAGGACAACGACGAGCGCCGAGAGGCCCGCAAGCACACTCATCACGGCATTCAGCAGCCGCCGGACCGCTGGGCGGCTCACTCCCGCACCTCCTTCACGACCCCTCCCATGCTCCAAACCAGGAAGCGGGCCAGGGCGTTGACGGCGACCGTGACGGCAAAGAGGAGGAGGGCGATCTCGATGAGGGCGGCCAGGTAGAGATCAGAGGTGGCCTCGGTGAACTCGTTGGCGATCACGCTGGCCATCGTGTAGCCTGGAGCGAAGAGGGAAAGGGCGATTTCCGGACGGTTGCCGATAACCATCGTGACGGCCATCGTCTCCCCGAGGGCCCGCCCCAAGCCAAGGAGGACCGCGCCGATGAGGCCGGAGCGGCCGTAGCGGAGAACCGCGATCCGCGTGGTCTCCCACCGGGTGGCACCGAGGGCCAGGGCCGCCTCGCGCTGCGCGTTCGGGACGGCGAGGAAGACCTCCCGGCTCACGGCGGTGATGAAGGGGACGATCATGATGGCCAGGATGATCCCGGCAGCCAGCATCCCGACGCCGTACCGTGGCCCGTGGAAGAGGGGGAGGAACCCGAGCCAGGCGGCCAGGGTCGGCTGGACCCACGTTCTGAGCCAGGGGGCGAGGACGAAGATCCCCCAGAGGCCGTAGACGACGCTAGGGATCGCGGCCAGGAGTTCGATCAGGAAGGTGATGGGTGGACGGATCCCGAGGGGGGCTAGCTCGGCCAGGTGGATCGCCGCGCCGATGCTCAGGGGCACCGCGAGCAGGAGCGCCAGAACCGAGGAGACCACCGTGCCGTAGATGAACGGCAACGCCCCGAATGTCTCCGCAACGGGATCCCAGGTGGACGTGACGAGGAAGCGCCAGCCGAAGGCTTCGAGCGATGGGAAGGCAGCCCAGGTCATCACAAAGACCATGGCCGCCATGAGCCCGAGAACGCTCAGGGCGGCGGTGCGGGTGAGGAGCCGGAAGGCGCGGTCGCCCAGCCCCTCCCCCACCGCACGCACCCTCCAGGGGACTGAGAGAGGGGGAACCTGGCGCGCCGCCAGGCTTCCCCCGTGTAGGGGCCTTCGTCTGCTCATCTGTGGGCGGGGAGGAGGGGTTTCCCCTGGTACGTGATCTGCTTGATCTTCGCCTCCACCATCTTCACCACCTGGGCTGGTAGCGGCGCGTAGAGGAGGCTTGGCGCATATCTCTGCCCGTCGTGGATCGCCCACCAGAGGAACCTCACGAGCGCCTTCCCCCGAACCTCATCGGGCTGCTCCTTGTAGACGAGGAGCCAGGTGAAGCCCGCCACCGGATAGGCGTCCTCCCCCTGCGGGTCGGTGAGGGAAACCCGGAAGTCCGGCGGCATCTCCTTTGCCGCACCGGCCGCCGCCGCCGTGGTGCTCTCGATGCTTGGCTGCACGAAGTTGCCGGCCCGGTTCCGGATGGCGGCGACGGGGAGCTTGTTGGTGATGGCATAGGCCAGCTCGACGTAGCCGAGGGCGCTCGGCGTGTTCTTCACCTGGCCGGCCACGCCCTCGTTCCCCTTGCCGCCCAGGCCCACCGGCCAGTTCACTGAGGTTCCGCGCCCGACCTTCTGCGCCCACTCTTGGCTAACCTTGGACAGGTAATCCACCCAGATGTAGGTCGTGCCGCTCCCGTCGGAGCGGTGGACCACGATGATCGGCTGGTTTGGCAACGGGACCTCGGGATTCGCCGCCTCGATCCGGGGATGGTTCCACCTGGTGACATTTCCGAGGAAGATGTCGGCCAGGAGGTCAGGGGTGAAGCGGAGGCTCGGGCTTCCCGGCAGGTTGTAGGTCGCGACCACGGCGCCCATCACCATCGGGATATGGAAGAGCTCGCCGGGAGCCCTACTGAGCTGCTCGTCGGTCATGGGACCGTCCGAGGCGCCGAAGTCTACGGTCCGCGCCATGATCTGCCGGATTCCCCCGCCGCTCCCGATGGACTGGTAGTTGAAGCGGACGCTCCGGTCGATCTTGTCGTACTCGTCAAACCATTTGGAGTAGAGCGGGTAGGGAAAGGTCGCCCCGGCCCCGTTCATCAACAGTTGCGCCGAGACGTCCCCTGGCCCGTATCCAACGATGAGCAGGAGTGCGACAAGGAGCACCACGGTCAACTTGATTCGCATCTGGTCCCCTCTCATGTGATACCTCCTTTCCGAGAATCTTCGCCTGGATGTGTTACGGTTAGGTCGCCGCCGCGTTACAGCCGTGTAACATTTGTGCCCTCGGGTGCCAGCGCCCTGACCAGGCAGCCGGCGCTCGCCAGGTTCGTGGCAACCGCAGTGTTATGGACATCGGCCACCCGGAGGAGCGCCGTGATGTCCGGCTCGTGAGGCTGGGCCGTGAGGGGGTCGCGGAGGAAGATCAGGGCGTCGATCTCTCCCGAGGCGATCTCGGCCCCGATCTGAAGGTTGCCTCCCCGCGGGCCCGGGAGAACGCTTCGCACGTTGAGGCACAGCTCCTGCCGGAGCGCGGCTCCGGTCGCCTCGGTCCCGATGAGGCTCCAATCGCCAAACGGTTTCCGATGACGCCGGATGAAGGCCAGCAGGTCGGGTTTCTTCGCGTCATGGGCGATCAAGACCACCCGCCAGCGGCGCCATCCCCATTCGTGTCCATCGGGCATTTAGGCCTCCTTTCGGCGAAGCGAGCGCGCTCGTGCGTCTCACCGCGAAAGATCGCTCCCAAGATGACGAACCAAGGGCAGGGAGGTAAATTCCGGGTAAACTTCGGAGGGAAGGGAGGGAGACCTGGGGCAGGAAGCCTAGGCGCTCTGCTGAAGGAATTGTCGCAGCAAGTCCTCGATCTGA
>JBOHQK010000098.1:0-14128 GCA_050732195.1 Methylomirabilales bacterium (SeqCode)
TCAAGGAGCTGTTCGCCATCGGCTACCTGGGGAATGGCAAGCGGCCCATCGTGGCCTTCGAGGTCAAACCCCAGCCGGGCGAGTCCTCGGAGGCGGTCCTCGCCGGGAGCAAGCGGGCGCTGCTGGACGCCTGGACCCGCCTCTAGCGGCAGCCCGGCACGAGCGCCGCTCCTCCGCCCGATACCCAGACAGGGCTGCGTCGCGGCTCACCCCGGGCGGGCGGCAGCCGAAGGGTGGCCGGAGGCGACGTCAGTTGGCCCGGCACTAGGGGGTCTTGCGGGCGTTCGCCACATCCTCCCGGAGGAGGCGGGCGACCTGGCTGGTGAGCTGCTTGATGTCGATGGGCTTCGGGAGGTAGCCGCAGCAGCCGGCCTCCAGGATCCGGGCCCGGTCCCCCTTCATGGCGTGGGCCGTGAGGGCCACGACCAGAATGTCGCGGGTCGCCGGCTCCTGCTTGAGCCGCTTGGTGAGGGCAAGGCCGTCCAACCCCGGGAGCTGGATGTCCATCAGGATGAGATCCGGCTTGACCCTCGTGAGCCGCTCGAGGGCCTCGGCGGCGGACGTGGCCTGCCAGACCTCGTAGCCGTGGGCCTCGAGGACTTCGCAGACCAGCTCCATGTTCATGGGGTTGTCTTCGACGACCAGGATGCGTTTGCGCGGCACGTTCCCTGCGCCTCCGGGGCCGCCGCGGAGCGGTCGCGTACCGCTGTGGCCATTCCGGGCAGACACACCGGGAGCGGGAGCAAGAGCTGTGCCAGCGGCGGAGGCAGCGTTCCCGCTCGGGACGCCGCCGATCGGGCGGGGATGGCCGGGAAGCCCGTTGCTTTTTGCCGGCAGGGCTGGTAACGTAAGCCGCGGTCAACACGGCGCTCGGCGCGTCGCGGGGGACGGGATGGGGATCGAGGACCGGCTGGAGGAACTCCGGACGCAGCGCGAGGCGGCCCGGGCGGGGGGTGGCCCGGAGAAGGTGGAGCGCCAGCACCGGGCCGGGAAACTCACCGCCCGGGAGCGGCTGGAGCTCCTCCTGGACAAGGGGAGCTTCGTCGAGACCGACATGCTGGTCACCCACCGGGCCCGGGACTTCGGGATGGAGAAGCAGCTCATCCCGGGCGACGGGGTGGTGACCGGCAGCGGCCAGATGGACGGCCGGCTGGTCTACGTCTTCGCCCAGGACTTCACGGTCTTCGGCGGCTCCCTCTCCGAGACCTACGCCCAGAAGATCTGCAAGGTCATGGACCAGGCCGTGAAGGTGGGCGCCCCCATCATCGGCCTGAACGACAGCGGCGGCGCCCGGATCCAGGAGGGGGTCGTCTCGCTCGCCGGCTACGCCGACATCTTCCTCCGGAACACCCTGGCCTCCGGCGTCGTGCCACAGATCTCCGCCATCATGGGCCCCTGCGCCGGCGGGGCGGTCTACTCCCCGGCCCTGATGGACTTCGTGGTGATGGTGCGGGACACCTCCTACATGTTCATCACGGGTCCCGACGTGATCAAGACCGTCACCCACGAGGAGGTGACCTTCGAGCAGCTCGGCGGGGCCATGACCCACAACGCCACCTCCGGGGTGGCCCACTTCGCCGCGGCCTCCGAGGAGGAGTGCCTCCAGACGATCCGGGACCTCCTCTCCTACCTCCCGAGCAACAACCTGGAGGACCCCCCCCTCCGCCCCACGACCGATGACCCGCGGCGGATGGAGGAGGCGCTCAACGCCATCGTCCCCGACAACCCGAACAAGCCCTACGACATCAAAGAGATCATCCGGCTGGTGGTGGACGAGGGGACCTTCCTGGAGGTCCACCAGCACTACGCGCAGAACATCGTGGTGGGGTTCGCGCGGCTCGACGGCCGGCCGGTGGGCTTCGTGGCGAACCAGCCGGCGGTGTTAGCCGGGGTTCTGGACATCCACTCCTCCATCAAGGCGGCCCGCTTCATCCGGTTCTGCGACGCCTTCAACATCCCCATCATCACGCTGGAGGATGTGCCCGGCTACCTCCCGGGGACGGCCCAGGAGTTCGGCGGCATCATCAAGCACGGGGCCAAGCTCCTCTACGCCTACGGCGAGGCCACCGTCCCCAAGATCACCGTCATCACCCGGAAGGCCTACGGGGGGGCCTACTGTGTCATGGGGTCCAAGCACATGCGGGCCGACGTGAACCTGGCCTACCCCACGGCGGAGATCGCCGTCATGGGGCCGGAGGGGGCGGTGAACATCCTGTACCGGCGGGAAATCCAGGAGGCCCCGGACCCCGGGGCATTCCGGGCGGCCCGGATCGCCGAGTTCCGGGAGAAGTTCGCCAACCCCTACGTGGCCGCGTCGCGCGGGTACGTGGATGACGTGATCGAGCCGCGGGAGACCCGGCCGCGTCTCATCCAGGCGCTCCGGGCCCTCGCCACCAAGCGGGATACCAACCCGCCGAAGAAGCACGGGAACATCCCCCTCTAGCCGGAGGCGCTCGCCCTGTCGCAGGCGCCCGTGACGACCCAGCGCTACCTGGACGCGGTCAACGCGGCCGCGGCCACCCTCGCCTCCAGCCTCGACCTGGAGGCGGGCCTGGCGGGGGCGCTGGAGGCGCTCCTGGCAGGGACCGAGGCGGCCGCGGGCGCCCTCTGGCGCCTGGACGGCGGCGCGCGGGACCTCACCCTGCGGGTCGCCCGGGGATTCCCCGCGGTCGGCCCACCGGCCCGGCTGACCTGGGAGGAGAGCCTGGCCGCCGCGGCGGCGGACGGGCAGGGCGTCCTCCGGGTCCCCGACCTCTCCCGCCTTCGCCATCCCCGGGGGGAAGCGGTCCGTCGGGCCGGCTACCGCTCGGCGGCGTGCGTCCTGCTGCGGTCCCGCGGGACTGTCCTGGGATCCCTGGAGATCTACGACCCTGCTCCCGGCCGGTTCGGGGATGCTGACCTCCAGTGCCTCCTGGCCGTCGGGCACCTGCTGACGCTCGCCCTGGAGAACGCCGGGCTCCGGGAGGCCCGGGCGGCCTGGGAGAACACCTTCCACTCCATCGCCGATGGGATCACCATCCAGGACCGGCAGGGCCGGATCCTCCGGGTCAACCGCGCGCTGGCCGAGGCGGCCGGGATGCCCCCGGAGGCGCTCACCGGCCAGCCCTGCGCGGCCGTGGTGCACGGCCTGGTGGAGGGGGAGGGGTGCCCCCACGCCTGGGCCCTCACGACCGGCGAGCCGTTCGTGGAGGAGGTGAGCCACCCCGTCCTGGGGGGCGAGTTCCGGATCACCACGTTCCCCCTGTGGGACGCGGCCGGGCTCCTCCAGGGGAGCGTCCACGTCTGCCGGAACATCACGAAGGAGCGGGACTTGCAGGAGCGCCTCTCCCAGGCGGCCAAGCTGGCCACGGTGGGCGAATTGACGGCGGGCGTGGCGCACGAGGTCCTGAACCCCCTCAACATCATCTCGGGGCGGGTCCAGCTCCTGCTCGACCGGCCGGACCTCGACCCGGCGGTGGCCCAGTCGCTCCAGGTGATGACGGCCCAGGTGACGCGGCTGTCCCGGATCGCCGAGAACCTCCTGGCCTTCACCCGCCAGCGGCCGCTCCGGCGGGTCCGGACGGCCGTGAACGGGCTGGTGGAGGAGGCGGTGCAGGCCTACGAGCCCCTCCTGACCGAGGCCGGCCTGCGGCTGGAGCGGCGGTACGCCGCCGGGCTCCCGGAGCTCTCGCTGGACCGGGACCAGATGGTCCAGGTCCTGACCAACCTGCTGAGCAACGCGAAGGACGCCACGCCCGTGGGGGGGGTGGTCACGGTGACGACCGGCCTGGCGGTTGAGGCGGAGAAGCGGTGGGTCACCGTCGCGGTGGCCGACACCGGGGCCGGGATTCCGGAGGCGCAGCGGGCCCGCCTCTTCACCCCCTTCTACACTACGAAGGAGGAGGGGAAGGGGACGGGCCTGGGCCTCTCGGTCAGCTACGGCTTGGTCCGGGGGCACGGGGGGACGATCACGGTGGAGAGCGCGGTGGGACGGGGGACCACCTTCACCGTGGTCCTGCCTGCGGAGGCGTGAGGCGTGAGACGAGGGAGGAGGGAGGGATGGCAAAGGTTCTGGTCGTGGACGACGAGCCCGAGGCTGTGGAGCTGCTGGTCGAGTTCCTCTCGTCCAAGGGCTACGAGGTCCTCACCGCGACCAGCGGCGAGGAGGCCCTGCGGCGGGTGAGAGAGGATCGGCCCCACCTGGTCCTGCTGGACATCCGGATGCCCAAGATGAGCGGCCTCGAGGTTCTGCGGCGGATCCGGGAGATTGACGCCGAGATGGGGATCATCATGGTGACGGCGGTCAACGAGGAGGACGTGGGGCGGCAGGCGCTGGAGCTGGGCGCCTTCGACTACATCGTGAAGCCGCTCGACCTCAAGTACCTGGAGCGCAGCCTCTGGTACAAGATCACCACGATGCTCCTGAAGTAGGGGCCGGGGAGCGGGTTTCCGGGCCCCGGCCGACCCGGCCGTCGGGAGCCCTCCGGGTCTCCCCTCGCCCTCGCTGACCCCTCTCGTGTAACTTCGACGAGTCGAACCCGATTCTCGGGCGACGACTGGGGTGCCGGGCCAACGAATCGCACCGAGGATTGCCGCCGAGCCGCGGGTGGCGCCGGGCGCGGCCCCCGAGCGGCCGGGCCGAGTGGGACCCCCTCGGCCTCCTGCCGCAATGCAGCGCATTGCGGGAGGGGCTGAGCGGGTGACGGAGCCCGGCCGCGAGTGGGGCACGCCGGCGACAGGACCCGCGGTAGAACGGTCTGTCAGGATTGGGCCGTATTACTTGAACCGGCACTAGGAGAGGGGGCACATGGCGCTCGACGGCTGGATTCTCACCCTGATCACGTTCCTGCCCACCATGGGGGCCGTTCTGATCCTCCTGGTCCCTTCGGGCCGGCTGGGCGCGATGCGGGGGCTCGCCCTGGCCTTCTCCACGGCCACCTTCGTCCTCTCCCTCTGGATCCCCTGGCGGTTCAACATGGTCACCGCCGACATGCAGTTCGTCCAGCAGCTCCCCTGGATCCCGGCCATCGGCGTCTCCTACACCGTGGGCCTGGACGGCATCAGCCTCTGGCTGGTCCTGCTCACCACGCTGCTCAGCGCCATCTCGGTTCTGGCCTCCTGGGGCCCCATCACGGAGCGGGTCAAGGAGTACATGGTCTTCATGCTCCTCCTGGAGACGGGGATGCTGGGGGTCTTCCTGGCCCTCGACTTCTTCCTCTTCTACGTCTTCTGGGAGGTCATGCTGGTCCCCATGTACTTCCTCATCGGGGTCTGGGGGGGCCCCCGGAAGCTCTACGCCGCCATCAAGTTCTTCCTCTTCACCCTCTTCGGCTCCGTCCTGATGCTGCTCGGGATCCTGGCCATCTTCTTCTACCACCATGCCCAGACGGGGGAGTACACCTTCAACATCTTCCGGATGGTGGAGCCGGGCCTGCCGCCGAACCTCCAGTGGTGGGTTTGGCTCTCCTTCTTCATCGCCTTCGCCATCAAGGTCCCCATGTTCCCGTTCCACACCTGGCTTCCCGATGCCCACGTGGAGGCTCCCACGGCCGGCTCCGTCATCCTGGCCGGCGTCTTACTGAAGATGGGGACCTACGGGTTCCTCCGCTTCAGCCTCCCCATGCTCCCCGACGCCAGCCGGGAGTTCGTCTGGCTCATCGTGGTCCTCTCCATCATCGCCATCATCTACGGGGCCATGGTCTCCATGGTCCAGCCGGACATGAAGAAGCTCATCGCCTACTCCTCGGTGAGCCACATGGGCTTCGTCACGCTGGGGATCTTCGCCCTGAACGCCCAGGGCATCCAGGGGTCCATCCTCCAGATGGTCAACCACGGCCTCTCCACCGGCGCCCTCTTCCTCATCGTCGGGCTCATCTACGATAGACGGCACACCCGGATGATCGCGGACCTGGGCGGCCTGAGCAGCGTGATGCCGGTCTACGCCACCTGCTTCGCGATCATCATGCTGTCCTCCATGGGCCTGCCCGGCCTCAACGGATTCGTGGGAGAGATCCTGATCCTGCTGGGGGCGTTCCGGGTGGATTGGCGGTGGGCCGCGGCCGGGGCGATCGGCATCGTCCTGGGGGCGGCGTATCTCCTGTGGCTCTACCAGCGGACCATGTTCGGGCCCATCACCCACCCGGAGAACCGGACCCTGACGGACCTGGACGGCCGGGAGCTGGCCACGCTAGTCCCCATCATCGTCCTCTGCTTCTGGATCGGGCTCTACCCCATGCCCTTCCTGAACGCCATGGCCCCCTCCGTCAACAAGGTCATCCAGAAGGTCAACGCGAAGGCCCTTCGGGCGGAGGCCCCGGCCCCGGTGCTCCTTCCGGCCCTCCCCGCGGCGCGACCGGCTGAGGAGGCGAAGCCCCCCCGATGAGCGCCACCTTCAACCCCGCCGACGTGTGGCTCCTGCTGCCGGAGCTGACGGTGGCCGGATGCGCCACGGCCGTCCTCATCCTGGACTTCTGCCTCGGGGAGCGGGTCCGGACGGCGCTCGGCTGGTTCAGCGTGCTGGGCCTGCTGGCGGCCGGCGTGCTGGCGGCGGGGCAGGTGGGGCAGCGGGCCGCCGGGTTCTCCGGCATGCTCCTGGTGGACCCGTTCGCCGTCTACTTCAAGGTGATCTTCCTCGTGGCCACCCTGTTAATCATTCTCATGGCCATGCCCTACCTCAAGGTCGAGCAGGTGGGGGTGGGGGAGTTCTACGCCATCACCCTCTACGCCACCGCGGCCATGATGCTGATGGGGGGGGCGGGGAACCTCCTCTCCCTCTACGTGGCGCTGGAGACCATGTCGGTCTCCATCTACGTGCTCTGCGGCTACCTGAAGCGCGACCAGAAGTCCAACGAAGCGGCCCTGAAGTACCTCCTGATGGGCGTCTTCTCCTCCGGGGTCATCCTCTACGGGATGGTGATGCTGTACGGCCTCACGGGCACCCTGGACCTCCGGGAGGTGGGGACGGCGCTGAAGGGCGTCCCCTCCACCAACCCCGCCCTGATCCTGGGGATGGTGATGCTGACGGCGGGGTTCGGGTTCAAGATCGCCATGGTCCCGTTCCACATGTACATCCCGGACGTGTACGAGGGGGCCCCGACGCCGGTCACCGCCTACATCGCGGTCGCCTCCGAGGCGGCCGGGTTCGCCGCCATGCTCCGCGTCTTCCTGCTGGCCATGCCGGTGCTCCAGGTGAACTGGACCATGCTCTTCTGGGTGCTGGCGGCCCTCACCATGACCGTGGGGAACGTGGTGGCGGTGGCCCAGACCAACATCAAGCGGATGCTGGCCTATTCGGGGATCGCCCACGTGGGGTACACCCTCATCGGCCTGGTGGCCGGGACGGAAATGGGCATCTCGGCCATGCTGCTGTACGTCCTGGCATATTACTTCATGACGGCAGGCGCCTTCGCCATGGTCGTCTACCTGTGCAGCGGCCAGGTGAAGGGGGACCGGATCGAGGACTTTGCCGGGCTGGCCCAGGCCCACCCGGCGGCCGCGTTTGCCATGCTGATCTTTCTCCTGAGCCTCACCGGCATCCCGCCCACGGTGGGGTTCGTGGGGAAATTCTACCTGTTCAGCGCCGCTATCGAGAAGGGGTTCGTCTGGCTGGCGGTCATTGCGGTGGTCAACTCGGTCATTTCCCTCTTCTACTACATGCGGGTGGTCATGGTGATGTACATGCGGGAGAGCCCCTCCCGGCTGCCGGTGAACCGCTCGCTGGCGCTGACGGTGGCGCTGGTGTTAGCCGTCCTCGGGACCCTGGTCATCGGGGTCTACCCCGAGCCGTTCCTGGAGGCGGCGCGGGCCTCCATCCGGGGGGTCCTGGGGTAGCGCGGGGGGGCGCCGTGCGGGGCGCGCTCCCCGGCCCGGCCCTCGCGGAGCGCTTGCCCGCTGCGGGGGGCGGCGGTATACTGCGCGAGAGGCGATGTCCGGCGGACCGTCCCCGTGGCGGCAGGTGGGGATGCTGGCGGGCCTGGGGCTGACCCTGGGGGCGGCCACGGCCATCGGGGTGGGGTTGGGGGTGCTGGCCGATCGGTGGCTGGGGAGCGGCCCCTGGGGGCTCGTCCTGGGACTGCTGCTCGGGGTCACGGGCGGCTTCACGCAGGTCCTGCGGGACATCCGGCGAGCCACGCGGGACTGAATTTTTTTTTGGCCGAGTTTGTGAGAACCGGAACATGGCGGCGCGGGGCCGCCGGGACGGGAACGCCGTGGAGGCCATCGAGCATTTCGCGATTTTCATGATCCCGAACCCCTTCGCCCCCTGGCTTCCGGGGCTCTTCCTCCCGGACCACGTGGCCATGGCCTGGGTGGTCATCGCCCTGCTCACGGCCCTCTCGGTCCTCTGCACCCGCCGCCTCCAGTCGGTCCCCGGCCCCCTGCAGAACGTGCTGGAGGTGACGGTGGAGGCCTTCTACGGTCTCATTGACTCCATCATCGGGCATCACGGGCGGCGGTACCTCCCCCTCCTGGGGGCGGTGGGCCTCTTCATCCTGACGGCCAACCTGCTGGGCCTCGTCCCGGGGTTCAAGTCGCCCACCGCCAACATCAACACGACGGCCGCGCTGGCCCTCACCGTCTTCGTCGCCTACCACTACTTCGGGGTCCGGGAGCAGGGGGCCCTGACCTACGCGAAGCACTTCCTGGGCCCGGTGGGCGCGCTGCCCAAGGCGCTCCTCATCGTCATGGGGCCGGTCATGATCCCCGTGTTCATCCTGGTGGAGGTGATCGGCCACTGCGCGCGGGTCCTCTCCCTCTCCATCCGGCTCTTCGGGAACATCTTCGGCGAGGACGCCGTGATCCTCTTCCTGTTCTTCCTGGCACCCCTCATCGCGCCCCTCCCGATGATGGGCCTGGCCATCTTCACCAGCGTCGTGCAGACGCTGGTGTTCGTCATGCTCTCCACCATCTACATCGCGGGGGCGGTGGAGCACGGGCACGAGGAACACTGAGCCCCCGCGGGGTTGCCCGGATCGCCTCCGGCGCGGCCGGCCCGTCAACCCCTCCTGAAGCAGGCGCCGGTGGACTCCAATGGCAGGGGAGGAAAAGGAGGGCGGTGCATGAAGGGAACGCGGGGGATGGGAGTGCTCATGGCGGCAGGCTCGCTCCTCGCCCTGGCCACGGCGGCGGGGGCCGCCGAGCCGGCCGGGGCCAAGGACACCACGTACTTCTGGATGACCGTCCTGACCGGCGGCTTCGGGATGGCCATCGCTTCGGCGATGGCCGCCTTCGCCCAGGGGCGCGCCGTCGCGGCGGCCCTCGACGGCATGGCCCGGCAGCCGAACGCCGCGGGCCGCATCCAGACGGCCCTCATCATCGGGTTGGCCTTCATCGAGTCCCTGGCCATCTACGTGCTGTTGATCGCGCTCATCCTGTTGTTCGCGAACCCCTTCGCCGATAGGCTGCTGAAGGGGTAGTCTCGGGAGGGGAGGGGTCTTTCGGCCCCTCCCCGTTTCGCGGAGGCTGATCGTACCAATCTTCACATGCTCATCGAGTACCTCCCCATCGGGATCCTGATCCTCCTGGCGGCCGCCTTCGCCGGAGGCACGATCCTCCTCTCCTCCCTCACCGGTCCGAAGCACCCCACGCCCGAGAAGCTGGCCCCCTACGAGTGCGGCGTCACGCCGGTCGGCTCGGCCCGGGACCGGTTCGCCGTGAGGTTCTACCTGGTCGCCATGCTCTTCATCGTGTTCGACATCGAGATCGTCTTCCTCTACCCGTGGGCCGTCGTCTACCGGTCGCTCGGCTGGTTCGGCTTCTGGGAGATGGTCGCCTTCCTGGGGGTCCTCTGCCTAGGGCTCGGCTACGTCTGGCGGAAGGGGGGCCTGGAGTGGGAGTAGGCGGCGCGCGGGAGGAACCCCGGGTGGTGGTGAGGCTCCGGGAGCGGTTCCCGGATGCGGTCCGGGAGGTCCGCCACGTCCGGGACGAGCTGACGGTGGTGGTGGCCCCGGCGGCCATCCGGGAGGCCTGCCGGTTCCTCCGGGACGACCCCGACCTGCGCTACGAGTTCCTCTCCGACCTCTGCAGCGTGGACCGGCTGCGTCTGCCGGAGGCCTCCCCCCGATTCGAGGTGGTCTACCACCTCACCTCCATGCGCAACAGCAGCCGCCTGCGCCTGAAGGTGCGGGTGGAAGAGGGGGAGCCGGTGGAGAGCGTCACCGGCGTGTGGGAGGGGGCCAACTGGCTGGAGCGGGAGGTGTACGACCTGATGGGGATTCCGTTCCGGGACCACCCCGACCTGCGGCGCCTCGTCCTGCCGGACGACTTTGAGGGGCATGCGCTGCGGAAGGACTTCCCCGTGACCACCGAGCCCCGGTGGTGGGAGGAGGAGGGCCGGCGGTGACCGAGACGCGGACCATGATGCTGAACATGGGCCCGCAGCACCCCTCCACCCACGGGGTCCTCCGCCTGGTCCTGGAGCTGGACGGGGAGGTGGTGGTCCGCTGCGTCCCCCACATCGGCTACCTGCACACCGGCATGGAAAAGACCATGGAGGACAAGCGGTACCAGCAGGCCATCACGGTCACCGACCGGATGGACTACCTGGCGCCCATGTCCAACAACCTGGCCTTCGTCCTCAGCGTGGAGAAGCTCCTGGGGATCGAGGCCACGGAGCGGGCCCAGGTCATCCGGGTCATGATGGTCGAGCTGACCCGCATCAAGAGCCACCTGGTCTGGCTGGGGACCCACGCCCTGGACATCGGGGCCATGAGCGTCTTCCTCTACTGCTTCCGGGAGCGGGAGAAGATCCTGGACCTGTACGAGATGCTCAGCGGACAGCGGATGATGTCCACCCACATCCGGGTGGGCGGGCTCATGGCGGATCTCCCCGACGGCTTCGAGCGCCGGGTCCGGGACTTTATCGACGAGTTCCCCAAGCGGGTGGACGAGTACGAGGACCTGCTGACCCACAACAGGCTCTGGATGCAGCGGACGGTGGGGGTGGGGGTCCTGAAGCGGGAGGAGGCGATCGCCCTGGGGGTGTCGGGGCCGGCCCTGCGCGCCTCGGGCGTCCCCTGGGATATCCGGAAGGTCTGGCCCTACTCCGGCTACGACCGGTTCCACTTCGATATCTCCCTGGCGCAGAACGGGGACGTCTACGACCGCTACCGCTGCCGCGTCTTCGAGATGCGCCAATCCACCGCGATCGTCCGGCAGTGCCTGGACCGGATGCCGAAGGGCCCGGTGAACCTTGACGACCCCAAGATCGTCCCGCCCCCCAAGCCGCTGGTCCGCCGGAGCATGGAGGCCCTGATCCACCACTTCCTCCTCTACTCCCAGGGGTTCACGGTGCCGCCGGGGGAGGCCTACGTGCCCATCGAGTCCCCCAAGGGAGAGATCGGGTTCTACGTGGTGAGCGACGGGAGCAACAAGCCCTACCGGGTCCGGGTCCGCCCGCCGTCCCTCCTCAACCTGCAGGCCCTCCCCCGGATGGTGGAGGGGCGGCTCGTGGCGGACGTGGTGGCGGTCATCGGGAGCATTGACATCGTGCTCGGGGAGATTGACCGGTGACGTTCGGCGAGCAGGCGGAGCAGGAGTTCGCGGCGATCCTGACCCGCTACCCGGAGAAGCGGTCGGCCCTCCTCCCCTTCCTGCACCTGGTGCAGCGGGAACAGGGGTATCTCTCGCCGGACGCCATGGAGGAGGTGGCCCGGCGGCTCCACCTCCACCCGGTGGACGTCCTGGAGGTGGCCACCTTCTACACCTGGTTCAACCTGAAGCCGGTGGGAAAGCACCGGCTCCAGGTCTGCCAAAACCTGCCCTGCACCCTGATGGGGGCGGAGCGGATCCTCGGGACCCTCAAGGAGGAACTGAAGATCGGGGAGAACGAGACGACCCCCGATGGTCTCTTCACCGTGCAACGGGTGGAGTGCCTGGCCTCCTGCGGCACCGCCCCCGTGGTGCAGGTGAACGACGACTTCCACGAGAACCTGACGCCGGAGAAGGTGCGCACGCGCCTCAAGCAATGGCGGGCTGCCGCCAACGGACGGTAGGGGCGCCGAGGCGGCGGCCGCCCGGCGGGCCGGCCCGGCGAACGCTAGTGTGACTCCAACAAATTGTACCGAGGATTGCAGCCGAGCCGCGGGTGGCGCCGGGCGCGGCCCCCGAGCGGCCGGGCCGCGTGGGACCCCCTCGGCCTCCTGCCGCAATGCAGCGCATTGCGGAAGGGGCTGAGCGGGTGACGCGGCCCGGCCGCGAGTGGGGCACGCCGGCGACAGGACCCGCGGCAGAACGGTCTGTCAGGATTGGGCCGCAGTACTTGGAGCGGCACTAGACGGCTGCCGCGCGGTTCGCACCAGGCTGGCGGGATGAGCGGGATGCCGACCTACGAGAAGATCCTGCTGAAGAACATGGAACGGCCGGGGTACGCCGGCACGCTCCCGGAGTACCTGGCCGCCGGGGGCTACGAGGCCGTGCGGTCCGTCCTGGGGAAGATCCCCCCCGCCGAGGTCATCGAGATCGTGAAGCGGTCGGGGCTGCGGGGGCGGGGCGGGGCCGGCTTCCCCACGGGCCTGAAGTGGGGGTTTGTCCCGAAAGACTCCGACCGCCCGAAGTACCTCCTGTGCAATGCCGACGAGAGCGAGCCCGGGACCTTTAAAGACCGCCAGCTCATCGAGCGGGACCCGCACCAGTTGCTGGAGGGGATGATCCTGGCGGCCTACGCTATCGGCTGCCACCACTCGTACATCTACGTCCGCGGCGAACTGGTGTACGGGGCGGGCGTCCTCACGCGGGCCCTGGCCGAGGCGACCGCCCAGGGGTTCCTGGGGAAGAACATCCTTGGGAGCGGCTACGACCTCACGATCACCCTCCACCGGGGGGCGGGGGCCTATATCTGCGGGGAGGAGACGGCCCTCATCGAGTCGCTGGAGGGGAAGAAGGGGATGCCCCGCATCAGGCCCCCCTTCCCGGCCGTCCGGGGCCTCTACCAGTGCCCGACGGTGGTCAACAACGTGGAGACCCTTTCCAACCTCCCCCACATCCTCACGCGGGGCCCCGCGTGGTACGCCTCGATCGGGACCGAGAAGAGCAAGGGAACCCGCATCTTCTCCGTCAGCGGCCACGTGAACAGGCCCGGGAACCACGAGCTCCCGCTGAGCGTCACCCTCCGGGAGCTCCTCACCGAGCACGCCGGCGGGGTGAGCGGCGGGCGGGCGCTGAAGGCGGTCATCCCGGGCGGCGCCTCCGCCCCGGTCCTGACCCCGCAGCACCTGGACGTGGGGATGGACTTCGAGTCGCTGGCCGCCGCCGGCTCCATGGGGGGCTCGGGGGGCGTCATCGTCATGGCCGAGGGGACCTGCATGGTGAAGGTGGGGGAGGTGGTCGCGCGGTTCTTCCACCACGAGTCCTGCGGCCAGTGCACCCAGTGCCGGGAGGGGACCGCGTGGCTCCACAAGGTCCTCGCCCGGATCGAGCGGGGGGGCGGGCGGCGGGAGGACCTGGACCTGCTCCTGGACGTCTGCGACAACATGACCGGGAAGACCATCTGCGTCCTCTCCGACGCGGCGGCGCTCCCGGTCGCCTCCTACCTCCGGTACTTCCGGGACGAGTTCGAGGCCCACGTCCGGGAGCACCGCTGCCCGCTGGCGGCATAGGGTCAGACTCGAAATGGAGTTAAGCACCAAATTGATGGACTCCACCCGATATGACTATGAAATCCAACGACCTCACGCTTTGGTATCTTAGGCTCAACGGCTTTATGACCGTCCCCAACTTCGTGCTCCATCCCGAAAGCCGTGGACCCCAGAAGACAGAGGCCGATATCGTTGGCGTCCGCTTCCCGCATCGAGCCGAGTTCGATGACGACCCGGAGGCGGATGATAGCCGGTTTGCCAAGCGAATCGCCAAACCGTACTTCGTCATAGCGGAGTCGACCAGCGGCATCTGCAAGGTCAATCCTCGGTGGACCGAGGCGGACGCATTTCGTTACGTTCTTCGGGCCTTTGGCCCGGTTCCTGCGGACCGCGCCTGCTTGGCCGAAGCCCGATGGGCCGAAAACGGGGTCTACTCAGACGAATATATCGACTGTGCGCTGTTGTGCTTCGGGTCCAGCGAGGGCCCGGACCTCCGGAGGCGGTACCCGAGTGTCGACCAGGTGACGTGGCGGCAAGTTGTCACCTTCTTCCACCGGCGGTTTTCGAGGTACAAACAC
>JBOHQK010000099.1:0-7456 GCA_050732195.1 Methylomirabilales bacterium (SeqCode)
CGCCCACGCTCCCGGTGGGCGACCCGTCCGGGCCTCGCGGGCCGAGGGAGGTGGCCAGGAAGTAGCCCAGGGCCAGGCCCAGCCCCAGGATGCCGGTGAGGAGCAGGGCCAGGCGCAGCCCGCGGGTTCCGGAGGCGGCCCCCGCCCTCCCCCAGGCCGCCGGCGACGGGCGGGGACGCTCCACGGGCAACGGGGGCAGGACGGCCGCTCCGGCTCCGAGGCCCTCCAGCGCTTTCAGTGTCTCGGCAGCCGCCGCCTCGATCTGGGCGCGGGTCTGGCGGTAGTCCGCCTCCGCGATGCTCCCGGCCGCGTAATCGAAGTCCAGGTCGCGGATCTGCGCGTACAGCTCGCCCTTCTGCCGGAGGAGCTCCTGTCGAGGATCCGGGGCGGCCTCCGCCGGCGGCACAGCGGCCGGGCGGTGGCCCCGGAGGAGCGGCCAGGCCACGGCGAAGGCTACGGCCGTGAACAGGAGGGTAAAGAGGGCGAGCATCACGCCCGGGGCCCCCCCTCCGTCGCCTCCAGTTCCCGGCGGACCCGCTCCAGGTAGGCGGGGTCGAGGGAGGGGGCCGCCGTACCCGCCGCGCGGACCCGGGCCCGGACGTTCCAGTGCCGGACGACGGCGAAAATCCCCACGGCCCCAGCCAGGACTACGGCGAAGGGAAGTATCCAGACGATGAGGTTGAACCCGCTGGCCCGGGGCGAGAGGAGGATCCACTCGCCGTACTTGCTGACGAAGTAGGCCATGACCTCCTCTCGGGTCTCCCCCCGCTCCAGGCGCTCCCGGATGAGCCCCCGCATCTCCTTCGCCATCTCGGACGGGGAATCGGCCACCGAGAGGTTCTGGCAGACGGGGCAGCGGAGTAGCATGGCGATGTGGTGGACCTCCTCCTCCGACGCCGCGCCCGTCGCCCCGGGCGGGAAGGCGAGCAGGAGGACGATCGCCCCACCGGCCGCGAGCGCGACAACCGGCCCTCGCCTCATGGCTTCCCCTCCCGCCGCCCGGGCCAGACCGCCGTGAGCGCCCCCACCAGGATGACCACCCCCCCCAGCCAGATCCAGGAGATCAGCGGGTTGACCAGGGCCTTCACCGTCGCCTGGCTCCCGTCCCGGGCGAAGGCCGCCAGGATCAGGTAGAGGTCCTCCCGCAACCCGTAGCGGGCATCCACGGTGGCGAAGGGGGAGTCGTAGCCCTGGTAGAAGCGCTGCGCCGGCTTCAGGACGATGCCCGGCTTCCCGTCGGTGGTGACGGTGAAGGCTCCCGAGACCCGGAAGTGGGTGGCCGCCTCGGCGCCCTCCAGGCCATCGAAGCGGACCGTATAGCGCCCTACCTGGAACGCCTCCCCGGGTGCGAGGGCCGCCTCGTGCTCCTGCTTGTAGGTGCTGGAGCCGACGATCCCGATGGTGAGGAGGACCACCCCGAGATGGACGATGAGGCCCCCGTAGCGGCGCCGGTTACGGTTCAGCAGGCCGCGGAAGGCGGCGGGCCACGCCTCCCCCTGCAAGCGCCGGCGGGCGCGGATTCCCCGCCCGAACTCCAGGAAGACCATCGCGGCCACGAAGAGGGAGAGGGCGAACGCCAGGAGCGGGAAGAACCCCCGGACCCCCCCCACCATCAGGAGGGCCGTCGCCACGGCGGCTGCGGCGGCCGGCCAGAGGAGGTTCCCCCGCAGGCTCGCCCAGGAGGCCCGCCGCCAGGGGATGAAGGGCCCCACCCCCATGAGGAAGAGGAGGGCAAGGCCGATGGGGACGTTCACATAGTTGAAGAAGGGCGCCCCCACGCTCACCTTCACCCCCCGGACCGCCTCCGCCAGGAGGGGGAAGATGGTCCCCAGGAAGACGGTGAAGCAGAAGGCCACCAGGAGGAGGTTGTTCAGCAGGAAAGCGCTCTCCCGGGAGACGAGGGAGTCCAGCTCCCCCGGCACCCGGAGGTGCTCCGCCCGCCACAGGAGGAGGCCGAGGGAGCCCAGCACGACCGCGCCCAGGAAGGCGAGGAAGAAGATCCCCACCGGCCCCTCGGCGAAGGCGTGCACCGAGGAGAGGATGCCGCTCCGGGTCAGGAAGGTGCCGAAGATGACCAGCGCGAAGGTCAGCGTGATCAAAACCAGGTTCCAGACCTTCAGCATCCCCCGCTTCTCCTGGATCATCACCGAGTGCAGGAAGGCGGTCCCGGTGAGCCAGGGCATGAAGGAGGCGTTCTCCACCGGGTCCCAGGCCCAGTACCCCCCCCACCCCAGCGTCCGGTAGGACCACCAGCCCCCGTAGATGATCCCGGCCGTCAGGAACAGCCAGGCCACCACCGTCCAGCGCCGGGTGAGGGTGAGCCATTCGCTCTCCAGGCGGCCGGTCAGGAGGGCGGCGATGGCGAAGGCGAAGGGGACCGAGAACCCCACGTACCCGTGGTAGAGGAGGAGCGGGTGGACCAGCATGTCGGTCACCTCCAGCAGCGGGTTGAGCCCCCGCCCGTCGGGCGGGGCCGGGAGCTGCTGCTGGAAGGGGTTGGTCAGGGCCGCCAGGAGGAGGAGGAAGAAGGCGGAGATCCCCATGAGGACGGCGAAGGCGTAGGGAGCCAAAGGATGCGGGCGTCGCCGGAACCGGAAGACGGCGATCCCGATGAAGAGGGCCTGCACCCACTCCCACAAGAGGATGGAGCCCTCCAGGTTCCCCCAGAGGCCGGCGATCTTGTAGCGGACGGGGCTGGCCCTGGTGCTCACGTTGGCCACGTAGCGGATGGAGAAGTCGCTGGTGATGAGGGCGTACTCCATGACCAGGAGGGCGAGGGTCACCAGGCCGAAGGCCACGAGCACGCTCCGCTCGGCGCTGGCCAGCAGGGGTGGGACGCGCCGCCTGCTCCCCACCACGAAGGCCACGGCCCCGTAGAGGGTCACCAGGAGGGCGAGGATGAGCGTGAAGTGCCCGAGCGCGGCCGTCATGACGGCGGCTTCTCCTGGAGGAGGGATTTGAACCGCTCCCGGAGCGCGGCCTTCCCCTCCCCCTCCCGGGGGGGCCGGTACTCCTCGGAGTGCTTGGCCAGGATCTGGCTGGCCTGGAAGACCCCCTCCACCGTGACCGTCCCCTCCACCACCGCCCCGCGCCCCTCGGCAAACAGGTCCGGCGGGACCCCGCGGTGCCGCACCGCTACCACCGCCACCCCGTCTGAGAGCCGGAAGGCCAACTGGAGGGTCCGGGGGTCCCACTGGATCGAGCCGGGCTCCACCATCCCCCCAACCCTGAGCGCCTTCCCCACGGCCCGGTCCCCCTGCTCCCGCAACTCCGTGGGGGTCACGAAGTAGACCAGGGTCTCCTGGAGGCCCCCGAAGATAAGGTACCCCAGGGCCGCGGCAACCACCAGGCCGCCCACCAGGAACTTGACGTGTCGCGGCTTCACGGGCGCCCCCCTCCCGCCAGCCGGGCGAGGGCCCGGCGGGCCTTCGCCAGCCGGCGGCGGATCCGCACCTGGTAGGCGAGCAGGGCGAGGGTGGCCAGCAGGTAGGCGGCGCCGATGTAGCCCCAGGGCCCCACGCTCACTCCCCCAGCCGGCGGCGCAGGAGCTCCGCCTCGAGGCGGCCCACCTCCACCCGCTGCGCCAGGAGGAAGGCGTAGAGAAGCGCGAAGGCCCCCAGGTTCAGGAGCAACGGGAAGAGGAGGGCGGGATCAATGGCCCCCCTTGCCAGGGAGGAGGGCTGATGCAGCGTCCGCCACCACTCGACCGACTTGTGGATGATGGGGATATCGAGAAAGCCCAGGATCCCCACGACGGCGGCGTAGCGGGCCCCCCGGGCCGGATCCTCCACCGCCGCCCGCAGCATCAGGTAGCCGACGTAGATGAGGAGCAGGATGGTAGTGGTGGTCAGCCGGGCGTCCCAGGTCCACCAGGCCCCCCAGGTCGGCTTGCCCCAGATGGCCCCGGCGGCGATGGTCAGGGCCGTGAAGAGGACCCCGATCTCGGCGGAGGCGTGCGCCAGGATGTCCCACCGCTCGCGGCGGGTGAGGAGGTAGCCGACGCTCCCGACCAGGACGACGAAGAAGGCCAGGTAGGCGACGAGGACCGTCGGGACGTGCAGGTACATGATCCGCTGCACCTCCCCCTGCACGACATCGGCCGGGGCCTGGACCAGGCCGACGTACAGGCCGGCGAGGAGCGCCGCCCCGGCGGCCAGGCCCAGGAGGAACACGAGGCGGGAGCCGCTCGAGGACATCATCAGTCCTCCACGACCCACTCGAAGGCGAAGAGGGAGACGGTCACGAACACCAGGTCGAAGAGCCCGAGGAGGGTGAGCCACGGGAAGGCCTCGGCCCGGCCCGCTCCTCGGAGGAACGCCTCCGTCCCCTTGACCGCCGCCAGCAGGACCGGGACCACGAAGGGGAGCAGGAGGAGCGGGAACATCACCTCCCGGGCCCGCAGGTGCATGGTCATGGCGGCGAACAGGGTCCCGACGGCGGCGAAGCCGACGGTCCCCAGGAGCGCGGTGAGGAGCAGCCCGGGGAGCGCTCCCCAGAGGGGCATGTTGTAGAAGAAGGCGAAGCAGGGGAAGACGGCCGCCTCCAGGGCCACCATAAAGACCACGTTCCCCAGGAGCTTCCCCAGGTAGAGGGCCCCCCGGTCGCCCGGGTACAGGAGGAGCCCCTCCAGGCACTCGTTCTCCCGCTCCACCTGGAAGGCCCGCGTGAGCCCCAGCACGCCCGTGAGGATGAAGCCCACCCACAGCACCCCGGGGGCGGCCCGCTCCAGGTGCGCCTGGTCCGGCCCCAGGGCGAACCCGAAGACCAGGAGGACCAGGGCGGCGAAGAAGAGGAGCCCGTTCAGGGTCTCCTTGCTCCGCCCCTCCGTGAGGAGGTCCTTGCGGGCCAGCGTCCAGACCTGCCCCGGGCTCACCCTCCCCCCTTCCCGGTGGCGGCGACGTAGGCCGCCCGGAGGCTCTCCAGTCCCCCCGCCCGCGCAGGGGCCTCGTGGATGAGGCGCCCGCTCACGAGGACGGCGGCCCGCCGGCACGCGGCGTAGCCTCGCGCCAGGTCGTGGGTCGCCATGATGACCGACCCCTCCCGGGCGAGGACCTCCGCCACGTACCCCTCCAGGATCGCCACGGCCGCCTGGTCCAGGTTGGTGAAGGGCTCGTCCAGGAGGAGAATGGCCGGCTCGGCCAGCATCACCTTGGCCAGGGCTAACCGGCGCTTCATTCCGCTCGAGAGGGCCCGCACCCGCTCCCCCGCGGCCTCGGCGAGCCCGACCCGCGTGAGGAGCGCCTCGAGTGGCGCGGCTCGCCGACGCATGGCCGCGGCAAACTCCAGGTTCTCGCGCACCGTCAGATCTTCGTAGAGGTGGGTCCCGTGGGCCAGCAGGGCCAGGTTCTCCCGGATCCCCTCTTGCTCCGTCCGGAGATCGAACCCGGCCACCCTCCCGCTCCCCCGGGTGGGGGTGACGAGGGTGGCGAGGATCTTCAGGAGGGTGGTCTTGCCGGCCCCGTTCGGGCCGAAGAGGGCTAACGACTCCCCCGGGCCGAGGACAAGGTCTACCCGCCGGACGGCCCAGGCTGCCCCGTAGGCCTTCCCGATCCCCCCGAGTTCGATCCCACCCCTCCGCGGCGCGGAGCGGGCTCCGTCCTGACCCATCTTGACCTTTCCCGCGCCCCACGCCCTCGTGCACCCCGCTGACCCACCTGGGACAGACGCCGGGCTGCGGTCTGAGACCACCATCACCGGGAGCCGAGCGCGGCAGCACGCGGAGGGGAGCAGCCGGCGGGGCGGAGGGGGACTGGGCGGACAAGCCCACCCGCTACCGGGGGAAGAGGACCTCCGTGATGCCGCTCCGGGAGCCGCCGGGGGTGGTCCCCCCGGCCACCGCGTACAGGCCGGGACCCACGACCGCCGCCCCGAGGCCATGCCGGGCCGTCGGGAGCGACGGCCCGGGCGCCCAGCGATCCGTCACCGGATCGTAAGCCTCCACCGTGGCGAAGGTCCCGGACGGGGCTTCCCCGCCGATCACCACGATCCGGCCCTGCCAGAGGGCGGCCGCAATGCCGCTCCGGGGCGTGGGGAGGTCCGCCCGGCGCTCCCAGCGGTCCGCCCCGGGGTCGTAGGCTTCCACCACCGCCAGGTTGCGGGCATAGCTCCCCCCGACGCGACCGGCGATGGCGTAGAGCCGACCCGCGGCCGCCACCGCCGCCAGGTGGTCCCGCCCCGTCGGCAGAGGGGCTCGCCCCTCCCAGCGATCCGCCTGCGGGTCGTAGACCTCCAGGGTCCGACTGCCGCCGTCGGGCGCGATGCCCCCCACCGCGTAGATCCTCCCCTCCAGGACCGCCGCCGCCAGAGCGCCGCGCGGGGTGGGCATGGGGACCCGCCGCGTCCAGCGGTCACTCCTCGGGTCGTAGGCGAACACATCGGCGACGGGCGCCCAGCCGTTCCGGTAGCCCCCGATCACGTAGAGGACCCCGTCCAGGCTCGCGGCGGCCGGGTGGTGGACCGGAGCCGGGAGGGCCGCCCGCTCCCGCCACGCGTCCGCCGGCGGGTCGTACTCGTCCACCACGGCCCCCCCCGAGCCGAAGCCCCCCACCACGTACAGACGCCCGCCGAGAGCCGCGGCCGCCACCTCGGAGCGGGCCGTCCGCATCGGGGCCCGCCGCTCCCACCGCCCGGTGAGGGGGGCGGCCAGGAGAGCCGCCGGCAGGGCGAGGAGGAGGCTCCCGGCCACGAGCATCCGGGCGAGCCGCAGGCTCATCTCAGCCCCTCCCCCGGGCGCCGAGGACCGCCAGCGCCGTCTCCCGGTCGCTCCAGGGCACGCGCCCGTGCCCCAGGATTTGATACGGCTCGTGCCCCTTCCCGGCGATGAGGACCGCGTCCCCCGGCCGCGCCCGGGCGCAGGCAGCCGCGATGGCCTCGGCCCGGTCCAGGATGACGGCATGGTAGTTCCCGCTCACGTCCACCCGCCGTACCCCCTCCTGGATCTGCCGGGCGATGTCGGCCGGGTCCTCGCTGGCGGGGTTGTCGGTGGTGAGGATGGTGTACTCGCTGAGGCGGGCGGCCACCTCCCCCATGGCCGCCCGCTTCGTCCGGTCCCGGTCCCCGGGACAGCCGAAGACGGTGAGGAGCCGCCCGCTGATCAGGTTCCGGGTGGTCCGGAGGAGCTTCTCCAGGGCGGCCGTGGTGTGCGCAAAGTCAATGACCACGAGAAAGGCCTGCCCGGCCTCCACCACCTCGAACCGGCCGGGAATGCCGGAGATTCGCTCCAGGCCTCGCGTGATGGTCGGCGGATCGATGCCCAGCGCGAGCCCCACGCCGGTGGCGGCCAGGGCGTTGTAGGCGTTGTACCAGCCGGTGAGGCGCAGGGTGACCGGGAAGGTTCCGCGGGGACTCTCGATGGTCAACCGGAGCTGGCGCAGCCCGGCCACCAGGTCCCGGGCCCTCAGGTCAGCCCGGCGGTGAACGGCGAAGGTCGTCGCGGGGCAGGCCGTGGCGGCCAGGA
>JBOHQK010000100.1:0-4206 GCA_050732195.1 Methylomirabilales bacterium (SeqCode)
GGGGCGGGGCCGGCGGCGCCTCGGGGGCCGGCTTTGCCAGGCCCGTGAATCCCCGCTCCTCGGTCCGGTCGATCTTGTTCAGGGCGTGCAGGCCCTCCAGCACCAGCTCCGCCGCCGCCACCAGGAGCGGGGTCCCAGGGTTTCCTTCCCCAGTGAGGCGCGCCGCCCGCTCCCAGAGCCCCGGTACCCCCTTGAGGCGCTTCAATTCCTCGGGCGCCGGGAGATCCTCGGGGAGCTGCACCGCCCCGCCCGCGTCGAACCAGGCCACAATCTCCTGGCAGTCGGCAGGGCTCAGGTGGCGGCTGAGGGTCCGGCCGAAGGCCTCCCGCACCAGCGAGGAGGCCACGGCCTCTCCCCCCTTGACCTCTCCCTCGTACTCCAGCTCCAGCTTTCCCATGATGGCCGGGAGCGCCGCGTACAGATCCCGGGGCCGGGCCACCGCGACCGCGTCGCCCCGCAGGAGCGCCCGCCGCTCCGCGTTGCTGGCCACGGTCTCCAGGGCCGTGATGGGGAGCCGCTGGCTCACCCCGGAGCGCTTGTCCACGTGGCGGTGCTCCCGGGCGATCAGGGCCACCAGCTCCACCGCCTCCTTGACGAAGGTCGGGATCCGGAGGCTGTCGCCTCGGTCCAGCCACGCCTCCTGCTCGGTGATGACCATCCCCTCCCGCAGGCTCCGGGGGTAGTGGGTCCGGATCTCCGCCCCGATCCGGTCCTTCAGGGGCGTGATGATCTTCCCCCGGGCGGTGTAGTCCTCGGGGTTGGCGGAGAAGACCAGGAGGACGTCCAGGGGGAGGCGGACCGGGTATCCTTTGATCTGGACATCCCCCTCCTCCATGATGTTGAAGAGGCCCACCTGGATCTTGCCGGCCAGATCCGGCAGCTCGTTGATGGCGAAGATCCCCCGGTTCGCCCGCGGCAGCAGGCCGTAGTGGATGGTCAGCTCGCTGGCCAGGTCGTGCCCGCCGCGGGCGGCCCGGATGGGATCCACGTCCCCCAGGATGTCGGCGATGGTCACGTCCGGGGTGGCGAGTTTCTCCACGTAGCGCCGCTCGCGGGAGAGGAAGGCGACGGGGGTGGCGTCCCCCTCGGCCGCGATCCGCTCGCGGCAGGGCCGGCAGATCGGGGCGTAGGGGTTGTCGTGGATCTCGCACCCCTCCACCACCGGGATCTCCTCGTCCAGCAGAATCACCAGGCTCCGCAGGATCCGGCTCTTCGCCTGCCCGCGCAGGCCCAGCAGGATCAGATGGTGCCGCCCGAGGAGGGCGTTGACCAGTTGGGGGATCACGCTGTCGTCGTAGCCGATGATGCCGGGGAAGAGGGGCTCGCGCGCCTTCAGGCGGGCCAGGAGGTTCTGGCGCAGCTCGTCCCGCACGGAGCGGGTGCGGAGATGGGGATCGTCGTAGGGACTCCGGCGGAGTTCGCCCAGGGTCCGGGGGCGTTGGGAAGCCTTCGGCATGTCTCCTCGGCCCGGCCGCTCCCCGGGGGGGCGGTCGGTGCCCTGAAGTCTAGTGCGGGGGGGCGCGATTGTCAAAGGGCACTGGTGCTCCGGGCCGCCCAGATTCCTGTTGAACTGTCCCCCGGGGGCCGGTAGACTCGGGACGTCAGGGAACCGGCGGGAAAACGGAGGGGGGGGATGACCAGCGAGGCCATGAAGATCGTGCTCGTCATTGACGACGACCCGATGATGATCGAGATGGTGAAGGATCTCCTGGAGGGCTACGGCTATCACGTGATCCCGGCCAGGACCGGGCAGGAGGCGCTGGCAAAGGCCGAGATCTCCAAGCCCGATGTCCTCATCCTGGATGTCATGATGCCGGGGATGGACGGGTACGAGACGTGCCGTTCGCTCAAGCAGGATGCCCGCCTGAGCGGGGTCCCGGTCATCATGTTCACCGCGAGCACCGACCTCAAGTTCAACCAGCAGGCCTTTGAGGCGGGGGCCGACTTCTGTCTCAGCAAGCCCTTCGAGATGGACCGGTTCCTCAACGTGGTCAGGATGGCCGCGGCCAAGAAGGTGAAGCCGGCCACCGCCTCTTGACTCCCCTGGCACTTCCCCGGCTCCTCCGCCTCTGAGCGGCCACCCTCCCTCCTCGCGTTCGACTTCCCACCGCCGGCGGCATAGAGGTTGCACTCTTCTCCCCCGACTGCAGGCGGTCGGTTTCCGCCTGCACGGAAAGGAGACAGTGTGCCGCCGGCCACAACGACAAGCCAGGAGCGGGAGGAGGAGAGAGGCCCCCGCGTTGCTCGGCTGGTGCCCGATCTGGAGGCCCTGGTAACCTTCCTCGAGCACCACATCGGCAATGCGCTCCAGGTCATCACGACCGCCTCCCAGCTCGCCCAGGCGGACCCCACCTATCGCCCCCAGTGGCTCGCCATCGAGCAGAGCTGCGACCGGATTGCCGCCACCATCCAGGCTCTGGCGAACACCCTCCACAGCCTCCGGAGCGACGGTCCCCGCGGGATCGACTGACGCGAGGGACTCCATGAGCTGGCTGCGCGCCTTCTGGTCCGGCCTCCTCTACGACCCCTAGGAACCCCGCCCCTGTCTCCGGTGCGAGATCACCATCACCTGGGGCGACGCCGTCTGTCCCCACTGGGGCCTCATCATCCGCCCGGAGGGCCGGGGGGAGTCTGCCCGCGGCGCCGACCCGGGACCGCCCGGCAGCCAATCCTGAGCGATCTCCTCTTTACACCCCCCCCGCCGTTCGCGTACCATGCCGGGCTAATGTCCGGCGCCCAGGAGGGCGCCCGGGTCGTCCACCCCCCATCCAGCGTTTCACCTTTTTGCGGAGGGGAGCGAGGTATGGGGCAGCGTGGGGCCGACGTGGCGGGCCTGCTCCGGGCCTGCCTGACCGGTGGACCCTCCCCCCGGGTGACGGCTAGCCTGGTGGCCCTGCACGCCGCGGCTCCGTACGCGGTCTGGTGCGAGGCATTCGCCCCCCCCGAGGCCCGGGAGCCGGCGAGCCGGCACCAGATTCTCCTGGCTGAGCGTGGGAAGACGCACGAGACCCGCATCCTGGGGGTCCGCCATCCCGGCCTGGCCCCGCTCCCGTTTCTCACGGAGGAGGCCGGCTTCCGCCTCGCCCTTGAACAGATGGCGGCGGGCGTCCCCGCCCTGGCCGGCCTCCCCCTGCTCTATCTCCCTGAGGGGCTGGCGGGCCGGCCCGACCTGCTGGAGCGGACCGAGGGGACCGCCTCCCGGTTCGGCCCCTACGCGTACGGGGTCGTGGAGATCAAGTCGGCCCGTCACCTGGACACCGCCGACCTGATCCAGGCGGCCTTCTACAACGACCTCCTGGGCAAGATCCAGGGTGTCGAGCTCCCCACCGTTACGCTCATCAACCGGGACGGGCAGGCCTTCGGGCACGCGATGGAGGAACTGCGGCCTTGCCTGAAGGAGGCCCTGGAGGGGACGCGGGCCATCCTGGCGGGCCACATGGTGCCGGAGCCGATCCATGGCGGCTGCCCCTGGCCCTGGACGGCCTTCGCGGATGGCCAGGCGGCGGGGCGCCAGGACGTCTCCCTCCTCCCGGGGGTGGGGAAGGCGACGCGGGAGACCCTCAGGGCGGCTGGTCTACGGACCCTCGGCGATATTGCGGCGGCGGAGGGGACGGCCCTGGCGGGCTTGCCCCGGATTACGGCCGGGAAGGCCCGGGCCCTGCGGGCCGCGGCCGAGGCGCTCCTCACGGGCCGCCCGGTGCGGATCAATCCGGGGAGCCTGCCGCTGCCTCCTGCCCCCGTCGAGATCTTCGTGGACCTGGAGGGGGCCGAGGCGGCGGACGCCGCCGGCGATTCCCTCCCCTTTGACTACCTCATCGGGACACTGACCCGACAAAGAGGCAAAGACGTCTACCAGCCCTTCCTGGCAACCAGCCCGGCCGAGGAGGGACGGATGACGGCGGAGTTCGTCGCGTTCTGCGAGGCCTGGCCCGATTCCCCGCTGTACCACTGGCACTCGTACGAGCGGAGCCATATAAAGACGCTCTTCGAGCGCCACGGGATTGCGGCGGGGCGGGCCGCGGCCCTCCTGGACCGCCTCACCGACCTGCACCGCCTCGCCACCCGAGCCGTCGCCTTCCCGGTCCCGGGAACCGGGCTCAAGCCCGTGGCGAATGCCCTCGGGTTCTCCTGGCGTCTCCCCGGGGTGGACGCCCTGGAGTCCATCGTCCTCTTCCTGGAGTACACGTCGGACCCCACCCGCCACGC
>JBOHQK010000101.1:0-4876 GCA_050732195.1 Methylomirabilales bacterium (SeqCode)
AGCATGGGCTGGATCAGTTCCGCCACGCGCGTGCCCGCCCCGCCCGAACCGGTGGAGCCGGCCGTGGTCATGTACTCGACCTCGATCTCCCCCTGCACCTTCGACTTGGCCCGCAGCGCCCTCGCCTTCTCGAGATCAAAGACCTGTCCCTTCTTGCTGGCGCAGAGGGTGGGGTTGTAGAAGTCGGTCATGGGGGGGGAGATGGCGCCGCAGGCCTGTATCGCCTCCCCGAAGTAGACCTGCTGGATGATGGGGGTCCGGTCAATGGCAAAGGAGACGGCCTGGCGTAGCGCCTTGTCGTCGAAGGGGGGCCTCCGGGTGTTCATCCCCAGATAGGTGACGTTCCCCTCCACCTGGCCGTAGACGGTGAGGTTCGGGTTGTTCCGCAGCATGGCCACGAACGGGAACGGGCACGTGCTCATCCCGTCAATGTCCCCCGTCATCATGGCTCCGACGGCGGTGAAGGGCTCCCGGAAGAGGAGAATGGTGACCTTGTCCAGGTGGGGGAGGCGCCTGCCGTCCGCCCCCGTCGCGAAGTACTCCCGGTGCCGCTCCAGGACAATCCGGTCGTTCTCCACCCACTCCACGAGGCGGAACGGCCCGGTTCCAACCGGGTTCCGACCGTAGGCCAGGCCGCGCTTCTCCACCGCCCGCCGGCTCACGATGGTGCCGGCCCGCCCGGCCCCGCCGCTCCACGCGACCGGGAGGAACTGGTAGGGCTTGGCGAAAGTGATCTTGATCTTGTACTTGTCCAGGATCTGGATCTGGTCCAGGGAAGCCAGCCTCCAGCCGTGCGGGGAGCCGACCTGCTTGTCGCCGAGGCGCTCCAGGTTCCACTTCACGTCTTCGGCGGTGAGCTCCTCCCCGGTGTGGAACTTCACGCCGCGCCGGAGGGTGAGGATGTGGGTGACCAGGTCGGGCATCTCCCACTTCTCGGCCAGGTCGGGGATGAAGCGCACGCGCCTCCCGTCGTAGTCCACCTTCAGGATGCCGTTGTAGATGTTGTTGAGCACCTTGATGGCGCCGGGCGACGAGGCGAGGTGCGGGTCCAGGGTGTCCACCGTGTCGAGCCAGGCCACCTTGAGCGTCCCGCCCCGCCGTGGCGGCCGGGCGGCCGCGGGCCCGGGGAACACTCCGGTTGTCGCACCCGTGAGGGCCGTCGCTCCTGCCCGCCGGAGGAAGACCCGACGGGTCATCTCCTCCCGCAACATCTCGGCCAGCCCCGCCTTGTGATTCCTTTCGCTCACGGCCTCATCCCTCGGGGGTGGGCATGCGCCCGCTCTGCGCCGGCGCTCCCTCGTTCGCGGTCCTCCCAGGTCTCTGCGGTAACGTCTGGGAGATGCTGAGTAATGCTATGAGCGATACAATCTTATATTTCATAGAAGTTATACAATATAATATGAAGTAACACTAGAAGCCAGCAACTCCCCGCTCTTTGCCATCGGTTGTCTGTCACTCGTGAGGCGGCCCGGGGTTCTCGGCGGCGGCCTCCGCCCCCGTCGCTGCCGCGCGGGCCGCCGAGCCTTGCAACCTGCGGGCCCACCACCACCCCACCAGGATTACCCCCACCCCCGCCACGGCCGCGAAGACCCACTTCCAGATGCCGGCGGTCTCGCCGATGTGGGCCATGATGGCCTGGTCTTGGCCGATCATCTCTCCCCCCGTCCAGCCCAGGATGCCCGCCCCCACGTAGGCCAGCCAGGGGTACCGGTCCATCAGCATGGCGATCAGGGCGCTGCCGAACATCACGATCGGGATGCTCAGGGCGAGGCCGAACACCACCAGCGCCTTGCTCCCACCCGAGGCGCCGGCGATGGCCAGGATGTTGTCGGTGCTCATGACCAGGTCGGCGAACATGATGATCCGGATGGCCTGCCAGAAGTTGCCCGCTGACCGGACGCCGGCCTCATCGGGGGGGTCCTGGACGAGGAGCTTCACGGCGATCCAGAGGACGAGGGCGCCGCCGACCGCGCTCAGGTACGGGATGGCCAGGAGCTGGACGGCGACGATCGTGATCGCCACCCGCATCCCCACGGCCGCCAGGGCTCCCCAGAAGATGCCCTGGCGCCGCTGCCGCTGCGGGAGGCTGCGGACCGCCATGGCGATGACCACGGCATTGTCGCCGGCCAGCACGATGTCAATGGCGATGATCCGGAGGAAGCGCCAGAGGAAGTCCAGCGTGAAGTATTCCGCCATGATGCAAGTGCCTCCGCGCTTGAGGACTTAGTAGCCGGCGGCCGCGCCGTCCCCCCGGGGGTCGGCCCCGCCAAACCGGACGCCGGTCTCAGGATCTATCAAAATGCCCTGGGCGTGGCCCATGCTCTCGCTCCAGGCGGGCAGGACCTGGACCGGATGCCCCCGCCGCGTGAGTTCCTGAGCGGTGGCGGGAGAGAACCGCCCCTCCAGGTAGAGGGCGCGCGTCGGGAGGCCCCAGGTCCGCCCGTACAGCCAGCGGGGGGCTTCGATGGCCGCCTGAATGTCGTAGCCGAAGTCCACGACCCGGGTGACGATGGCGGCCTGGGTCTGGGGCTGCCCCTCCCCTCCCATGGTCCCGTAGACGAGGTAGGGGCGGCGGTCCGCCAGCAGCAATGCGGGGATGAGGGTATGGAAGGTCCGCTTCCGGGGGGCCAGCGCGTTGACGTGGGCCGGGTCGAGGGAGAAGAACGACCCCCGGTTCTGCATCAGGACCCCGGTGTCCCCGGCGACGATGCCCGACCCGAAGTCGAAGTAGATGCTCTGGATGAGGGAGACGGCGTTGCCGGCGCCGTCCACCACGGCGAGCGCGACCGTGTCCCCGCCTGGGATCCCGGGGGCGCAGGTGGCCTGGGCGCGGGACATGGAGATCCGGGCCGCCCGCCCGCTCGCGTAGGCCTTGTCCAGCAGGTGGGCGAGGGGGGCCTTGAGCCAGTCGGGATCCGTGACCCAGCGGTCCCGGTCGGCGAAGGCCAGCTTGGTCGCCTCCACCATTAGATGCACGTAGTCGGGCGACCCGTCCCCGTAGAGCATCAGGTCGTGGGTCTCCAGGAGGTTGAGGAGACTCAGGGCCGCCACGCCTTGGGTGTTGGGCGGCAGGCTCAGGGCGGTGTAGCCCCGGTACGTGGTCCGGAGCGGGTCCACCCAGGTGGAGGTGTGGGTGGCGAAGTCCTCCGCGGTGAGGGGGCTGCCGTGCCGCTGGAGGAAGTCGGCGATCCGCCGCGCCAGGCTCCCCCGGTAGAAGGCCTCCGCCCCGTCCTTGGCCAGTTCCCGGAGGGTGAGGGCAAGCGCCCGCTGGCGCATCACCTGCCCGTGGCCGACCGGCCGTCCGTCGGGGCGCAGGTACGTGTTCCGGAAGCCCTCGAAGCGCTGCATGTGCCGGATCCGGTCGTCGGAGGAATCGAGGTTCTGCGCCGTGCACTCCTCCTGGCTCCGGGTGACCGGGAACCCGTCCTCCGCGTACTGGATGGCGTCCGCGAGGAGGTCCCCCCAGGAGAGGCGTCCCCGGAGGGCCTCCCGGCTGTAGGCGTTGGCCTGCGCCCAGCCGTCCACGCAGCCCGGGACCGTGTTGGCCGCCAGGAACCCCCGCGGCGGGATGGCGTCCGTGATCCCCCGCTCCCGGTACCAGCCGATGGAGGCGGCCGCGGCCGACCGGCCGGTGGCGTTCAGGCCCCGCACCTGACCGCTGCTGGCATCGTAGATGAGCCAGACGTTGTCCCCCCCGAGGCTGGTCATGTGGGGGTAAACCACGGCGATGGTTGCCGCGGCCGCAATGGTGGCTTCCACCGCGTTGCCTCCCTCCCGCAGGATCCGGAGGCCGGTCTGGGTGGCCAGGGCGTGGGGGGTGGCCACCATTCCCCGGAGGGCCATGCTGATGGGGCGCCCGGTGTGCATGAACGCCTCATACCTTCTGTGGCGCCACCCGGCGCCCGATCCGGGCGAGGAGGGGAAGGAGGGCGGGGAGGAAGAAGAGGGCGAGGGCGGTCACCATGAAACCGGCGGCGATCGGCCGCGTGAAGAAGATCAGGAGCGAGCCGTCGGAGAGGATCAGGCTCTGCCGGAGTGCCTCCTCCGTGATGTCCCCCAGCACCATGGCCACCACCAGGGGGGCCAGTGGGTAGTCCAGCTTCTTGAAAACGTAGCCGATGACACCAAAGACCAGGAGGAGCCAGACATCCAGCGTCGTGTTGTTGACGGCGTAGGCGCCGATGGCGCTGAAGAGGACGATGAGGGGCGTGAGAATGGGGGCCGGGACCTTCAGGATGAGGGCGAAGAGCGGGACGAGGAAGAGGCAGAGCAGGACGCCGATCACGTTACCTATGTACATGCTGGCGATGAGCCCCCAGACGAAATCCTTCTGCTCCAGGAAGAGGGCCGGCCCGGGCTGGAGACCCCAGATGTACAGGCCCCCCAGGATCACGGCGGCGGTGGGGGAGCCCGGGATGCCGAGGGTGATCATGGGCAAGAGGGCCCCGATCCCCGCGGCGTGGGCGGCCGACTCGGTGGCGATCACGCCCTCCACGACGCCGGTGCCGAACTTCTCCGGGTGCTTGGAGTACTGCTTGGCGATGCCGTAGGACATGAACGAGGCCGGGGTCGCGCCGGTCCCCGGCATCACGCCGATCCAGAAGCCGAGCAGGGTCCCGGTCACGAAGGTCACCGCGTTGCGCCCCAGGGCTTTCAGCACGTCCCATATGTCCCGGATTCGCACCTTCCCCTGGACCCCTTTGAACTCCAGGGCTTCCTCGCTGGAGGCCAGGATCTCCCCGATGCCGAAGAGCCCGATCGAGGCGGTGATGAAGCTGAAGCCGCTCAGCATGGTGATGGAGCCGAAGGTCATACGGGGCCGGCCCGTCACGATGTCCAGCCCGACGCTGGCCAGGAGGAAGCCGATGGCGGCCGA
>JBOHQK010000102.1:0-16549 GCA_050732195.1 Methylomirabilales bacterium (SeqCode)
AAGGTCTTGCCGGCCAGCGGCTTGGGGCCGGCCGCCACCGCTCCTTCCATCTTCACTCCTGCCGCCTTGAGCCGCTCCACCACCCGGACGTTCTCCTCCTGGGCGAAGAACCGGGCGACGCCGGCCGCGATCCGGGGGCCAACCCCGTGGATCTCTGCCAGCTCCTCGGCGCTCGCCCGGAGCAGGCGCTCCATGCTGCCCGCGTGGGCGGCCAGGATCTCGGCCACGTGCTCCCCCACGTAGCGGATGCCCAGGCCGAAGAGGAGCCGGGCCAGCCCCTGGTCCTTGCTTCGCTGGATGGCGTTGTAGAGGTTGGTGGCCGACTTCTCCGCCAGTCGGTCCAGGTCGGCCAGGGTCGGGACCGTCAGGTGGTAGAGGTCCGCCAGGTCCTTGACCAGGCCCTTCTCCACCAACTGGTTCACGACCGCCTCCCCCAGGTGCTCGATGTCCATGGCCCGGCGGGAACCGAAGTGCAGCAGCCGCTCCTTGACCTGGGCCGGGCAGGCGGAGTTGGCGCAGCGCCAGACCACCTCCCCCTCCGGCCGGTGGGCCTGGCTGTCGCAGACCGGGCAGCGGTCCGGCATCACGAAAGGGGCCCTGGCCTCGTGCTCCGGCTCCGGGACGACCTCGACCACGTGGGGGATGACATCGCCCGCCCGCTCTACCAGGACCAGGTCCCCCTCCCGCACGTCGAGGCGGGCCACCTCGTCGGCGTTGTGGAGGGTGGCCCGGCTGATGGTGGCGCCCGCGATCTCCACCGGCTCCAGTTCGGCTGCGGGTGTCAACGCTCCGGTCCGGCCCACGTTCACGAGGATGCGCTTGATCCGGGTCCGGGCCTGCCGCGCCCGGAACTTGTAGGCGATGGCCCAGCGGGGATGATGGGTGGTGGAGCCCAGGAGGCGCTGCTGCTCCAGGGCGTTCACCTTCAGGACCACGCCGTCCGCCTCGTACTCGAGGCCCTCTCGCTCCGCCTCCAGGGCCTGGCAGTAACTGATGGCGTCCTCAAGGGTGGGGTAGTGCCGCACCCGGGCGTTCACCGGTAACCCGGCCTCCAGGAAGCGCTGGAGGGCATCCCAGTGGGTGGTGAAGGGGTTGGGCTCGGCGTGACTCACCTGGTAGAGAATGATGTCCAGGCGGCGCTTCGCCGTGATGCCGCTGTCCTTCTGGCGCACGGAGCCCGCGGCGGCGTTGCGGGGGTTGGCGAAGGGGGCCTCCCCGGCCTCCTCGAGCTCACGGTTGAGGCGCTGGAAGGCGTCCTTCCGCATGAAGACCTCCCCCCGGACCTCGAGGACCGCCAGGTCGGCCAGCGGTCCCCGCAGGCGGAGGGGGAGGCTCCGGATGGTCCGGAGGTTGTGGGTGACGTCCTCGCCGAGGCGCCCGTCCCCCCGGGTGGCCCCCCGGATCAGGACCCCCCGCTCGTACAGGAGGGCGACCCCGAGGCCGTCCACCTTCGGCTCCGCGACGTACTCGAACCGCTCCCCGGGCAGGGCCCGGCCGAGGCGGGCCTCGAACTCCCGCAGGTCCTCCACGGAGGTCGCGTTGCCCAGGGAGAGCATGGGGGTCCGGTGCTCGACCGGGGCGAACCCCTCCGCCACGACCCCGCCCACCCGCTGGGTGGGGGAGTCCGGGGTCACCAGGTCGGGATAGGCAGCCTCCAGCCCCCGGAGCTCCTGTACGAGGGCGTCGTGCTGGGCGTCCGTGATCTCGGGGCGGTTCTCGACGTAGTACCGGTAGTCGTGGTGCTGGATCTGCTGGCGCAACTCCCGGATCCGCGCCTCAGCCTGCGGCCGGTCCATGGGCGCCTCCTCCCGGCTCCACGGGGTCTGCTTCACTCCTAACAGAGGGTCGGCTTTTTGACAAGGTCCCGGGCTCGAGTGCTCCCGCGGGGACGATGCCCGGCAGGCTCGGGCCGTCCGCCCCGGTCCCGGCGGCCGCTCCGGGGAAAAACGCGCTTGACAGGGCGGGACCCCTCTGCGATGATGCCTTTGCCTTTTAATCTAACTCTGCGAGGTTAGAAAAGGAGAGGCATTGCGGCAGGCGTGTATCTCGAGCGGGAGTGGTCTGGACCTCCTCAGGGCCTGAGGGGGTTTTTTTTTGCCCGGAGGACGGGGTGCGGGAGAAGGCGCAGATTCTGGACGGCCCGGGGATCAGCCGGGCGCTCACCCGGGTCGCCCACGAGATCCTGGAGCGGAACAGGGGGACCGACGGGGTGGTCCTGGTGGGCCTCAGGAGCCGCGGGATCGAACTGGCCCGCCGCCTGAGCAAGAAAATCAAGGAAATCGAAGGGGTCGAGGTCCCAGTCGGGGCGCTGGACGTGACGCTCTACCGGGATGACCTGGGGAAGGTGGGGGTGCAGCCGGTGGTCCGGAAGACGGAGATCCCCTTCACGGTGGACCAGAAGAAGGTTGTCCTGGTGGACGATGTCCTGTACACCGGGCGGACCATCCGGGCAGCCATGGACTCCCTGATGGATTTGGGGCGCCCGCGGCTCATCCAACTGGCGGTCCTGGTGGACCGGGGGCACCGGGAACTGCCCGTCCGGGCCGACTACGTCGGGAAGAACGTCCCCACCTCGCAGCAGGAGCAGGTCCAGGTCCTGCTGGAGGAGGATGATGGGGTGGACCGGGTGGTGATCCTGGAGCCGGAACCGTCGGCGTCGGCGCGCCGGGCGGCGGAGGGGCGGGAGCGCTAGCGAGCGCCTGGGAGAGGGCGGCCGCGGGGCGCAAAGCGAGGCGGGGCATGGCGCTCAAGCAGAAGGATCTCCTGACCATCCGCGCCCTTCCGGCGGAGGAGATCACCCTCATCCTGGACACGGCCGAGTCCATGAAGGAGATCGCCTCCCGGGACATCAAGAAGGTCCCGGCCCTGCGCGGCAAGACGGTCATCAACCTCTTCTACGAGGCCAGCACCCGCACCCGGACCTCCTTCGAGATCGCCGGCAAGTGGCTGAGCGCCGACGTGGTCAACATCTCCACCTCCGCCTCCTCGGTGGCGAAGGGGGAATCCCTCCTGGACACGGGCCGGACCCTGCAGGCGATGCACCCGGACGTGGTGGTCATCCGCCACCAGGCCGCCGGGGCCCCCCAGATCCTGGCCGAGGCGCTTGCCGCCAGCATTATCAATGCGGGGGACGGGGCCCACGAGCACCCGACCCAGGCCCTCTTAGACCTCTTCACCATCCGGGAGCGGCTCGGGCGTCTCAGCGGGCTGAAATGCGCCATCGTCGGGGACATCGCCCACAGCCGGGTGGCCCGGAGCAACCTGCACGGGATGCGCAAGCTGGGGATGGAGGTCCGTCTCTGCGGCCCGGCCACCCTCCTCCCCCGCCACGCCGAGGCGCTCGGGGCCGCGGTCACCACGAAGATGGAGGAGGCCATCCGGGACGTGGACATCATCATGATGCTCCGGATCCAGCGGGAACGCATGGAGAGCGGCCTCCTCCCCTCCCTCCGGGAGTACAGCCGGCTCTTCGGCCTCACGGTGGAGCGCCTGAAGCGGGCGAAGGAGGGGGTCCTGATCATGCACCCGGGCCCCATGAACCGCGGCGTGGAGATCGCGCCGGAGGTGGCGGACGGGCCCTACTCCATCATCCTGGACCAGGTGACCAACGGCGTGGCCGTCCGGATGGCCCTGCTCTACCTCCTCACGGGCGGGCAGCCGGCGGCCGCAAAGGCGGCGGCCGCGTAGGAGTGGGGGATGCGGACTTTGATACGGGGCGGGCGGGTCATTGACCCGGCCAACGGCCTGGACGGGGTGATGGACCTCCTCATCGAGGAGGGCGTCATCCGGAGCGTCGGCCCCGCGGCCGACGGCGGCAAGCCCCGGCGGGCGGCCCCGGGTGGGAAGGGCGCCGAGGACGCCGGCCGGGTGATCGAGGCGAAGGGGCTGGTCGTCTGCCCCGGCCTCATTGACCTGCACGTCCACCTCCGGGAGCCGGGGCGGGAGGACGAGGAGACTATCGCCAGCGGGACGGCCGCGGCGGCCCGCGGGGGCTTCACGGCACTCGCCTGCATGCCCAACACGGACCCCCCCAATGACTCCGCCTCCGTGACCGAGTTCATCCTGGAGGAGGCGGCCAGGCACGGGGCGGTCCGGGTCTATCCCATCGGCGCCATCTCCAAAGGGCGGAAGGGGGAGGAACTCGCCGAGATCGGGGAACTGGTGGCGGCTGGCTGCGTCGGCATCTCCGACGACGGCAGCCCCGTGGCGAGCGCGAGCCTCATGCGCCGGGCCATGGAGTACGCCACCATGTTCGACATCCCGGTGATCCCCCACTGCGAGGAGTTGACCCTGAGCCAGGGCGGGGTGATGCACGAGGGGCTGGTCAGCACCCAGCTCGGCCTCAAGGGGACCCCGGGGGTCGCGGAGGCAGTGGAGGTGGCCCGGGACCTCCTCCTGGCCGAGTTCACGGGGGCGCGCCTGCACCTCTGCCACCTGAGCGCCGCCGAGTCGGTGCGGGCGCTCCGCGAGGCGAAGGCGCGGGGGGTGAAGGTGACCGCCGAGGTCACGCCGCATCACCTGGCCCTGACCGACGAGGCGGTCTGGGGGTTCAGCACCAACACCAAGATGAACCCGCCCCTCCGCTCGGCGGAGGACCAGGCCGCGCTGCGGGAGGCGCTGGCCGACGGGACGCTTGACGCCATCGCCACCGATCATGCGCCGCACGCACTGGCGGAGAAGGAGCAGGAGTTCGATGCCGCCCCCTTCGGCGTCACCGGGCTCGAGACCTGCCTGGGCGTCGTCCTTACCGAGCTGTACCACGGGAAGGTTCTCACGCTGGCCCAGATCGTGGAGCGGATGAGCGTTGCCCCCGCCCGGATCCTGGGGCTGAAGGGGCGGGGAAGCCTGGCGCCGGGCGCCGAGGCGGACGTGACCCTCTTCGACCCGGAGCGGGAGTGGGTGGTGGAGCCGAAGGGCATGGTCTCCAGGAGCAAGAACTCCCCCTTCCTCGGCTGGAAACTGAAGGGCGCCCCGGTGATGACTATCGTCGGGGGCAAGGTGGTGTGGGAGGCATGAGCCGGAAGGCGGTCCTGGCGCTGGCGGATGGCACCGTCTTCGAGGGGCGCCTCTTCGGCGCCGAGGGGGAGGCCATCGGCGAGGTGGTCTTCAACACCGGGATGACCGGGTACCAGGAGGTCCTCTCCGACCCCTCCTACCGGGGACAGATCGTCTGCATGACCTACCCCCACATCGGCAACACGGGCGTCAACCCGGAGGACCTGGAGGCCGTCCGGCCCGCGCTGGCCGGCTTCATCGTGAAGGAGGGCTGCGCGGCCGGAAGCAACTGGCGGCTGCGGGAGGGGCTGGAGGAGTTCCTGAAGGCGCACGGCATCGTGGGCATCCAGGGGATTGATACCCGGGCGCTCACCCGGCACATCCGCGACCGCGGGGCGCAGGAGGGCTGCGTCTCCACCCGGGACGAGGACCCGGCGCGCCTGGTGGAGAAGGCGCAGGCCTCCCCCGGCCTCATCGGGCGGGACCTGGTGGCCGAGGTGACCTGCCCAGACCCCTACGCCTGGAGCGAGGGGGAGTGGGTCTGGGGGAAGGGGGTGAGCGGGGGCGCGGTGGAGGCGGCCGGTGGCCCGGCCGCGCCGCAGATGGACCTCTTCGGGGATGCTCGCCGGGCCGGTGGCCCCTTCAAGGTTGTCGCGTTCGACTGCGGCATCAAACTCAACATCCTCCGGAAACTGGTGGGGCTCGGCTGCCAGGTGGTGGTGGTCCCGGCGAAGGCGACGGCCGCGGAGGTCCTGGCCCAGCAGCCGGACGGCGTCTTCCTCTCGAATGGCCCGGGCGATCCGGAGGGAGTCCCCTACCTCATCGAGACGGTCCGGGCCCTGCTCGGGCGCAAGCCCATCTTCGGGATCTGCCTGGGGCATCAAATTCTCGGGCTAGCCCTGGGGGGCAAAACCTTCAAGCTGAAGTTCGGCCATCACGGGTGCAACCATCCGGTGAAGGACCTGACCACGGGGAAGGTGGAGATCACCACCCAGAACCACGGCTTCGCCGTGGACATGGACTCGTTCCGCGATTGCCAGGTGGGGGACCTGGCCATCCACCGCGAGGATATCTTCCAGACCCACGTGAACCTGAACGACGGCACCTGCGAGGGGCTCGTGCACCGGACCCTGCCGCTCTTCGCGGTCCAGTACCACCCGGAGGCCTCCCCGGGGCCGCACGACTCCCACTACCTCTTCAAGCGGTTCCTGGCCCTGATGGACCGGGAGCGGAGGGCCTCCGGCCGCCCGCCCCGGATCCAGTTCGGCGAAGGCTGACGCACGCAACCTCGAGGAGCTGGGCTGTGGGCATTGACAGCCTCCTGAAGGCGAAGCGGGCGGAAATCCTGCGCCTTGCCGCCAACCACGGGGCGCGGAACATCCGCATCTTCGGTTCGAGGGTCCGGGATGGGGCTGGCCCGAGAAGCGATGTGGACTTTCTCGTGGAAATGGAGGAAGGGCGAAGCCTCTTGGACCTGGTGGCGTTCTGGCAAGACCTTGAGGAGCTGCTCGGCTGCGACGTGGACGTCATCACCGATGGAGGCGTAAGTCCTTACCTCCGGGATCGGGTCTACGCAGAGGCCGTGCCGTTGTGAAGGACGACCGGGTGTATTGCCTGCACATCCGGGACGCGATCCAGCGTGTCTTCGCCTACACCACCGAGGGTAAGGATGCCTTCCTCGGGGATCCCAAGACTCAGGACGCGGTGGTACGCAACCTGGAGGTCATCGGCGAGGCCGCGAAGAATGTTTCGGAGAGTTTGAAAGCAACCCATCCCGACATTCCGTGGAAGCGCATTGCTGGGATGAGGGAGAAGATGATTCACGCGTACTTCGGGGTGGACCTGCGGCTCGTCTGGGAGGTGGTCGAACGCGACCTGCCGGCTCTCCAGCGCAGACTCGAGGCGGTCCTGCGGGAACTGGGGGAAAAGCGGTGACGCGACGGCTCGGGGAGCGACTACAGGCGTCACCGAGGAGGCCTGGGTGCCCAAGCGGACGGACATCAAGAAGATCCTGCTAATCGGGTCGGGGCCCATCGTGATCGGGCAGGCGTGCGAGTTCGACTACTCCGGGCCGGATAAGAAGTCGGAGCTGGTGCTCGGCGTCGCCACGTTTGGTCCGACGGGGGAGGAGGCGGGGTGTTGAGCAAGTCAAAGTGGGTGTGCCCATGCACGAGGAAAAGGATGAGAGGCGCGGCTGATGCGTTCCCCCGAACCGCCGAGAAAGGGGGGTCTGGTGCTTCGCGTCGGCGACCGGTTTGAGCTGCCCATCACTCGGGAGGCGTGGGAGGTCGGGCGCCTCCACCTGGATGGAGAGATCTCGCACCCGGGCGGCCCTGGGGCCGAGGGGATCCCTGTCGTCCTGAGGGGGGACCGGGGACGGTCGGCTACCGGCGTGTGGGACGGCGGCGGGTTGCTGGAGGTTCGTGGCCTTTCGGACCTGCTCTCCATCCCGGGGACGGTGGGCAGGCTAACGCTGGCGGTCGAGGGAGAGGAGCCCCTGACCCTCAAGGTCAGCCTTGCGGGCCAGCCGGACCGGGCTGTCCTCCTGGACCCTGCTCCGAGGGAGATCGGCGCGGTCCCCGTGAGCCTGGATCCCACCGACAGCGAGATCCTGCGGGAACTGGAAGACGGGGTGTACGCCCCCCTGGAGGCCTACCGGCTGCACCGGTGGGCCCACGCGATCGCCCTGTCTCCCGCGTTTGACGAGCTGATCTCCCTTCCCCTACTCCGGGACGTGATCCTGTACGAACACCAGCTTGCTGCTGTCTGGACCGTCCTGAACCGCATGCGGGGCCGGGGCCTGCTCGCCGACGAGGTGGGCCTGGGGAAGACCGTCGAGGCGGGGATCATCCTAGCGGAGCTCCATCGGCGCAAGCTGGCCCGCCGGATCTTGGTCCTGGTGCCCCCTGGGTTGGTCACACAGTGGGAGGAAGAGCTGCGCCGGAAGTTCTGCCTCGACTTCGTCACCCACGACGCAGATCGGTTCCGGCAGGAGGGTCCCGACGCCTGGCAGCGATTCGACCGCGTGGTGGCGTCGTTTCACACGGCGAAGCGGCCCGAGCACGCCGAGGCGATTCTCCGGGTTCCCTACGACCTGGTGATCGTTGACGAGGCGCACCACCTGCGGAATGCCAACACCGTACTCTGGCAGTTTGTCAATCGGCTGAAGAAGACGTTTATCCTGCTGCTCACCGCGACGCCGGTCCAGAACAACCTGGAGGAGCTGTTCAACCTGGTGACGCTGCTGCAGCCGGGGCAGCTCAAGACCCTCCGGGGCTTCCGCCGGACGCACGTGGCCCGGGGGGACAAGCGGCAGCCCAAGGACCCCGAGGCGCTGCGAAGTCTCCTCTCCGAGGTCATGGTGCGCAACCGAAGGGCGACCACTCTCCTGGCCCTGACCCGCCGGGTGGCCCGCACTCTGCTCGTCACACCGAGTCCCGGCGAGCGAGCGCTCTACGCGGGCATCTCTGACTTCCTGCGGGAGCAGTACCGCCAGGGGTCGGGGATCACCCGGATGGTGGTCCAGACCCTTCAGATGGAGTTGGGTTCGAGCCCCCGGGCTGCCGTTCCTACCCTGGAGCGGCTCCTGCTGCGCGACCAGTGGGCAGCACCGGTGCGGGACGGTCTTGACCGCTTCCTGGCTGAGGCTATGCGCATCACCGACGAGGGCAAGAGCCGCGCCCTCCTCGGCCTGCTCGCGACATGGCCCGATAAGCTGCTGATCTTCACTCGCTACCGGGCCACCCAGGATCACCTGGCCCGCCTCCTGCGGGAGGCGGGGGAACAGTGCGCCATCTACCACGGCGGCCTGCGCCGCTCGGAGAAAGAGGAGGCGGTGCGGGCCTTCGAGGGGGCTTGCCGGATCCTGATTTCCACCGAGGCGGGCGGAGAAGGCCGCAACCTCCAGTTCGCCAACGGGCTCGTGAACTACGACTTGCCGTGGAACCCCATGCGGATCGAGCAGCGCATCGGCCGCCTCTCCCGGGTGGGACAAACCCGGGACGTGCACGTGTTCAACTTGGTCGCCCCGGGGACCATCGAGGAAACGCTCCTGGCCATCCTGGACGCCAAGATCAACATGTTCGAGCTGGTCATCGGGGAAATAGACATGATCCTGGGGGAGCTTTCCGCGGACCAGGATTTCGAGGAGCTGGTGACAGACCTCTGGCTATCGGCCGAAGACCGGCACGACTTCCGCCTGAAGATGGATCGACTGGGGGACCAGCTCCTCCAGGCCAAGCGGTCGTACCTGGAGGTCAAGGAGCTGGAGGATCGGATCTTCGGGGACGCGCTCGTGCCCAAGGTCACACGATGAAGGTGCCGGGCGACCTCGAAGCCTTCACCATTGCCGCGATCGAGGGCCTGGGAGGCGCTGCAGAGAAACGGGCCGATGGCCTCTACACGGTCCTCTGGGCAGAGGAGGCCACTGCACAGCCCGAGACCCGCCAACTGGCCTTCGATCCGGAAGCCCTGGAGGATGACCCGGAGGCCGAGCTGGTCACCATCGCGAGTCCGACCCTGGAGCGGATCATCGGGTGGGCCACCGCCGCCGGCCGGGTGGCTCGGGCCTTCCTGAGTGCTGCCCCAGGCAGTCCCAAAGGCGTCGCGGAACCGCTGGCGCGGTCATATCGCTTCGTGGACTCCGCCTGGACCCCCGGAGAGGGGAGGCCGTGGTTCTTTCCGTCGGGGATATTCCTCTTCCTTGTCCGGTATCTGTCCGACAGCCGGGAGGAGGAATTGGTGGAGGTGGGAGTGAATCTCGCGGACGGTCGCATCCTCCGGCGGCTGGACGAGGCGATGGAGCGATACGGCTTCTCCCAAGGGCCCTGGGCGCCCCTTCCCATGGTGGCGGAGTTGCCGGTAGGGCAAACCTACGGCGTTGCCCGCGCCGAGCTGGAGCACCGGATCGTCTCCCCCCTGGGAAACCGGCGCCGGGATATCGAGCGGCGACTGGCGCGGGAGAGCGGACGGGCGGCCGCGTACTACGCCGAGATGCTCAGGGAGCTCCAGGAGGAGCAGGCCGATTTGGCTGCCGATGATCCGCGCCGGTCCCGGCTCGAATCGAAGGCGCGGGCCATCCAGATGGAGCAGGAGGGCCGTCTCGCTGAGCTCCGAGGTAAGTATCGGCTTGAAGCCCATGTGGCCCTGCTGAGCGCCCTCCGCCTCTACCAACCGAAGCTGGTCTTCCGGGGGAGGCTCGCGGGGAAATCTCACGGGGCGGAGGTCACGCTGGTGTGGGACCCGGTGGAGAACACGGGGGAGCCGGCCCGGTGTTCCCTCTGCGGCGGGTTCACGTACGCGCTTGGCCTGAGCCGGTCCGGGGCCGTTGCCTGCCCTGCATGCCTCGAACGGGCGGCGCCGAAACCCGCGCTCGCCAATCCGTCTCCCCAGAGGCAGAGTGGGCGCAGACGCAACGGGCCGATGTCTTCACGGCGGCGGGGGTCGAAGTGAGCTGGTACAAACGCACCAAGGGCGGACACGGAGGAGACGGGGACGGCACGAGCGACTTGCTGCCCCCCTGTCGGTGCAGATTCTCCACAACGACATCCTCTCTAGCGCGAGTGTATGGAACGGGATCCCCAAAGAGGAACTCATCGGGCGGCTCCGCGAAAGAGGCTGCGTGCCCAAGCGGACCGAGGACGGAATCTTGATGCGCTACCGGGGTGACCAGCTGGTGGGTGTGACAATCCTCGACGCTCGACAGCGGACGAAAAGTCAAAACCAAGAAATAGCCAAATGGTCATAGTTCGACGATCCACTCAACCCTTCACTGGCAACACTGATATCGAGTTGATTCCCTCACCGTGCAAGGGCGCGCTGGAAAGCCTGGTCGCTAATGTCAAGGCAGAACTCCACATTGTTTCCCCTTATATTACAGAAGCAGGCACTGAACTCATTACGAATGGAGTTAAGACCTCAACACGCCGGCCCTCAATCACCGTGCACGTGCTAACTGATCTCAACCCATTAAGTGTCTGCCAAGGGTACTGCGACCCCCAAGCCATCCTAGAACTTACTCGCGCTTTTCCGCGCACCCGGGTCATTCATCTGCCGCGAGTCCATGCCAAAATACTGGTCGCCGACCGTGCAGCCGCGATTATCGGATCGGCAAATCTTACTGCAGGCGGTATCGAAAACAACTACGAATACAGCATTAAGGTTTCCTCTCCAAGGATAGCTTCAAGAATTGCAGAGGATGTCGAAGAGTACTCCTCGCTAGGCGCCACGATCACCGCCAACCTCTTGGCATCCTACAGTCAGGCCGCTATTTCACTTCGTGGAACCTTTCTCAAAAAAGAGCAAGCTGTATCAACGTCTCTCAAGAAGGAATTCCGAGCTCGTGTTCGCTTGGCGGACAAGGTGCTGTTACGAGCCCGAGTAAAGGAAGGCGTAACAGGCATTTTATCCCGAACCATTCTTTTCCTGCTGCGGGGCAGACCTATGAGAACCGTGGACATTCATCCTCGGATTAAGAAGATCCATCCCGATCTTTGCGACGACTCCGTAGATCGAGTCATCGACGGAGAACGTTTTGGAAAGAAGTGGAAACACCTCGTCCGTACCGCACAACAGATTCTCAAAAGAGACGATCAAATAGAATACGATGGCTCCTTTTGGCGGCTCACTGACAGAGGGTGATGCCAATGCGCCAAGGCAAGTCGGCTCAGACGGATTCGAAGCCAAAACCTCAGCATCTGAACTCCAGCGCTTCAGGTGAAGCTCTTGCGCATCACGCGAGCATACGACGAATCGGACGCCCTTTAGGGCCAACGAGAGTGGCCAGGGAGATCAGGCGTCAGGAACAAACTTCTGATTTCACGGGCTACACCGAAAACTATTCGTTCGACAGCCTAAAGGACTTCCTTCGTTCCGTCGGAGGGCCTTGTTGGCAATTGAGTATCGTGCCCATTTTGTTCATCAAATGCTGGCACACTTCCACACCTCTTAAGGAGGTTCTCCGCATCGTTAGGTCTGAAGAAAGAGGAACCCATCACGAAAGGCAGATCAGGAAAATGGCCAGCAGCCTCTCCCGGGGACGAGCGTTACCGGGAATCTTCTTGGTAAAGTCTGAACAACCTGGCGTCCCGCAATGGATACTTGCAGGCTATCGTCGTCTACTAGCCCACCGGCTCGCAAAGGCAACCACCATTCCTGTCTATCATCCATGTGGCCTCTTTGAGAACAAAAACACCATAAGGAGCATACGTTCTGCCTAAGCGAACAGATATTCAAAAGATCCTGCTGATCGGGTCGGGCCCGATCGTGATCGGGCAGGGGTGCGAGTTCGACTACTCGGGGACCCAGGCCTGCAAGGCGCTGCGGGCCGAGGGGTTCCAGGTGGTCCTGGTGAACAGCAATCCGGCCACCATCATGACCGACCCGGAGATGGCCGACCGGACCTACCTGGAGCCCCTGACGGCGGAGGTCCTGGAGGCGATCATCGCCGCGGAGCGCCCGGACGCGCTCCTGCCCACCCTGGGGGGCCAGACGGCGCTGAACCTGGCGGTGGTCCTGGCGGCCAGGGGGGTCCTGGACCGGTACCAGGTGGAGCTCATCGGCGCCAAGATGAACGCCATCCGGAAGGCGGAGGACCGGGAGCTGTTCAAACAGGCCATGGAGAAGATCGGCCTGGAGGTCCCCCGCTCCGGCTACGCCCGCTCCCTGGAGGAGGCCCTCCGCATCTCTGACCAGATCGGGTACCCGGCCATCATCCGGCCCTCCTTCACCCTGGGCGGGACGGGCGGCTCCGTCGCCTACAACCGGCAGGAGTTCCGGGACTGCGTCGAGTGGGGCCTCAGGACGAGCCCCGTCCACCAGGTCCTCATCGAAGAGTCCGTGATCGGGTGGAAGGAGTTCGAGCTGGAGGTCATGCGGGATCGGGCCGACAACGTGGTGATCGTCTGCTCCATCGAGAACCTGGACCCGATGGGGATTCACACGGGGGACTCCATCACGGTGGCGCCGGCCCAGACCCTCACCGACAAGGAGTACCAGCGGATGCGGGACGCCTCCATCGCCGTCATCCGCGAGGTGGGGGTGGAGACCGGGGGGAGCAACATCCAGTTCGCCGTGAACCCGGCCGACGGGCGGATGGTGGTCATCGAGATGAACCCCCGGGTCTCCCGCTCCTCGGCCCTGGCCAGCAAGGCGACCGGCTTCCCCATCGCGAAGATCGCCGCCCTCCTCTCGATCGGCTACACCCTCGACGAAATCAAGAACGACATCACCCGGGAGACCCCCGCCTGCTTCGAGCCCACCATTGACTACGTGGTGGTAAAGGTCCCCCGCTTCGCTTTCGAGAAGTTCCCGGGGGCCGACGAGACCCTCACCACCCAGATGAAGTCGGTGGGGGAAGTGATGGCCATCGGCCGGACCTTCAAGGAGGCCCTCCAGAAGGCCATCCGCTCGCTCGAGATTGACGCCTACGGTCTGGAGACCCGCCTCGCCCCCCTCGGCGCCCGCTTCGCCGACCGGGCGGTGCCGCGAGGACTGCAGGACGCCGCCTCGGTCCAGGGGGAGGCCCTCCGGCAGACGGTGCGGGAAAAACTGCGGGTCCCGAACTGGGAGCGGCTCTTCTACATCGCCGACGCCTACCGGCTAGGGATCGCCACCGAGGAGATCGCCCGCCTGAGCGGCATTGATCCCTGGTTCCTGGAGCAGATCCAGGAGATCGTCCGGCAGGAGGAGCGGATCGTGGGGGCCGACAGGGGGAGCGCCTCCTCGCCCCTTCTGCGCCTCCTGACCCACGCGGCCATGCGGGAGGCGAAGGCGATGGGGTTCTCGGACCGGCGCCTGGCCACCCTGGTGGGCTCGGACGAGGCTACCATTCGGGACGCGCGGAAGCGGATGGGGATCGAGGCCACCTTCAAGATGGTGGATACCTGCGGGGCCGAGTTCGTGGCCTACACCCCCTACTTCTACTCCACCTACGAGCGGGAGGACGAGGCCGCCCCCTCCGACCGGCGCAAGGTGGTCATCCTGGGGAGCGGGCCCAACCGGATCGGCCAGGGGATCGAGTTCGACTACTGCTGCGTCCACGGGGCCTTCGCCCTGAAGGAGCTGGGGTTCGAGACCATCATGGTCAACTGCAACCCCGAGACCGTCTCCACCGACTACGACACCTCCGACCGGCTCTACTTCGAGCCGCTCACCCTGGAGGAAGTGCTGAACATCGTGGAGCGGGAGCGGCCGGAGGGAGTCATCGTCCAGTTCGGGGGGCAGACGCCGCTGAAGCTCGCCGTGCCGCTCGCCCGGGCCGGGGTCCGGATCCTGGGCACCAGCCCCGACGCCATTGACCGGGCCGAGGATCGCGAGCGCTTCAAGCAGCTCCTCCAGAAACTGGGGCTCCACCAGCCTCCCAACGGGACGGCTGCCACCTTCCCGGAGGCGGCCCGGATCGCGCGCCTCATCGGCTATCCCGTCCTGGTCCGCCCCTCCTACGTCCTGGGCGGCCGGGCCATGGAGATTGTCTACGATGACGCCGGGTTGCAGGAGTACATGACCCGCGCGGTGCAGGCCTCCCCGGAGCACCCGGTCCTCGTGGACAAGTTCCTGGAGGACGCCCTGGAGATGGACGTGGATGCCCTCTGCGACGGCCACCGGGTGGTGATCGGGGGCATCATGGAGCACATCGAGGAGGCCGGAATCCACTCGGGCGACTCGGCCTGCTCCCTCCCCCCGCACTCGGTGCCCGAGAAGTTCCTGGACGAGATCCGGGAGACTACGCGGGCGCTGGCGCTGGAGCTGGGGGTGGTGGGTCTCCTCAACGTCCAGTTTGCCATCAAGGAGGGGACCGTGTACGTCCTGGAGGTGAATCCCCGGGCATCCCGGACGGTCCCCTTCGTCAGCAAGGCGGTGGGGGTGCCGCTCGCCAAGCTGGCGGCGAAGGTGATGGTGGGGAAGACCCTGGAGGAGCTCGGGTTCACGGAGGAGCCGCGCCCCCGGCACGTGGCGGTGAAGGAGGCGGTCCTCCCCTTCATCAAGTTCCCCGGCGTGGACGCGGTGCTGGGCCCGGAGATGAAGTCCACGGGGGAGGTGATGGGGATTGATCGGGACTTCGGGCGGGCCTTCGCCAAGTCCCAGATCGCGGCCAGCGGGTTGCTCCCGCTCGGGGGGACCGCCTTCATCAGCGTCCGGGACCAGGACAAGGCCCACGTGGCGCCCCTGGCCATGGCGCTGGCCGAGTTAGGGTTCCGCCTGGTGGCCACCGAGGGGACCGCCGCCGCCCTTACGGCGGCCGGCATCGCCGCGGAGCGGGTGGCCAAGGTAACGGACGGGGTCCGGCCGCACATCGTGGACCGGATGAAGAACGGCGAGATCGCGATGGTGGTGAACACGCCAGAGGGGCGTGCTTCGCGCCTGGACTCCTACGAGATCCGCCGCACCGCCATCGTCCTCGGGATCCCCTACTTCACCACGCTCGCCGCGGCCCGGGCGGCCGTCGGGGGGATCCGGGCGCTGCGGGCTGGCCGGCTGGAGGTGCAGCCGCTGCAGGCCTACCACAGCGGCGGCAACGGTGGCGAGGGGGAGGGCTAGGCGCGGCGTCCCACTCGCTCCGCAGGCGAGGGAAGGGGATCGGAGTTCGGTGATGCGGGGGCAGGTGACGGCGAACCGGGACCTGGGCCACGGCTACTTCTGCGTCGCCGTGGAGGCGGAGGGGCTGCGGCCGGCCTTCCGTCCCGGGCAGTTCTTCATGCTCCGGGTCCTCAACGGCAGCGATCCCCTCCTGCCCCGGGCCTACAGCATCTACCGGATGGGCCGGAGCCGCCGCGGCAAGGCTGCCCGCGCGGACTTCCTGTACAAGGTCGTGGGGCGGGGCACGGCGCAACTGGCGGCCCAGCGCCCCGGGGCGGCCCTGGACCTCCTGGGGCCGCTCGGGAACGAGTTCACCGTGCCGCCCGGGACGACCGAGGTGCTCCTGGTGGCGGGCGGGATCGGGGTGCCGCCCGTCGTCGCCCTGGCCGAGGCGCTGGCAGCGCGCCCGTCCCGGCGGCCGGCGATGGCAGCCTTCCTCGGGGGCCGGTCGAAGCCGGACGTTCTCTGCGCGGCCGACTTCCGGCGGGCCGGCGCGCGCGTGAGCATCGCAACCGAAGACGGGAGCGCAGGGCGCAGAGGCCTGGTGACGGACCTGCTGGAGCGGCACCTGGCGGGACAGCCGGCCGCGAGACGGGCCATCTATGCGTGCGGCCCCCACGGCATGCTCCGGCGCGTGGCCGAGGTGGCGGCGGCGCACGGGCTCCCCTGTCAGCTCTCGATGGAGGCGCCCATGGGGTGCGGCATCGGCATCTGCATGGGGTGCGCCATCCCGGTCCGGTGGCCGGAGGCGGATGGCGGTGAGGCGGTCCGCTACCGGCTCTGCTGCAAGGACGGACCGGTCTTCGACGGATGCGAGATCCTCTGGCTATAGCAGGTAAAGTCGCATGACCTCCTGGGATCCCTTTCCGGGATCGATCCCCCTTCCCAAGGCACCGAACCCAGCCGAGGCAGCGGCGGACCTCCTCGTGGAGGAGGTCCAGAATCCGCCGGCCCTGACGGAACTTTTCGATTTGGTCGC
>JBOHQK010000103.1:0-2119 GCA_050732195.1 Methylomirabilales bacterium (SeqCode)
GCACTAGCAGGATGCGGAAAAAGTCCCGCTTCCCCTCTTCACAACGTACGCGAATCGCGTATGATGCGCCTCAAACGCTGTGCGAAGGAGGCGCCTGATGCGAGGACCCGATACCCAGCAGGCCCACATGTTCAGCTACCTCTCCCCGGAGCAGCGGGTGCCGCAGGACCATCCCCTGCGGTCGATCCGGCAGCTCGTCGACGCCGTGCTGCGGGAGCTCGGCCCGCAGTTCCACCGGCTCTACTCGTGGACCGGGCGCCCCTCCATTCCCCCCGAGAAGCTCCTCCGGGCCCTGCTGCTCCAGATCCTCTACTCGGTCCGCAGCGAGCGGCTCCTGATGGAGCAGCTCGACTACAACCTCCTGTTCCGCTGGTTCGTGGGCCTGAACCTGGATGACCCCATCTGGGACGTCACCGTCTTCACCAAGAACCGGGACCGCCTCTTGGCCGGGGCGATCGCCCAGGCCTTCTTCGACCAGGTCCTGGCCCAGGCCCGGCAGGGGGACCTCCTCTCGGACGAGCACTTCAGCGTGGACGGTACGCTCATCGAGGCCTGGGCCAGCCTGAAGAGCTTCAAGCCGAAGGGGGAGGCCCCCACCCCGCCGCCGGACGATCCCGGGAACCCCACCGTGGACTTCCGGGGCGAACGCCGGCGCAACGCCACCCACGCCTCCACCACGGACCCCGAGGCCCGCCTGTACCGGAAGGGCCCCGGGCACGAGGCCAAGCTCGCCTACCTCGGCCACATCCTCATGGACAATCGCCATGGCCTGGCGGTGAAGACGCAGGTGACCCCGGCGACGGGGACCGCGGAGCGCGAGGCGGCGCTCGGCATGGCGACTCGCCTCCCCGGCCGGCATTGGGTCACCCTGGGGGGGGATAAGGCCTACGATACGCAGGAGGTCGTCCGGACGCTCCGGACCTGCCGGATCACGCCGCACGTCGCCCGGCACACCGCGCGCGCGAGTGCCATCGATGGCCGCACCACCCGGCACCCGGGCTATGCGGTGAGCCAGGTCCGGCGGAAGCGGGTCGAGGAGATCTTCGGCTGGCTGAAGACCGTGGCCCTCTTCCGGAAGACCCGCCACCGGGGGGTCGCCCGGGTGGGGTGGCTGTTCACCTTGGCGACGGCGGCCTACAACTTGGTCCGGATCCGGAACCTGGCGGAGGCTGTCGCATGAGGGTTGCGGGAAGGCCGCGCCCCACGGGCTCCACCCCGATCCAACCCTCACGGACAGCAAGGGCCGAGGACTCTCGGCACTCATCCAGCACCTCAGTCTGCCCCGTCAGCCACTCCGGGGACTCTTTCGGAGGCTTCGAAGCGCGTTTTTCCGCACCCTGCTAGTCGAGGTCCGGCTTGAGGTGCAACTCCTTGAGCTGCGGCGGGTCCACGGGGGCGGGGGCGCCCGCCATCAGGTCCACCGCGCGCGCCGTCTTGGGGAAGGCGATGACATCCCGGATGGAGGCCGCCCCGGTCAGGAGCATGATGAGCCGGTCGAAGCCGAAGGCGATCCCGCCGTGGGGCGGGGTTCCGAACTCGAGAGCCTCCAGCAGGAACCCGAACCGCTCCCGGGCCTGCTCTGGGCTGAACCCGAGGGCGGCGAACATTTTTTGCTGGTTCTCCCGCCGGTGGATCCGGATGGAGCCCCCCGCCACCTCCTGCCCATTGATCACGAGGTCGTAGGCCTGGGCCCGGATCTTCTCGGGGACGGTGTCGAAGAGGGGAAGATCCTCCTCCAGGGGCGCCGTGAAGGGATGGTGCATGGCCTGGTAGCGACGTTCCTCCGGGTTCCACTCCAGGAGGGGGAAATTGGTGATCCAGCAGACCTCGAGGCGCTCCGGGTCCACCAGACCGCGCTCGTGCCCGATCTTCACCCTGAGCCGCCCGAGCGCCTCGGCCACGACCGCCGGCGCGTCCGCCAGGAGGAGGAGGGCGTCGCCGGGCTCGGCTCCGAACCTCTCCGCAAGGGCCAGCAGGCCGTCGGGGGTGAGAAACCTGGCCGCGGGCGAGGTGAGGCCGCCTCCGCCCATCTTGAAGGAGGTGAGCCCCTTGGCCCCGAAGGCCTTGACGAACTCCGTCAGTTCGTCCATCACCTTCCGCGTGAGGGGCTCGGCGAAGC
>JBOHQK010000104.1:0-9850 GCA_050732195.1 Methylomirabilales bacterium (SeqCode)
GGCCAGAACGGGCGGCACCGGGGTCTTGGCGCGGCGGGCGGCCGCGCCCATGGCCAGGGCGGGCGCCGCGACCTGAAGGAGGAAGGCCGCGGCGGCCCGAGCCTCCAGCGTGAGCGCCATCAGGGCAGCGCCGGCCCCGACCGCCGCCGTCAGCGGGAGTCCCCCCCGCCCCGCCAGGACCAGGAGCGGAATGGGGCTGACCACCGTGAGGAAGCCCCCCGCCGGGAGGAGGAGCCCGCCCATGAAGAGGGCCAGGGCAGCCCCCCCGAGGGCCGCCGCCTCCACCGCCCGCCCCCCCGCTGCCACGGCCTCCCCCTCAGGGCAGCTCCGCCGTGAACGGGAGAAGGGCGATGCTCCGGACGCGGCGGATGGCCCGGGTCAGCTGCCGCTGGTGGATGGCGCAGTTGCCGGAGATGCGGCGCGGGATGATCTTCCCCCGGTCGGTCACGAAGTTCCGGAGGCGCCGTACGTCCCGGTAGTCCACCACCTCAATTTTGTCCACGCAGAACTTGCAGACCTTCGGCCGCTGGTAGGCTCTCTTCCGCTTCAGCATGCGCGCTCCACGGTCATCCTTGTACTCTTAGAACGGGACATCGTCCTCCCCGGCCGCCTCGGGCGCCCGGACCGGCTCCGCCTCCGCCTCCGGCGGCCCGCCCCCTTCGCGCCGGCCGCCCAGGAACTGCACCCTTTCCCCCACCACCTCGTGCTTGCTCCGCTTCTGGCCGTCGGGGGTCTCCCAGGAGCGCTGGGTCAGCCGCCCCTCGACCAGGGCGCCCCGGCCCTTCTTCAGGTACTCGGCGCAGGTCTCGCCCTGCTTCCCCCACACCACGATGGTGATATAGCAGACCTCGTCCCGCCGCTCGCCGGCCTGGGTGGTGTAGGACCGGTTCACGGCCAGGTCGAAGGAGCAGACGGGGGAGCCGCTGGGCGTGTAGCGAAGCTCGGGGTCCCGGGTGAGGTTGCCCATGAGGATCACCTTGTTGAAGTTGGCCATCTAGGACGCCTCCTCGCCCGCGGGGACCGCCGGGGCCTTCTCCGGGGCCCTCGGCCGCCGCGTCCTGGGCTCCTCCACCCGGACCAGGAGATACCGCAGGACGGTCTCTGTGATCTTGAGAATCCGGTCCAGCTCCTGCATGGCCGCCGGGGTCGCCGTGAAGCGACAGAGGACGTACACGCCCTCCCGCTTCTTCTTGAGCTCGTAGGCCAGCCGCTTCTTCCCCCACTTCTGGAGGTCCTGGACCTGGCCCCCCTCCTTCCCGATCAAGCCCTTCAGTCGCTCGATCTCCCCCTCGACCGCCTCCTCCGACAGGGCGGGGTCGTAGACCACGATCGCCTCGTAACTCCGCATCCCGCTCACCTCCCCTCCTGACCCTCCCCCTCAGTCGCCCCGGGGGTCCCGCTCGGCGGTCGGACGTTGAGCCGGTTCATCGCGGCCGTCAGGCCCTCCCCCAGAATGAGGAGGACCCCCTCAGCGGCGCGCGCGATCATATCCTCGGCGACCCCCGCCTCCTCGGGCCCGAAGGCCCCCAGCACGAATTCCGGGGTCTCGGGCTTGCCAGGGGGGCGCCCCACGCCGAGCCGCAGGCGGGGAAACGCTGCCGTGCCCAGCACCTCCTGGATGGCGCGGACCCCCTTGTGGCCGGCGTGCCCCCCCTCCCGGATGACCCGCAGCCGGCCGAGCGGCAGGTCGATGTCGTCGTGGACGACCAGCACGCGCTCCGTCGGCAGCCCCAGGTGCTCCACCCAGGCCCGGACCGAGTCCCCGCTCAAGTTCATGTAGGCCTGGGGGAGGACAAGGGTAACCGGCACGCCGGCCAGCGTGGCCGCCGCGTAGAGGCTGTCGAAGCGCCGCCGCCGGCAGGGGACGCCGGCCGCCCCCGCCGCCTTCTCCAGGACTCGGAACCCGACGTTGTGACGGCTCGCCGCGTGCTCCGGCCCCGGGTTCCCCAGGCCCACCACCAGCCACACCCGCGGGCCCGCCTACTTCCCCTCCTTCTCTTTCTCTTTCCGGGGCGCCTCCGCCCTCTTTGCAGGCTCCGCCCTCTTGGCAGACTCGGCCCTCTTGGCAGGCTCGGGCTTCTTGGCGGCCTCCGCCTTCGGGGGGGCGGCGCCCTTCTTCGCCGGCTCCTTCGCCCCCTCCTCCCCCTCCGGCTCCTCGGCCTCCGCCTTGCGGCCCACCAGCTCCGGCTCCGCCGGCACCTCCGGTGTTACCGGCTCCTCCGCCTCCACCCGCGGGGCCGAGACCATGGCCACCACCTGCTCGGGGTCGGCCTCCACCACGACCCCCTCGGGGACCTTCAGGTCCTTCACGTGCAGCGCGTCCCCGAGGTCGAGAGCGCTCACGTCCAGGGTGACCCGCTCCGGGATGGCAGCCGGGAGGCACTTCACCTCCAACTCCCAGAGCGCGTGCTCCAGGATCCCCCCCTTGGTGGTGACCCCCACGGGGATCCCGGTCAGCTCCACCGGCACCTTCACCGCAATCACCCGGGTCATCGAGATGCCCAGGAAGTCCGCGTGCAGCGGCATCTCCCGCACCGGGTCGATCTGGAGTTCCTTCACGAGAACCTTCCGGCTCTCCACCCCCCCGTCCATCTTCACCTGGAGATTGATAATGACGTTCTCCCCGGCCTCCAGGACGCCCTGGAGCGCCTTGGGGCTGACGCTGAGCAACAGGGGTTCCCCCTCGCCGTACAGCACGGCGGGGATGCGGCCCGCGCGGCGCAGCCGCTTGGCCGCCGCCTTCCTCCGCTCCGTCCGCCGCTCGGCTACCAGATCCACGAACTCCATAGTATCCCCCTACACGAAGAGGCTGCTGACCGACGCTTCCTTGTGGATCCGGTCGATGGCCTCCCCCAGCAGGGGGGCCACCGAGAGGACCGTGATTTTCTTCGAGGAGCGGCGCTCGTCGACGGGGATGGTGTTGGTCACCACCACCTCCTCGATCCCGGAGGCGTCAATCCGCTCCACCGCCGGCCCCGAGAGGACCGGATGGGTGCAGGAGGCGTAGATGCGGCGGGCCCCCGCCTCTTTCAGGGAGAAAACGGCCTGGGTGATGGTCCCGGCGGTGTCGATCATGTCGTCCACCAGGATCACGTTCTTGCCGGCCACCTCCCCCACGATGTGCATCACCTTGGCCTCGTTCACCCCGGTCCGGCGCTTGTCAATAAAGGCCAGGGAAGTTCCGAGCCGCTTGGCGATGGCCCGGGCCCGCTCCACCCCGCCCGCGTCGGGGGAAACCACCACCGCCTCCTCCCACCGCTGGTCCTGGAAGTACCGGAGGAAGACCGGGGCGGCGAAGAGGTGGTCCACCGGGATGTTGAAGAACCCCTGGATCTGGCCGGCGTGCAGGTCGATGGCGAGGATCCGGTGCGCCCCCGCCACCGTGATGAGATCCGCCACGAGTTTGGCCGAGATGGGGACGCGGGGCTGGACCTTCCGGTCCTGGCGGGCATAGCCGTAGTAAGGGAGGACGGCGGTGATCCGCTGGGCCGACGCCCGCTTCAGGGCATCCAGCATGACGAGGAGCTCCATCAGGGTCTGGTTCACCGGCGGGCAGGTGGGCTGGATGACAAACACATCCGCCCCCCGGACGTTCTCGGAGATCTGGACGAAGATCTCCCCGTCGGAGAACTGGGAGACCTCCGCCTGCCCCAGGCGCATCCCCAGGTAGTCGGCGATCTCCTGCGCCAGTTGCGGATTCGCGTTCCCCGTGAAGAGGATCAGTCGGCTCACCGCCACCCCCTCCGCGCCCCCGCCGGGCATTCCTCCCGCCCGCGGCCTCTGGCTGGGGCGGGAGGATTCGAACCTCCAGATACGGGATCCAAAGTCCCGCGCCTTACCGTTTGGCCACGCCCCACCGCCCCCTGGACGGTTGCCGGCGGGGGCCCCCAGCGGCCCCTCCTGGCGGTCATAATGAAATCAGCGGGCCGTCAACCGCCCGCCGTCCCCTGGGCCGTGCGTCCACCCATCCTTCCCGCTCCTCTGTGGAGCGGCGGCATCATTATAGCCCCCCGGAGAACAAAGACAAGGGAATTATCCGGGCAAGGCCGCGGCGCGGATGGGGTTCTCGCGGAGCGTCCGGCAGGCCCAGGCCTGCCCCTTCTCCGCCTTCAGGGCCGCGCTCCAGGCCCTCGCCGCTCCCCGCTCCGGGGCGAATCCGAAGAGGGCTGCTCCGGTGCCGGTGAGCCCGACCGGGGCGGCCCCCAGCGCCACCAGGTGCGCCTTCAGGGCAGCCAAGTCGGGCCGGGCCTTGAAGACCACCTCCTCCATCCGGTTGAAGGCCATGCCGAGTAACCTCTCCGTCTGGCCCGCCGCCGCTGCCGCCATCCAGGTCGGATCCGGGAGTCGCCGCCCGCCGGGTGGAAGCTGCCCGTAGGCCCAGGCGGTGGAGACCGGCTCGCCCGCCACCGCCAGGACCAGCCAGCGAGGGGGCGGCGGCGGGAGGTCGGCGACCTGCTCACCCCGGCCGGTGATGAGGGCTGTTCCCCCCGAGAAAAAGAAGGGGACATCCGAGCCGAGCCCGGCGGCCAGGTCGAGGAGCCGCTCCCGCGTGAGAGGCCGACCCGTCATGGCGTTCAGGGCGGCGAGGACAGCCGCGGCATCGCTTGAGCCCCCGCCCAGGCCCCCCCCGACCGGGATTCGCTTCCGGAGAGTGATGGCCGCGCCCCCGGGGCGGCCCCAGGTCTCGAAGAACGCCTCGGCCGCTCGGAATGCCAGGTTCCCGGGTCCCGCCGGAACGACGGGGGGGCGGACCGTGAGGAGGATGCCGCGCTTGCGGGGGGCCACCGTTACCGTGTCGCAGAGATCCACGAGCACCAGGACGCTCCAGAGGTCGTGGTAGCCGTCGGCGCGGCGCCCGAGGACCTCCAGGATGACGTTGATCTTGGCGGGGGCGGAGACGGTCCGGGCCTGCATCGCCTAGTGTGATTGCAACGAATTGTAGATCGTTCTCACCCGACGGTCCCCGTGCCGGGCCAAACAACGAGCATCACGAGCGCCCTCGGAGCCGCCGCCCTTTTCCCGGGGCGAGCCGCTCCTCCGCCCGATACCCAGACAGGGCTGCGTCGCGGCTCACCCCGGGCGGGCGGCAGCCGGAGGGCGGCCGGAGGCGTACGCCGTTTGTACGTTGAGGACCGCCGACGACCGAGAACGACGTGAGGCGACGTCAGTTGGCCCGGCACTACGGGCGCTCAGGCCGGTCCACGTCCACGATGCTCACCCCGGCGTCTTGAGGCGGGGCCAGGGAGAAGAGGCCCGGGGCGAGCGGGGCGTTCAGTTCGAGGGCCTGAAAGGAAACCGCCACCTCCACCCCGTCCGGCAGGTGCCAGAGGGTGAGGGACCGGGGGACCGGGACGCCGTCCAGGGGCTCGGCCGGTCCGAACCGGAAGCGCAGGAGCGGCCGTCCCCCCTCGTGCAGCTCTCCCTCCTGGAGGAGGAAGGTGTCCGGGGTGAACCGGAGAGCCTGGGCGGCCCCGTCCGCCTCGCTGATGAGTGTCAGGGCCGGGGCGCCGGGGGCGCCGAGGACGGCGACTCGCCAGCGATCCACGCGGAGCGGGGGAAGCCCCAGCAGGAGGCGGGCGAGGGTGACGGGGGCGATGGGGAGACCCGCCAGGCGGCCCAGGTTCTCCGGGCTGGCCCGGCCGTGCAGGAACTGGCGGGCGAGCGGCAGGTGAACCGCCACCGCCTCCCCATCGGAGGCCAGAATCATGGTGGGGATGCCGGTCCATTCGTACTGCTCCAGGCGGAGCCGGCCGCCGACCTCCAGGGCGAAGGCCTCCCGGAAGCGCCGCCGCTGCCCGTAGGCGCTGACGGTCACCGTGGCCGTGCCCCGTAACGTCCGGACCGCGGCCTCCCGCTCGGCCAGGCCATCGAGGAGCGCGGTGCGCAGGGCGAAGGGCGCGGGAGGACCCTCGATGCCGGGGAGCGTGGGGAGGGCGCAGCCGGCGGCCAGGGCGGAGAGGAGCAGGAGGGCAGGGGAGCGGCCGGGGCGGCGGCTCATGAGGCTCCGCGGCTGATGAGGCCGCGGGCCCGCTCCAGGCGCTTCCGGATCGCCTCGTTGCCGCTATCCAGGCTGAGGGCCCGCTCCCATTGCTCGATCGCCTCGCGGAGCATCCCCTTGTCGAAGTAGACCTGCCCCAGGTGGTCCCGGATGGTGGGGTCGTCCTTCTCACCGTGCCGGACCGCCTTCAGCAGCTCGCGCAGGGCCTCGTCCAGGCGGCCCAGCTTGTAGTAGGCCCAGCCCAGGGAGTCCAGGAACGCGCTGTTGTCCGGCTCGAGGGCGAGCGCCTCATGGACCAGCCGGACCGACTCCTCCAGGTTGATCCCCTCCTCGGCGAACATGTAGCCCAGGTAGTTGTAGGCGTCGGCGTGCTTCGGGTCCAGGCGGAGCGCCTGGCGGAAGGCCGCCTCCGCTTCCTTGAGTTGCCGGTTCCGCTCGTAGGCGGACCCCAACTGGTAGAAGTAGCCGGCATTGTCGGGGCGCAACGCGACGGCCTCCTTCAGGTGGAGGATGGCCTGCGGGAAGTCCTTCCGGCGCATCTGCGTCACGCCCAGGAGGTAGAGGACCTGGGGGTCCCCGGGCTTCACGGTGAGGGCCTTGGCGAACGCGGCGGCCGCCTCCTCCAGCCGGTCGAGCTGGCCCAGGACGTAGCCGATGTGGATCAGGACCTCGGCGTAGTTGCGGGCCGATTCCGGAATCCGCGTGAGCTCGGCCAGCGCCTCTTGGTAGAGCTTCATCTCCTCGTAGGTCACGGCCAGATAGTAGCGGGCGTCCCGGTGTCCGGGGTCCTGGCGGAGCGCCTCCTGGAAGACCTCCACCGCCTCGGCGAAGAGCTTCTGCTCGAAGAGGAGGAGCCCCACCCGCGTTCGGACGTTCAGGTCCCGGGGGTGCTCCGCCAGCAAGCGCCGGTACAGTACAAGGGCCGCCGCCGTGTTGCCGCTGCGGGCCTCGGCCTGCGCCAACCGCTCCACGAACTCCCGGTTGTTGGGGTCATCCTCCTCCAGCGCCCGCCGATAGACCGCCTTGGCCTCCTCCCATTCCCCAAGCGTCTCGTGGGCGAAGCCCAGGGCGGCGGCGGCGGGGTCGAACCCCGGCTCGATCCGCAGTGCCTCCCGCAGGATGGGGATGGCCTGCCGCGGCTCACGCATCTCGAGGTAGACCCGCCCCAGGCTGTAGCGGGCCATGGTGGAGGCCGGGTCCAGCCGGATCGCCTCCCGGTACGCCGCCACCGCCTGGGGGAAGTTCTTGCTCTCGGCGTACAGGGTCCCGAGCTGCTGGTAGATCTCGGCCCGGCCCGGCTCCAGGCGCAAGACCTCCTGGAAGTGGTGCTCGGCCTGCTTCGTGTTGCGCAGACTGAGGTAGGCGCTGGCCAGGAGGAGGTGGGCCCGAACGTTCCTGGGGTCGGCCCGGAGGACCTCCTCCGCCTGCCGGATGGCCTCTGCGAAGGCGCCGCGGCGCATCTGGAGGCCCCCCAGGCTGAGGCGGAGGTACGGCGAGGTGGGGTCATAGCGGAGGGCCGCCTGCATCTGCCCGATGGCGGTCTCCAGGTCCCCCCGCTGCTCGGCGAGCGCGCTGAGGCTGAAGTGGTAGTAGGCCCGGGGATCGGCGGGGGGGGCCTCGAACCGGACCGGCTCCTCCCGCTCCCGGACATCCGCGGCCGGGATTGCGGGCCGGGACGCCCGCGCGAGCAGGCCGGCCCCGCAGGCCGTGAGAGAGAGGACCACGAACACCAGGAGAGGAGCCAACCGGCGCATCGGGGTCAGACCTCCCGCCGAGAGGGGAAACATCCATAATATCCTGCCGGGTTTCGGGGAAGGAGTCAACGCCCTTCTCACGCCGGGGCCAATGCCGCCTCCAGCGCCTTCCAGAGGGCGGCCTCCCCCTCCCCCGTCACCGCGGAGAAGGGCAGGAGCAACCCGGGGTCCGACAGGCCGAGGCACGCCGCGGCCTCCCGCAGATGGGCGGCCCGCTTTCCCCGCGGGACCTTGTCAATCTTCGTGAGGACCAGGAGGTGGGCGATCCGCTCCTGGGCAAGCCACGCGCGCGTGGCCACATCGTGGGCCTGCGGGGGATGCCGCCCGTCCAGGAGGAGGACCACGCCGCGGAGCGTCGGCCGCCCCTTGAGATACCCTTCGATCATCGGCCCCCACGTCTCCCGAACCCGGCTGGGGACGGCCGCGTAGCCGTAGCCCGGCAGGTCCACGAAGTAGAAGCGGTCATTCACCAGGTAGAAGTTCAGGACCTGCGTCCGGCCGGGCGTCCGGCTCACCCGGGCAAGGTTGCGCCGGCCGAGCAGGCGGTTGATGAGGGAGGACTTCCCCACGTTGGAGCGGCCGGCGAAGGCCACCTCCGGCAGGACCCGCTTCGGGTACTGGGCCGGGGAGGTGGCGCTCCCGGCGAAGGTCACGGAGGTGACGCGCATGGCCTTTTCCCGCTTGACCCTCTCCCGCCTGCTGTGGTAGCCACCACAGGACGCCCGGGAGAGCAGGTCCCGACCGGCTTCGCGCTTCCGGCGCGGCGGCCGGCCGGCCCGGGCAACCATACCACGGTTCGCCGCAACGCCCCCCGCAGCGCCCCGAGGTGAGACGATGGCTACCGAGATCGCGGTCCTGAAGGGGGACGGCATCGGCCCCGAGGTGGTGGACCAAGCCCTCCTGGTCCTCCAGGCCGCCGCCACCCGCTTCGGCCTTGCCCTCACCTTCCGCGAGGCCCTGCTGGGCGGGGCGGCGGTGGATGCCACCGGCGACCCCCTGCCGGAGGAGACCCTCGCGCTCTGCCGGCAAAGCCGCGCCATCCTCCTCGGCGCCGTCGGCGGGCCGAAGTGGGATCGGCTGCCGGCCGCGCAGCGGCCCGAGCGGGGGATCCTGCGGCTCCGGGCTTCCCTGGGCCTGTACGCCAACCTCCGCCCGGCCCGCCTCTCCCCCGCGCTCGTGGAGGCCTCCACCCTGAAGCGGGAGGTGGTAGAGGGGACGGACCTGGTCGTGGTCCGGGAGCTGACCGGGGGGCTCTACTTCGGCACCCCGAGGGGGATCGAGCGGGGACCGGACGGGGAGCGGGCCGTGGACACTCTCACCTACACAACAGCGGAGATCGCCCGGATCGCGCGGACCGCCTTCGAGGTGGCGGCTGCCCGTCGGCGGAAGGTCACCTCGGTGGACAAGGCCAATGTCCTCGCCTCCTCCGAACTGTGGCGGAGGGTGGTGGAGGAAGTCCACCGGGAGTTCCCCAGCATCGCCTTGGAGCACATGTACGTGGATGCCTGCGCCATGCTCCTCATCCGGAGCCCGCGCGCCTTCGACGTGATCCTGACGGAGAACATGTTCGGCGACATCCTGAGCGACGAGGCGGCGATGCTGACCGGCTCCATCGGGATGCTCCCCTCGGCCAGCCTGGGGGCCGGGACCGCGCTGTACGAGCCGGTCCACGGGACGGCGCCGGATCTGGCCAGCAAGGACGTGGCGAACCCCATCGGCGCCATCCTCTCCGCCGCGCTCTGCTGCCGCTACTCGCTCGGCCGCGCGGACGCTGCCGCCGCCATCGAGCAGGCCGTGGAGGGGGCGCTCGCCGCCGGCCTCCGGACCGCCGACCTGGCCCGCCCCGGCGAGCCAACCGTCGGCACCAGGGAGATGGGCCGCCGCCTCGCCGAGGCGGTGGCCGCCGCCTAGTGCCGGCCCAAATACTGCGGCCCACTTCTGACAGACCGTTCTGCCGCGGGTCCTGTCGCCGGCGTGCCCCACTCGCGGCCGGGCCGCGTCACCCGCTCAGCCCCTTCCGCCATTCGCGGAATCGCGGAAGGAGGCCGAGGGGGTCCCCCCCGGCCCGGCCGCTCGGGGGCCGCGCCCGGCGCCACCC
>JBOHQK010000105.1:0-3033 GCA_050732195.1 Methylomirabilales bacterium (SeqCode)
GGTCATCCGCGTGCGGGCGCCGGCGCCCGCCGCTCCCTGAGCGGCACGCAGGCCAGGGCCGCCCCGAGCGGGAGCAGGCTCAGGCTCGCCATCCCCCACTCCAGCCCGACGGCGTCAATGAGCACTCCGGTCACCCCGGCCCCGATGCCGCCGGCGCCGAAGGCGAACCCCAGGGTAAGGCCGGAGGCCAGCCCGACCCGGGCCGGGAGCAGCTCCTGGGCGTAGACGATGGCCACGGAGAAGCTCGCCAGCAGGGCGGCCCCGCTCAGGGCCAGCAGGAGCACGGCCAGCCTCCCGTCCGTCGTCTGAAAGGCCAGCATCAGCGGTGCGTACAGGAGGAGCGTCCCGACGAGGATCCTCCGGCGTCCCCAGCGGTCCGAGAGGGTCCCCCCCAGGAGCCCCGCCAGCGCCCCGCTGAACAGGTAGAGGAACAGGGCGACGCTGGGCGCCACTGCCGGCTGCCGTCCGCTCGCCAGGAGGAAGGGCAGGAAGGTAATGGTGCCCTGGTAGGTCCAGGACCGGAGGGAGACGGCCAGGCAGAGGAGGGCGATTTCCAGGACCGGGACCGTCCCCTCGCTCCCGCGCTCCTCCCGCGGGCTCTGGGGCGGGGAGACCGGGGGGGCCCGGACCGCGAGGAGGGCCGCGGTCAGGAGCGCGCCCGGCACGAGGAGCCCGAGGGTCCCGGGGGCGGCAAAGCGGGCGAGGAGGAAGGCCCCGAGGACCGGGCCAATGGCGAAGCCCAGATTCCCCCCTGCGGAGAAGAGAGACATGGCCGCCCCCTTCCGGATGCCCGCAGCCGCCGCCACGCCCACAGAGGCCTTCGGATGGTAGGCGGCGGTCCCGAGGCCCGCCAGTCCCACGGCCAGGAGGAGGGAAGGATAGTTGGGCGCAATCCCGGTGGTCCCCATGAAGAGGGCGGTCCAGGCCACCCCGGCCGGGAGGAGCCAGTCGGTCCGCCACCGGTCAGCGAGCCAGCCAAAGACCGGCTGGGTGAGGGAAGACGTCAGGGAGAGGAGGGCGGCCACCAGGCCGACCTGCGTGTAACTGAGACCGAAGGTGACCTTGGCGAGCGGCAGGAGGACCGGGAGGATGTTCTGGGTGGCGTCCACGACGATGTGGCCCGCCACCAAGAGGAAGAGGGGCAGCGCCTGCATGCCCCTGCCCCCCGCCTGCGGTTCCGGTGGCATCGGCTCGGCTAGATCCGGGGCAGGGTGATGTCCCGCTGGGCCTGGTACTTCCCCTGCTTGTCCCGGTAGGAGACCTCGCAGGGCTCATCCGCGCGGAAGAAGACCACCTGGGCGATCCCCTCGTTGGCGTAGATCTTGGCCGGCAGCGGCGTCGTGTTGCTGATCTCCAGCGTGGCCGTCCCCTCCCACTCCGGCTCGAAGGGGGTGACGTTCACGATGATCCCGCAGCGCGCATACGTCGAGTTGTGCACGAGGATGTCGTTGGCGACGAAGTTGGCCGTCCCCTCCACCGTCAGATCGAAGACCTCCTGCTCTCCCGCCGGCTCGATCCCGCTGACCGTGTCCCACAGGATGTCCGAATCCGCCACCGCCAGGAGGGCCTCGTCCGAGAGGCCCTCGGCCACCTGGCGGACCAGATCCCGCGGCACGCTCTGGTTGGGCTGGGTCCCGTCCACCCCCAGGCTCCGGAGGGAACGCCCTGCGCTGGCAGCTGCGCCCCGCACCATCTCCCAGGCCTCGCGGGGGAGCGTGTCGAAGTTGGACTTCCGTTCCGGCATCCCGGCGATGTACTGGACCACCTCATGCAGCCGGGAGTCCTTCCGGGTGCCGGGGAGGAAACCGATAGCCTCGGCGAAGCGCAGAATATCTCCCTTAGCCGTCACCGTGAGGATAAAGGCCGTTGTCCCGCGGTTGGTCCACCGTTTCCGGAGGAACCCCACGATCCCGAGCCGCAGCAGCAGGTGCTGGACATCGCGGGCCAGGCGCTCCGAGGCCGAGCTGTACTCGAGGTGGAGGTCATCCCCGCTGCGGGTGATCCCCCCATCGCCGGAAAAGAGAGCCTGGAGGAACAGCCGGACGCTCGACCGGTCGGCGGTGAAGAGGACGGGCGGGACGAACTTCTCCCGCGAGCGGACGTTGACGCCGAGGGCCTCCAGCCATGTGGCGCACCGGTTCCGCCGCATGATCCCGCCGCGCCCCGGTCGGTTGACCACATTCACCCCTATCTCCCCCACCCGCGTGACCTCGCACCCGAACGCCCGGGCGGCCCCCGCCAGGACCTCCCGGAGAACCGGGTCCCCGGAGGTGTAGCGGGGAGAATGCCCCGGGGTGGCGCACTGCCCGTCGGACAGGAGCAGCCCGAGCAGGACAGCCTCGTGGGGCGGCAGGGGCACTTGGCCAAAGCAGGGTAGGGAGCGGGGGACGGCGATCCTCGAGCCCACCCGGAGGCGGTGCAGGGGCGTCCATCCCTCGAAGGTCAGGAACGGATGGCTGGCCGTCGCCTCGATGACCCGACCCGTCCGGGTGGTGAGCCGGAAGGTCGGCTGCACCCCCTGCGCCAGATGCCGCGTGACCTCGCCGCGCCGGAGCCGATGGCCGTCCAGTGTGAGCACCAGGCCCGCGCGCTTCGCCACGAAGTCCCGGAGCGGGAGGAGGGCCCCGGTGGCGGCGTCCAGGACTCGGGTGTGCCCGGGGAGGCACTTCCCAAGGCAAATGGTCAAGATATTCCGGGGGATGCGGAAGTACTCCACCGTTCGGGCCAGGGCGAAGGAGTTGGGCGGGACGATGCAGACGGGCCCCTGGAAGTCCACGAAGGACTGGGGGCTGAAGGCCTTGGGGTCCACGATGGTGCTGTTGATGTTGGTGAAGATCTTGAACTGGTCCGCGACGCGGATATCGTAGCCGTAGGAGGAGAGCCCGTAGGAGATGACCGCCTCCCGAACCTGCCGCTCTACGAAGGGCTCGATCATCTCGTGCTCGCGGGCCATGCGGCGGATCCACGCGTCGGAGCAGATGCTCATGCGCCTTCCTCCTGGGGGGACTAAATAACTAGATCTTGGCCCCGGCC
>JBOHQK010000106.1:0-2969 GCA_050732195.1 Methylomirabilales bacterium (SeqCode)
ACGCGATGGTGGTGGCCACCGGGGAGCCGGTCCTCGTGGAGGATCTCCGGGAGGCAGGGGTCCCGCTCAACCAAGCCATCGTGGACGCCCTGGACACCCGGGGCTTCCTGGTGGTCCCCCTGAAGGCCCAGGACCGGATCGTGGGGACGCTGTCCGTGGACAACCTCCGGAGCGAACGCCGCCTGACCAAGGACGACCAGCGCCTGCTCATGACCCTGGGAGCGCAGGTCGCCCTGGCGATCGCGAACGCGGCCTCGTACCGGATCATCGAGGAGCTGAACCTGACCCTGGAGGCGAAGGTCCGCCAGCGCACGCAGGAGCTGGAGGCCTCCTTCGCCAAGCTCCAGGAACTGGACCGGCTGAAGTCGGAGTTCCTCTCCAGCGTCTCGCACGAGCTCCGGACCCCCCTGAACGCGATCAAGGGGTCCATTGACAACCTCCTGGACGGGGCGGCCGGGCCGCTGGCGGGGGAGCAGCGGACCGCCCTCTCCCGGGCGAAGGGGAGCACGGACCGGCTGGTCCGCCTCGTCAACGACCTGCTGGACCTGGCCCGGATCGAGGCGGGCAAGGTGGAGCTGACCCGCCGGCCGGTCCGGCTCCGGGAGGCGGTTGCGGAGGCGCTGGACGCGGCCAGGCCGCTGGCGCAGGAGCGGCGCCTCCGCCTGGAGTTTACCCCCCCGGCCGAGGAGGTGGTCGTCTCGGCGGATCGGGACCGCCTCCACCAGATCCTGATGAACCTCCTGAGCAACGCTATCAAGTTCAGCCCCCCCGAGGGGCGGGTCTGGGTGGAGGTGGCCCGGGAGGAGCCCGGCCTCGCCCGCATTGATGTCTCTGACGAGGGAGAGGGGATCCCGGAGGCGGAGCAGGAGCGGATCTTCGAGAAGTTCCACCAGGTCTCCCCGGGCCCGGGCGGGAAACGGACCGGGTCCGGCCTGGGCCTCTCCATCGCGAAGAGCCTCATCGAGTTGCAGGGAGGCCGGATCTGGGTCCGGAGCAGCCTGGGTCGTGGAAGCACGTTCTCCTTCACCCTCCCGGCCATGGCGGGGGCCTGAGGAAGCGATGCGGACCGGGCGGGTGCTCATCGTGGACGATGACGTGGACAACCGGGAGACCCTGCGGGACCGCCTCCGCCTCCTCGGGTTCGAGGCCGGCACCGCGGGCTCGGGGCGGGAGGCGTTAGCCCAGCTCCCCGAGTTCGACCCCGCCCTCATCCTCCTGGACCTCCAGATGCCGGAGATGGGCGGCATCGAGTTCCTCCAGACGATCCGGGCCCAGGGGGTCACGACGCCCGTCATCGTGGTGACAGCCTACGGGAGCCTGGAGAACGCCGTCCAGGCGATGCGGGAGGGGGCCTACGACTTCATCACCAAGCCCTACGACCCGGCCCACCTGGAGGTGGTGATTGACCGGGCGCTGGAGCGGGATCGGCTGCACCGGCAGACCCGCCTGCTGCAGGCGCAAATCGAGGCCCAGCATGGCCCCCTCGTGGGGGAGGCCCCGACCGTGCGCCAGGTCCTCGCCATGGCCCGGCAGGTGGCCGACTCCTCGGCCACCGTCCTGGTGGTGGGGGAGAGTGGGACCGGCAAGGAGATGCTCGCCCGCCAGATCCACCAGTGGGGTCCCCGGCGCTCCCGCCCGTTCCTGCCCCTCAACTGCGCCGCGCTCTCCGAGACGCTGATGGAGAGCGAGCTCTTCGGTCATGTCCGGGGGGCCTTCACCGGAGCCGTCACCCACAAGAAGGGCCTCTTCGAGGAGGCCCAGGGGGGAACCCTCTTCCTGGACGAGGTGGGGGATACGCCGCTGCCGATCCAGGGCAAGCTGCTGCGGGTCCTCCAGGACCGCGAGATCCGCCCCGTGGGCAGCACGCGCAGCACCCGGATTGATGTCCGCATGATGGCGGCCACGAACCGGGATCTGGGGAAACTGGTAGCGGAGGGGAAGTTCCGGGAGGACCTCTACTTCCGCCTGAACGTGGTCAGCCTTCGTCTCCCGCCCCTGCGGGAGCGTCCGGAAGACCTGGCCCCCCTGGTGAAGCACTTCCTCCAGCGCTTCGCCCGGGAGATGAAGCGGCCCGTGCCGCGGCTGACGCCCGAAGCCGAGGCCCTCCTGGTGCGGTACCACTGGCCGGGCAACGTCCGGGAGCTCCAGAACCTGATGGAGCGGGCGGTGGTCCTCACCCGGGGGGAGAAGATCGAGCCGGCGGGCCTGGCCCCGGCCCTCCAGGCGCAGCCCTCGGGCGACGCCCTCCCCCTGCACCTGCCCTTCCACGATGGGGTGAAGGCGTTCAAGCGGCAGACCATTCGCCACGCCCTGGAACGGACGGGCGGCAACCAGACGCAGGCCGCCCGCCTGCTGGGGCTTCAGCCCACGTACTTCTTCCGCCTCATGCGGACGCTCGGCCTGAGGCCGCCCAAATCAGCCTGAGCCCGTCCCGTTGCCCCCTGGCCTCCTTCCCCGCGCCTGCGTCTTGACGGTCGCAGACCCCTGTGTTGGCCCTCCGGCGGGAGAGTTGCAGGTAGCATCGTAGCAAACATAAAAGGCGATGGCCTACACAAGCTTTATACATTTTTTATAATAAGTTAGGCTATTGTAAATAAAGTAGATTCTTGGCATGCGGATCCGCATGCGCCGGCGCGGCACACTTCCCCTGCGCGTCTTGTGCTATCCTCCGCCGGGCACAGCGAGACAGGTCGAACGGACGGACGGGGTTCCTGGGCGACCAAAAGGAGGAAGGGTGGCTCGCAGGCGGATTTGGGTCTGGGCTCTGACGGTCCTCTTGGTCGGGGTCCCGGCGGTGGCGGCGGCGGACTGGGTCTTTTGGGTTAACGAGCACACCGACGAACTCGGCATCATTGACAGCGCCACCAACGAGATCGTGGCCCAGATCCAGGTGGGGAGGCATCCGCACCGGATCGCCGTCGCCCCGGATGGCCGGACCGTCTACACGGCCAACGAGAAGTCCCGGGACA
>JBOHQK010000107.1:0-16407 GCA_050732195.1 Methylomirabilales bacterium (SeqCode)
GGCACCAGCGGGTCTTTCGCTCAGCGGGAGGGAGTCGCATGCGCAACCGGGTGCCGCTTTGGATTCTCGCCGGCCTGGTCGTTGGGGCTTTGGTCTTGGGCCTCGCCGCCGCGGGGCTCGCGCAGCAGGCGCCGCCGGCGCCCCCGCCCCAGGCCCAGGCGCCGCCACCCCCCAAGATTGACTCGGGTGACAACGCCTGGATGCTGACGTCGTCCGCCCTGGTGCTGATGATGACGATTCCGGGGCTGGCCCTCTTCTACGGGGGGATGGTGCGCCGGCAGAACGTCTTGGGCACCATCATGCAGAGCTTCATCATCGTGGCCGTGATCAGCATCGAGTGGATCCTGTGGGGCTACACCACGGCCTTCGGGCCCGACGTCGGGGGGCTCATCGGGGATTTGAGCTGGTTCGGCCTGAGGGGGGTGGGCCTCGACCCGAACGCCGACTACGCGGCCACGATCCCCCACCAGACCTTCATGATCTACCAGATGATGTTCGCCATCATCACGCCGGCGCTGATCACCGGGGCCTTCGCCGAGCGGATGAAGTTCAGTTCGTTCCTGGTCTTCACCCTCCTCTGGGCCACCTTCATCTACAACCCCCTGGCGCACTGGGTCTGGGGGGTCAAGGGCTGGATGCGGGAGATGGGGGCCCTGGACTTCGCCGGCGGGACGGTGGTCCACATCTCCTCCGGGGTCTCGGCCCTCGCCGCCGCCCTCTTCGTGGGTAGGCGCCGCGGCTACCGGGTCGAACCCATGCCCCCCCACAACCTCCCCCTGACGGTCCTGGGCGCCGCCCTCCTCTGGGTGGGCTGGTTCGGGTTCAACGCCGGGAGCGCCCTCTCGGCCGGCAGCCTGGCCACCAGCGCCTTCGTGGTGACCCACATCGCCACGGCGGCCGCCACCCTGGGGTGGATGTTCAGCGAGTGGGTCCTCCGGGGCAAGCCCACCGTCCTCGGCGCGGCCAGCGGCGCCGTGGCCGGTCTGGTCGCGATCACGCCGGCCTCGGGCTTCGTCGGCCCCCTGTCCGCCCTGGTCATCGGGGGGGGCGCCGGGTTCCTGTGCTACAACGCGTGCAACCTCAAGACGGCTCTCGGCTATGACGATTCCCTCGACGTCGTCGGCGTGCACGGTGTCGGCGGGACATGGGGGGCCCTGGCCACGGGGCTGTTCGCCTCGAAGGCCATCAACGATGCTGGCGCCAACGGGGTGTTCTTCGGCAACCCGGACCTCTTGCGCGTCCAGGCGATAGCCGTCCTCGGATCCTGGGTCCTCGCCTTCGTCGGCTCCCTCATCCTCCTCAAACTGGTGGACGCCGTCATGGGCCTCCGGGTCCACGAGGAGGACGAGGTCGTGGGCCTGGACCTGAGCCAGCACAACGAGAGCGCCTACGCTACGCCTTCGGCCTAAGTCGGGACCGCCGGGTTCTGCGCAGGCCCGGGGGCCCTGGAGCGCGAGCCGCCGGTGGCGGCGGCCGCTCCGCCGGCACCGACCCCGGGAAGGTCGTGAAGGGCCTCCTGGAGCAGCTCCCGGGGCTGAAGGATGTCCTGGGGGTGCAGAAACCTGGGAGCGCGTAGGTCCGCGCGAACGTGACACGGCCGGCGGGGGCGTCTGGCTCCCGCCGGCCGTGTGCTTTCAGGGCTCAGAGGATCAGCTCCAGGGGGCTCTCGAGGCGGCGGCGGATGGCCTGGAGGAACTGAACGGCGGTCGCCCCGTCCACGATCCGGTGATCGTAGGAGAGGCAGAGGTACATGAGGGAGCGGATGACGATCTGCTCGTCGCGCACGGCGGGCGTCTTCCGGATTGCCTCCACCCCCAGGATGGCCGCCTGCGGCTGGTGGATGATGGGGGTGGAAAGGACGGCGCCGTAGACCCCGGGATTCGTGATGCTGAAGGTTCCCCCCCGGGTCTCCTCCGCCGCCAGCTGGCGCTTGCGGGCGCGCTCGGCCAGGTCGTGGATGGCCCGGGCCAGGCCCCGGATGTCCAGGCGGTCGGCGTGGCGGATGACGGGGACGATGAGCCCCCAGTCCAGGGCGACCGCGATCCCGATGTGATAGTACTTCTTCAGGAGAACGTGGTCCCCCTCCAGGCTGGCGTTCAGGCCCGGGTATTCCTTCAGGGCGGTGACGGTGGCCCGGACGATGAAGGGGAGGTAGGTGAGGGAGAATCCCTCCTGCTCCTCGAACTCCTTCTTGTGCCGCTCCCGGAATGCGACCAGGCGCGTCATGTCCACCTCGGCCACGGTGGTGACGTGGGCCGCGGTGCGGACGCTCTCGGCCATGTGCTCCGCGATGGCCCGGCGCATCCCGGTAAGGGGGACGGCCTCCACGGGCTCGTCAGCCGGAGCCTCTCGGGCTGGCGCGCGGGCGGGCGGGCGCTCCGTCGGCCGGGGAGCCTGGGCCGACCCGGCTGGGCCGGGCGGGGCGGCGGGCGAGGGCCGGGCCTCGCGCTCGACCGGACGCGCCTCCGCCACCGCTGCTGGCCGCCCTCCCTCCAGGTGGGCCAGGACATCCCGCTTGGTCACCCGGCCCCCGATCCCGGTCCCCGCGATCCGATCGAGGTCGAGGCCGTGCTGCTCGGCTAGCCGGGCGACGACGGGGGTGATCTTCCTCTCCCCCCGCCGCACCGGTGAAAGAGGACGCGGGGCCGGCGCCGCCGGTTCGGCTCTCTCCGGCTCCGCCCCCGCGAGGGATTCGGCCAGGACCGCCTCCGGTTCCGGGGCTGGCGGGCCCGCCGCAGCCTGCTCGGTCTCCTCGATGACGGCCAGCTCCGCCCCCACCGCCACCGTCTGCCCCTCCCGCACCAGGATGCGGGCGAGGCGCCCCGCCGCCGGGGCCGGGATCTCGTAGTCCACCTTGTCCGAGGTAACCTCCACCAGCGGCTCGTCCTTGGCGACCGCCTCGCCCTCGGTCTTGAGCCACTTGGCGATGGTCCCCTCGGCCACCGACTCGCCCATGTGGGGCATCTTGACCGGCGTCGGCATCACGCCTCCTGGGTGGCCGTCCGCGGCACCGGCACGGGACGCGAACGCGGCGCGGAGCTCGCGTATCGGACACGGTTCAGGAGAAGGGCGTTCAGCGTCACGATCACCGTCGAGGCGCTCATGAGGAGTGCCGCCCACTCCGGACGGAGCAGGATGCCGAAACTCGGGTAGAGCACACCCGCCGCCAAGGGAATCGCCAGCAGGTTGTAGATCGCCGCCCAGAACAGGTTCTGCTTGATCTTGCGCCGCACCTGACGGGCGAGGTGGATGCTCCGCGCCACGTCCGCCGGGTCATTCTTCACCAGCACGACATCCGCCGTCTCGACCGCCACGTCGGTCCCTGCGCCGATGGCGATGCCGACCTCGGCCTCGGCCAGGGCCGGCGCGTCGTTCACGCCGTCCCCGACCATCGCCACCTTTCCCCCCTCGCGCTGGAGCCTCTTCACCTCCGCCGACTTGTCCTCCGGGAGCACCTCGGCGATCACCGTGTCCATCCCGAGGGCTTGAGCCACCGCCTGGGCCGTCCGGCGGCTGTCGCCGGTGAGCATCACGGTCTTCACGCCCATCGCGTGCAGGTCGCGCACCGCCCGGCGGGCGGATTCACGGATGGTGTCGGCTACCGCTACGATGCCGAGGGCCCGGCTGTCGGCCGCCACGTACATCGCCGTTTTGCCTTGCTGGGAGAGCGCGGCGCCTCGAGCCCCGAGATCGCCGAGGGCGACTTTCTCGCGCTCCATCAGTTTTCCATTGCCGATCAGCACCTTCTTCCCGCCGACCGTCGCCACCACGCCGTGGCCCGGCACCGAGTCGAAGGCCTCCGGCTCGGCGACGGCGAGCCCGCGATCTCGAGCCGCCCGCACGATAGCCTCGGCCAGCGGGTGCTGGGAGGGTTTATCGGCGGAGGCGGCGAGCCGCAGCAGTTCCTCCTCACTCCGACTAGGCACAGGCTCGACATCGGTCACGGCTGGCTTCCCCTCGGTCAGCGTGCCGGTCTTGTCGAAAACCACGGTGTCGACGCCGGCCGTCCCCTCGAGCGCGGTGGCGTTCTTGAAGAGCACCCCGTCGCGAGCCGCCTTGCCGACGCCCACCGTGATGGCGGTGGGCGTCGCCAGCGCCAGCGCGTCCGGGCAGGCGATGACCACCGTGGACACCGCCGCGGTGAGCGCGAACACCACGCCCTGCGCGCCGAACGCGAGCCACCCGAGGAAGGTGATCACGCCCGAGCCGAGCGCGACGAACACCAGGTACTTCCCGGCCTGATCGGCCAGGCGCTGGGCGGGGGCCTTCGAGGCCTGCGCGTTCTGCACCATCTGCACGATCCTCGCGAGGGCCGTGTCCGCGCCGACGGCGGTGGCTCGGAAGTTGAAGGCTCCCGTCTGGTTCACAGTGCCACCGATGACCTTCGAGCCGGGCGTCTTTGCCACCGGGATCGGCTCGCCGGAAATCATGGACTCGTCCACGTAGCTCGAGCCCGACACCACCTCCCCGTCCACCGGCACACGGTCGCCGGGGCGCACCACGATTTGGTCTCCGACAACCACCTGCTCGAGCGGGATCTCGAGTTCCTGGTCGTTCCGCCTGACCCGGGCTGTGGCGGGCGCGAGCTTGAGGAGCGCCTCGACGGCCCGACCCGTGGCGAAGCGAGAGCGCATCTCGAGCCAGTGCCCGGCCAGGCTGAACGAGGTGAGCATCGCCGCCGCCTCGAAGAAGACCTCGCCACCGATGGTGAGAGTCGCCGCCACGGAGTAGAGGTACGAGACAAGGATGCCCGTGGCGATGAGCGTCATCATGTTGGCCTCGCCCCGCCTGAGCGCCCGCCAGGCCGCCCAGAGGAAGGGCCAGCCGCCCCACCAGACGACCGGGGTGGCCAGAACGAGGCCGAACCACTCCATCGGGAGGCCGAAGGGCGGCTTGCCGGGGAACCCCAGGCTCATGCCGATGGGCGAGAACAGCACAATCGGGATGGTGAGGACGAGGGAGACCAGGAAGCGGCGCAGCATGCTGTTGACCATCGCTGCGCCGTGGCCGGCGTGCTGGCCGTGGCCCTCGCGGGCCGGTGCCTCCCCGTGGGCCGCGTGGGCCTCGTGGGCCGTCGCTGTCGGTGGCTCCGCGCTCGAGGCCGGCCTGACCGGATCGTTCGCTCCAACGCTCGGGTGGCCCGGCTGGCAGCCCGAGCCCTGGCAGTCGCCGCAGTCACAGCGGCAGCCGGCACGCTCCAGCTGCGCGTGAATGGCCTCGAGGTTCGTGAGTGCGGGGTTGTAAGCGACATGCGCTACGGCTCGGGTCCGATCGAGGTGGACGCTCTTCACCCCCTCGAATCTCTGCAGGGCTTGCTCGAGCCCGGCCTGCTCGGAGGCGCAGGAGCAATTCTCGAGCGCAACCTCGACCACCCGGAACTGGGCACTGAGGCGAGCGTGCCGCTCGTGCTGGTCGTGCTCGTTCTCCATCACGGAATGGCTCCCCCGTTCGGAAAAACTCCGCGAGGATGGTCCATCTTACCGGGCCCGTAATCGGTCCCCGTCTGTGCGAGAATCCCTCGTTGTTCGAGGCTGGAAATCCTAGTAAGCCGCCAACTCCCGCAGGGCCTGGAGGATCTTGGCCTCGTTCGGGAGGACGAACTCCTCCAGCGGCGGGCTGAAGGGCACGTGGGTGTCGGCGGCCCCCACCCGGACGATCGGCCCATCCAGGTCGTCGAAGGCCTCCTGGGCGACGCGGGCGGCGATCTGGTTGCCGATGCCCCGGCTCTTGCTGTCCTCGTGGGCGATGCAGAGCTTGCTGGTCTTCCGGACCGAGCCCAGGACCGTCTCCCAGTCCAGGGGTTGCAGCGTCCGGAGGTCAATCACCTCCACCTCCACCCCTTCCCTCGCCAGCGTCTCCGCCGCCGCCAGCGCCATCGGGAGGCAGGCGCCGTAGGAGACGCAGGTCAAGTCCCGCCCCTCCCGGCGAACGGCCGCCTGTCCCAGCGGGACCACGAAGTCCCCCTCCGGCACCGGCCCCTTCGCCCGCCGGTACAGGTATTTGTGCTCGAAGTAGATGACGGGGTTGTCGTCGCGGATGGCCGCCTTGAGCAAGCCCTTGGCGTCGGCTGGCGTCGCCGGGTACACCACCTTCAGGCCCGGGCGGGTGAAGAACCATGCCTCGGTGGACTGAGAGTGATAGAGGCCACCGTGCACGTAACCGCCCGTGGGGGCCCGGATCACGAGCGGGACCGAGGCCCGACCGCCGTAGCGGTACCGAAGCGTGGCCGCCTGGTTCACGATCTGGTCGAAGGCGCAGGAGATGAAGTCGCCGAACTGCATCTCGGCAACCGGCCGGTAGCCCCGGAGGGCCGCGCCGACCGAGATCCCCACGATGGCCGACTCCGAGATGGGGGTATCCAGCACCCGGCGCTCGCCGTACTTCTCGTAGAGGCCCTTGGTGATCTGGAAGGCGCCGCCGTACTCCCCCACGTCCTCCCCCAGGACAAAGACCTTGGGGTCCCGCGCCATCTCCTCGGCCAGCGCCTCCCGGATCGCTTCCAGATAGGTCAGCTCCCGCATGGTCTCTCCGCACCTCAGGGTGCGTACAGGTCCTCCAGGGCCTCCGGCCCTTCCGGGAACGGGCTCTGCTCGGCGAAGGCCTCTGCCTCCTCGATCTCCTTGGCGATGCGCTGCTCCAGACCCGCCAGTGTCTGCTCAGTCAGGACCTTCTTGTCCTGGAGGTAGCGCTGGAAGACGGGGATGGGGTCGCGGCTCTTCCACTGGAGGAGCTCTTCCTCCGTCCGGTAGAAGGCCTTGTCGTGCTCCGAGTGGCCGTGCCAGCGGTAGGTCTTGCACTCCACCAGCGTAGGCCCCTCCCCCGCGCGCGCCCGGGCCACGGCCCGCCCAACCGCGTCGTGGACGGCCAGCAGGTCGTTGCCGTTACAGACCACGCCCGGGAAGCCGTAGGCGGCGGCCCGGTCCGCCACGTCCGCCACCGGCATCTGCTTCTCCACCGGGACCGAGTAGGCGTAGAGGTTGTTCTCACAGACGTAGACGATCGGGAGCCGGTGAATCCCGGCGAAGTTCAGCCCCTCGTGGAAGTCCCCGGTGCTGCTCGCCCCCTCGCCGAAGAGGGCGACAACCACATGGTCCACCTCCTCCAGGAGGAAGGTGTAGGCGATCCCGGCCGCGACCGGCAGGTTCGCCCCCAGCATGCTGGTGTTCCCGAAGATGCCGAGCGCGTTGTCGCCGCTGTGCAGGTAGGAGTCCTTCCCCTTGGAGAGCCCGTCCCGCTTCCCGGCGATCTGGGCCATGAGGCGGCCCGGGGGGACCCCCTTCACCAGGAACGCCCCCAGGTCCCGGTGCAGGGGGCAGATGAAGTCCTCCCGGCGCAGCCCGTAGCAGGCTCCGACCACGATGGCCTCCTGGCCGATCCCCGAGAAGATGCCGCCCAGGACCTTCCCCTGGCGGGCCCACCGGGAGAGGCGCTCCTCGAAGGCCCGCACGAGCTTCAGGTAGTAGAGCATCTCGAGGAGCTTCTCGTCGGGTGGAACCGTCGGGCGACGCCGCTCCTTCCGCTCGGGCACATCCCCCTCCGCCACGAAGGCCGATGATGCCGCGCGCCACGCCTCTCCGGGGTCGCGCGCGATATTCCACCGTAGCCGAAGGGTGCGGGGGTGTCAACCGGGCCCCGGCAACCTTCAGCTCCCGATCGGCCGCCGGCCCACCGGGGCACCAAAGGAGAAGCGGAGGGCGGAGGATAACGGGGGGGGCCGGTCTCGCGGTTCGCGAGCGTGGATGGGTGGTGGCGGTGGTTGGACTCGAACCAACGACTCCGCGGATATGAGCCGCGTGCTCTGACCAGCTGAGCTACACCGCCTGGCTGCGGGCGGGGCCGCGACCCCGCGGGAAGCGGCTGATTCTGGCGCCAGGCTGGGGGTTTGTCAAGAGCGCCGGGCTCTCGCGGCGCACCCCTCAGCGGTAGGTGAGGCGCAGCATCCGGGTCCGGGAGCCGACCCGGCCGAAGAGGGCGGCAAAGAAGAGGTAGAGGTAAAAGCCGATGAAGCCGTGCAGGATCCAGGCGACCGGCCAGCGGCTCCCCACCAGGAGCAGGCCGTAGGCGAAGAGCGCAGCGAGCCAGGCGAGGACTGCGGGGAAGTAGCCCGCAAAGAGGAGGCGCACGTCCTGCCAGATTTTCCCGATCTCGAAGGCGGCGCCGAGGCGGCCGAAGGCGGCCAAGCGCACCAGGGCCATCGGCTCCAGCGCGGCCGCCACGCCAAAGGCGAGGACGGTGAGCACCTCCCCCGCCCCCAGCCAGTGCAGGGTGGCCGGCGCCAGGACAAAGGCGACCCCCACCACCAGCACCAGCACCCCGTCCAGGAAGAGGCCCCCCCAGCCCTCCCAGGGGGGAAGCTCCGTCTCCTCCCCCGCCAGGACATCCCGCATCAGGCGCAGGGCGTAGCCCAGAGTCAGGAGGTTTAGCCCCGGGATCAGATTCAGCAGGCTCCCCACCACCAGCTTCTTCGCCGAGTCCCGCCCGGCGAACGGATGGTAGAGAGCCGCCAGCAGGATTGCGCCCATGACTCCGCTAAATGAATGAATGATGCGCGCCTGGCCGGGTCAGGTTTACTTGTCCTTGATCGCCGCCTTTGCCTTCGCGGCCACCTCGGGCGGGATCGTCGTCATCCCGTGCGCCTTCTTGGCGTGCTCCGCCGCCTTCGCCATGACCTCGGCGACATCCTTCCCCTCGACGACGGCGTTGCACGCGGGCATCAGGTCGCCGCACCGGAGGATTTTCGGCATGATGGACTCTACTCCCGTTTCAGCGCCTTTGGGGTATCGCTGAGAACCTCCGCTGCGAAGACTTCCTGCCGGCGGCGGAGGAGGTCAGAGTCCATCGCCCCGGAGCTTTCGCAGGGCCTCACCCAGGTACTTGAGGCCGAAGGGCTTTTCCATGACGTCCGTCACGCCCAGACGCCGTGCCTCCTCGATCTGCTCGAGCGAGGCCTCGCCGGTAATGACAATCACCGGCAGGGCCGGCTGGGTCTGCCGGATGCGGCGCAGGACCTCGATCCCGGTCATCTCTGGCATGACGAGGTCGAGGAAGATCGCGTCGGGGCGCCTGTGGTCAAGGAGGGCGAGTGCCTCCGGGCCGCTCCTGGCCACAATGGCTTCGTGGCCCTGAAGCCGCACGGATTCGGCCAGCAGGGTTGCCACAGGAATATCGTCCTCGACGATCAGGATCTGCATCGTCAAGCCGCCTTTCGAACAGCATAGCATCCGGTGAGGCGAATGGGAATCCGGTGAACCCTGAAATCGTGGGGGGGGAACCCCCTGAGAAGGGGGGGAGTGGCTGGCGGTAATGTGCTCCGGACACGGTGGCAGAAGCTCGCGGAGGCATTGGCGGAGGCGGAGCGGGGGAGATCGAGGGCGAGGAGGCCGCCAGGAGAGCCGCTTGCGATGGAGTATGCTAGGCGGCCCGCCCGTCCTGGAAAGAAAGTCTGAACATTCTGCGAGAGGCAGAGCAAATACTATTGGCGCAGCAGTACATTCGGAACAGGAGCCCGCGGCTCTTCGGGGTGGGGATCAGGTAGCAGCCGCAATCCAGACAGGGATGGCGATCCTCGTAGTAGAGCTCGACGTACCGGCGGATCTCCTGAAGACTGCACAGGATCTCCCCGCCGGGCTCGAGAAGGAGATAGTCAGTAATCATGGTGCGTAGAGAAACGGCACACTCTTGGCTGGCAAATTCCGCGCCAAGTCGAACTGGCCGAGACCGCGCCTCTTATGAAACTCCCTAGCATCGGTGGTGCACAGGTTGTGAAGCGACGTGCCCAATTGGTGAAGCGTTCGTCACAGTCAAATGGGGCCCGAAGATCCAAGTGCTCCTCACAGACCCTCTAGGTTGAAGCTGTTCACCTGATTCTCGGGGGGCTCCGATTCCCCCGACCCCTCCGCCCGGTCGCACTAGGTCATCACTCCTGGCACTTGCCCGGTCACCCGGAGGGTTCGGGCGTTTAACACGCCCGGCTCCGCCTCGAAAAATAAAAGCCCCGGACAAGGGATTGCACGGTAATCGTGCCCTTGATCCCGGGGCCTTTCTACGATCCTTCGTTTGTCCTGAGTTCGGGTCCTTCTGACCCGCCGTGCTTCCTTGCTCACCCCTTATGAGTGCTGGTTGCGGGGGCCAGATTTGAACTGGCGACCTTTGGGTTATGAGCCCAACGAGCTACCGGACTGCTCCACCCCGCGAAAACATCTTAGGGGGACGGCCGCGGAGTGTCAAGCGCTTTCTCCCGTGACGGAGGATTCGCGGCGAGGGGGAGTCCCTGTTCGGAAGCGTTGTGGAGCATCCCGCAGGCCGCGGAGATGTCGTGCCCGCGATTCTTCCGGATGGTGGCGGTGAGACCCCCCGCGCGCAGGATCTTCTGAAACGCCTCCACCCGGTGGCGGGGCGAGGCCCGGAAGGGGACGAGCGGCGACTCGTTGAGGGGGAGCAGGTTCACCTTGCACTGGATGCCACGCAGGAGCCCGACGAGGCGGCGCGCGTCCTCGGGGCTATCGTTGACCCCGTTCATCAGGACGTACTCGAAGGTGATCCGCCGCCGCGGAGGGAGCGGGTACTCCCGACAGGCCGCCAGCAATTCCTTGAGCGGGTAGCGCCGGTTCACCGGCATCAGGCGATCGCGCTGGGCATCCGTCGTGCCCGAGAGGGAGATCGCCAGGTTCACCTGGAGGCCGGAGGCGGCCAGGCGCCGGATGCCGGGGACGAGGCCTACCGTGGAGAGGGTGATGCGGCGCGGGGAGAATCTCGGGCCGTCCGGGTCCGTGAGGATCCGCAACGCCCGCTCCACGTTCCCGAAATTGGCCAGGGGCTCCCCCATTCCCATCAGGACGATGTGACTGACCGCTCGCCCCGGGGCCGCCCCGTCCTGGAGTGCGAGCACCTGCCCCACGATCTCCCCCGGGCCCAGGTTGCGCTTCAGGCCCATCAGCCCCGTGAGGCAGAAGGCACACTCCAGGGCGCAGCCGGCCTGGGAGGAGATGCAGGCGGTCAGCCGGTCTTCGTCCGGGATGAGGACGCTCTCGATCCGCTCCCCGTCCCCGAGGCCGAAGAGAAACTTCCGAGTGCCGTCGCGGGACACTTCCTCCCGGACGACGGCGGGGCAGCCGATGCCAGCCCGCTCGGCAAGGAGCCCCCGGAACGTCTTGGGCAGGTCGGACCAGACCGCCGGATTGCTTTCCCGCTTCTGGTAGAGCCACTTGAAGACCTGCCGGCCCCGATAGGCGGGCTCCCCCTGGGCCTCGGCCCAGGCCTCCAGCTCCCTCCGGGTCAACCCCAGGAGTTCCTGCCGGGTCCCCGCGGGGGTCTGCCCCGGTGCCGTCTCGAGCGTCGCCGGCTCCACCCGTTCCTCCTTCGGCCTCCTCACCCGGCCGCATACCGCCCGGGAAGGGGCGTCACCCCATCCTAGACCGGAACCGGAACCGGGTCAATGCGCCGCAGGCTGACAAGGACAAAAAGACAAACGGACCGGGGAGTGAGGAGGCAGGGCGTGGGAAGGGATCGGCGCGGGAGTGGCCGGGGGCGCTCGCCCGCCGGGGCGGGCCGGCTACCGCAGGCGGCGGAGCAGGTCGCGGATCTCGTCCGCCCCGGGGCCCGCCGGCTGGAGTTTCAGCGCCCGCTCCAGGGCGGCCCGGGCCTCGGGCCGCTTCCCGGCGCGGAAGTAGGCGATGCCCAGGTTGCGCTGGACAACGGCCACGGCCGGGGTCAGCCGGGTCGCCGCCTCAAAAGACGTGACAGCAAGGTCCGGCTTGTTCTGGGCCAGGTAGACGATCCCGAGGCTGTTGTGGGCGTTGGCAAACTCCGGGTCCACGTCCACCGCCCGGCGGAACTGGGCGGCCGCCTCTTCGAGTCGCCCTTGCTGCTGGTACACGTTCCCCAGGTTGAAGTGAGCCCGCTGCGGGGTGAGATAGAAGGTGTTGCCGAGGGCCGCCTTGAACGCCTGCTCGGCGCGGGGCAGTTCCCTCTGCCCCAGGTAGGCGGTCCCGAGGTTGTTGAAGGCGTCCGCGAACTTCGGGTCCAGGTCCACGGCCCGCTGGAAGGCTTTCACGGCCTCGGGGAGGTTGCGATCCAGGAAGTAGGCCAGGCCGAGGGCGTTGTGGTAGGGGGCCTGGCCGGGGGCCATCTCGATGGCCCGTGTGAGTTCGGGGAGCGCCCGTCGCGGCTCCCCCGAGTTCAGGTAGGCGACCCCGAGGTTGTAGTAGTCCTCGGCCTTCCCCTCAGGCTGGACCCCCTCAGGCGTGGTCGCGCACCCCGCCAGCAGGAGCGCTGCCCCCCAGACCCATCCTCGCGCTCGCAGTTTCCCGCGCATTCCCTTCCCCCCCCTCCTGCGGCCGCCAGGGCCGCCGCATATTACCCCCTCGCTAGAAGGAGGCGAACAGCCGGGCCAGGTCTTCGTACTCCTCGGGCAGGTCCACCTTCACGGGACGTTGGCTGGGAGGGGCCACCTCGGGCTTCACCGCCGGGGGCGGGCTTGCCTGGGCGACCGCCCTGGCTCGAGACGGGGGCACCCTCGCGGCGGCCGGGCGCGGGGCGGGGGAGGGGGAGGGGGGCGGCGAGGGGGCCGGCGGCGGCTCCTCGATTGGCTCCGCAAGGACCAGGACACCCTCCATCTCCGGAGGCGCCACGGGCGCGGCCGGGGGGGCCGGAGCAGCCGCGGGGGCGACCCGGGCCGCAGGCGCAGGTTCCTGGGGGACGGGTGGCGTCTCCGGAGGCGGCCGCCGGGCGTGGAAGGGCGGCTGCTTGTCAAACCAGTCCTGGCGCTCCCGGCTGTTCCACCCCCGGTAGTCAATGGTCTCGAGGATGAAGCCCAGGTCCTCCAGGAAGGCCAGCGCTTCCTCCTCGTGGGCCTCCCCCTCGGCGGCGGGGAAGGGGTTCGCCCGGTGCCGGTACACCTGGGCGCGGTCCATGCTCTGGACGTACAGGCAGACGTAGCAGACCGAGCGCCCATCGCCAGCCGCCCCGGCGACCGCGTAGGCCCGTGCCTCGGCCCCGGCGAAATCTGTCCCGGCCACCGCGGTCAGGTTGAGGGACCAGGCGACCCGCTCGAGGGCGTCAGGGGAGATGGGGATCCGGTCCAGGGAGGGGTCCAGGTCGAACACGCCCCTACCCCCCGGCCGCTCGCCGGCCGGCGCCGAGCTGGTAGCGGCGGACTGCCCGATCGTGCTCGGCGAAGGACTTGGAGAAATAGTGCGTGCCGTCGTTCTTCGACACAAAGTACAGGTACCCTACGTCGGCCGGGTACAGGACAGCCCGCAAGGCGGAGGCCCCCGGGTTGGCGATGGGACCCGGCGGGAGGCCGAGGTGGACATAGGTGTTGTACGGGTTGCGGGAGGACTTCAGATCCGCGTAGGTGATCCGGGAGGAGAGGGGCTTGCCGCGGCCGTACAGGACGGTGGGATCGGCCTGGAGGAGCATCTTCCGCTTGAGCCGGTTGTGGAAGACGGCGGCGATGATGGGCTTCTCTTCCTCCGTGACGGCCTCCCGCTCCACGATGGAGGCGAGGGTGACAATCTCGTACCGGGTCATCCCGAGGCTCCGGGCCCGGATCTCCTCCTCGAGCGGGAAGGCACGGAAGAAGCGGGCCACCATCTTTTCGATGATCGTCTCCTCCCGGAGCCCCTTCGTGAAGTGGTAGGTGTCGGGGAAGAGATACCCCTCCAGCATGGTGGCCTCGGGATCCACCTGGGACGCGAAGCCCGGGTCCGAAACCAGGGCCAGGAACCGGTCCCGATCGGCCAGCCCCTCCTGGTGCAGGAGGGCCGCAATGTCCCGGGTGGTCGCCCCCTCCGGGATCGTCACCCGGTGCAGGATGACCCGTCCCTCCTCCATGGCCACGAGCACGTCCAGGACTCCCATACCGGCGGTGAACTGGTACTCCCCCGCCTTGAGGGCGTCGGTTGTCCGCCTCACGGCCGCCAGGACGAGGAACAGCCACTGGTTCGGGATGATCCCCTCCGCCTGGAGGCGGGCCGCCACCTCGCGGGCCGGGGTGCGGGCCGGGATCTCCACGGTCCGGGGGAGCCCCTCCCTGTAGCCGAAGCGCGCTTTGGGATGGAAGGCCACGTAGAGGTGGATCCCGCCGAACGTGAGGAAGGGGAAGCAGAGGGTGAGGAGCGCCCCGGCCAGGACGGCACGGCGGCGGCGGGTGCCGGGCCTCATCCCGCTCCCTCTTGCCGGGAGGGGCGAGTCCGGTCGAGATAGCCCTGGAGGATGAGGGCGGCGGCGACCGCATCCACCCGGTCGCGCCGGCCCCGGCGGCTGAGACCCGCCTCCGTGAGAACGCGCGTGGCGGCCCGGGTCGTGAGCCGCTCGTCCCACAAGGTCACGGGGAGCCCCAGGGTGTCCCGCAGATCCCGGGCCAACTCCCGGGCCGCCTCGGCCTGGGGACCCACCGTCCCGTCCATGTTGCGGGGGAGGCCCACCACCACCGCGGTCACGTCCAACTCCTTGACCAGGGACCTGAAGTGGGCGAAGTCGGCCGACCTCCCCCGGCGGGTCCAGGTGGGCAAGCCCTGGGCGGTGAGGCCCAGCTCGTCGCTTACCGCCAGGCCCAGCCGGACTTCCCCGGGATCGATGCCCAGAATCCGCATCCGCCGCTCCGGTCCCCTCCAACTGAAAAGGGCCGGGCGATGCGGGAACGAGCTCCCTCTGGCCTGGCCCTTTCTCTGGAAACACAGCAACTTATACATCGAATCGAGACGTTCTGTCAAGGGCCTCACCTGACCGCCCGCCAAACCACCTTGCCTTTCCTGGACCTGTGCAATATAAAGGCCACGGCGATGGAGACAGCCAACCGCTGGATTCACCTGTACACCGTTGCGTTCCGAGCGTGGGGTCCGCAAGGCTGGTGGCCTGCCCGCACTCCCTTCGAGGTCATCGTCGGGGCCGTCCTGGCCCAGCACACCGCCTGGCGGAACGCCGAGCAAGGCCTCGGCCGCCTGAGAGCAGCGAGGGCCCTCACCCCCGCGGGGATGGCCTCCCTCCCCCCTGCCCGCCTCGCCCGCCTCATCCGGCCCGCGGGGACCTATCGGGCCAAGGCCCGGACCCTTCGGGCGTTCCTGGCGGCCCTGAGGCGCGATTTCGGGGGAAGCCTCCGCCGACTCCTCAAGGAGCCTGCTTTCACCCTGCGCCCCTGGCTCTTGGCCATCCCGGGGATCGGGCCGGAGACGGCCGACTGCGTCCTGCTCTATGCGGCCGGCTCCCCCACCTTCGTAGCCGACGCCTACGCCCGCCGGATTTTAGCCCGCCACGGCCTCGTCCCCTTCGGGGCTCCCTACGAGGCCGTGCGTGGGGAGGCCCTGGCCCACCTGCCGCCGGATGCCGCCCTCCAGGGCGAGCTCCACGCCCTCCTGGTGGCCGTGGGCAAGCAGTTCTGCCGGACCCGTCCCCGGTGCGCTGCCTGCCCGCTGGCCCCGGACCTCCCGAACGGGACTCCCCTCACCCCCCCCGTCCTGGGCCGTCGCCCCGCCGCGTACGGCCCACCCCCTCCCCCACTATCCACCGGAGCCGAGCCGTGGCCGACCTAGAAGGGCAGCTCAGCGCAATCAGCCGGAGCCACAAGGGGCAGGCCACGCCCGCCGCCTTCGAGGAGACCCTCTCCTGCATCGTGGGGCACATCGCCCGCCTCTTTGAGGTAAGCCTGGATGAGGTGGCCGTCCTGCTCCGGCGGCACCGGGGGGGGAATGAGATCCTCCGCTTCGCCTACCCCCTGGAGTTCCTCCGCGCCGGCCGGACCGAGTTCCCCGTGAAGGGGACGAAGCCCTCCTTCGCAAGCCGGACCCTGGGGAGCCGCGAGCCCCTCCTCGTGAACCGGGCCGCGGTGGAACGGCACCTGGACGCCTTCGAGAAGATCCCCACCCAGGAGCGGGCCGGCCTTCTCATCCAGCGCCTGATGTCGGTCCCCCTCTGGGGGGGCCCGGGCAACCCGATCGGGGTCCTGCAGGTCAGCCGCAAGGGCCCCACCCCTGAGGAGGCCGGTCCCGAGTTTACCCCCGAGGACCTGGCCGGCCTCTCGGCCATCGGCCAGCAGGTGGGGCCCTATCTGCTCCGCGCCACCCCCCGCGACTTCTAGTGCCAGGCCAACTCACTTCGCCTCACGCCGCTCTCCGACCACCCTGCGGGGGGTGCCCGCGGCGGTCCGGAGCGTACCAAAGCGTACGCTTCCAGTCGCCCTCCTGCGGCCGCCCGCCCGGGGTGAGCCGCGACGCAGCCCTGTCTGGGTATCGGGCGGAGGAGCGGCTCGCCCCGGGAAGAGGGCGGCGGCTCCGAGGGCGCTCGTGCCGGGCCAACGAATTGCCCCGAGGATTGCCGCCGAGCCGCGGGTGGCGCCGGGCGCGGCCCCCGAGCGGCCGGGCGGAGTGGGACCTCCTCGGCCTCCTTCCGCAATTCCGCGAAGTGCGGAAG
>JBOHQK010000108.1:0-4859 GCA_050732195.1 Methylomirabilales bacterium (SeqCode)
CGTTCCCGTCGGGGATGGGGATCCAGTTCCTGGGCCTGGAGGACCAGACCGCCCGCCTCCTCGGGGACTATGTGGAGCGGCTGCGCACCCGGGGGGGCGGTGAGGCGGAGATGCTCCGTCCCTGGTACGCCGACCCGGAGGCGCGGGGGAAGGGGCGATGAGGTGAGGGGCCCTGCCGTGAGCGGGCGAAAGCGGTGGCCCTTCACGCCCCTGGCCCTCCTGCTCGTCGCCCTCTGCGGAGCCGCAGCCCCTCCCCCCTTCCAGCAGGCCCTCCCCGGCTACCGGTTCCAATTCCCCCGCGACCACGCGGCCCACGACGCGTTCCGGACCGAGTGGTGGTACTACACGGGGCACCTCCGCACGGCCCGCGGGGAGGGGTTCGGGTTCCAGGTGACCTTCTTCCGGGTCGGGATTGCGGAGGCCCGGATGAGCCCGTCCCGGTGGGCGGCGCGGAACCTGTACCTGGCGCACCTGGCCCTGAGCGATCCGGCCCGGCGCCGCCATCGGCTCGCCGAGCGGGTGGGGCGGGAGGCGCTGGGGCAGGCCGGGGCGCTCACCGACCGGTACCGGGTCTGGATCGGGGAGTGGGAGGCCACCGCGGAGGGGGAGGTCCACCGGGTGCGCGCGGCGGCGGAGGCGTTCGGCCTCGACCTCACGCTCACGCCCGAGAAGCCGCCCGTCGTCCACGGGCAGGACGGGATCAGCCGGAAGGGGGCTGGGGAGGGGCACGCCTCCCACTACTACTCCTTGACGCGCCTCCGTGTCGCCGGGGTCCTCACCCTGGACGGGCGCCGCTTTCCCGTCACCGGCCTTGCCTGGATGGACCACGAGTTCGGCTCGACGGAGCTGGCGCCCGAGCAGGTGGGCTGGGACTGGTTCAGCGTCCAGCTCGAGGACGGGACCGACTTGATGCTCTACCTCATCCGCCACCGGGACGGCCGCCCCGATCCCTTCTCCAGCGGGACCCTCGTGGCCTCCGACGGGACCGCCCGGACCCTGGCCCTCGCGGAGTTCGCTGTGAAGCCCCTCGGCCGCTGGCAGAGCCCCCGGAGCGGGGGCATCTACCCCATGGGCTGGGAGATCCGGGTCCCGGGAGCAGCCCTCACCCTCACCCTCAGGCCCCTCTTCCCCGACCAGGAGCTGGACACCGCGCGGAGCACCCAGGTCACCTACTGGGAGGGGGCGGTGCGAGTCACAGGGGAGCGGGCCGGGCAGGCTGTCCGGGGGCAGGGCTACGTCGAGATGACGGGCTACGCCGCCCCGTTCCGGAAGAAGATCTAGGATGTACTGACCGGCGTACCGTTTGGGCAAACCTCGAAGGCACGAAACGGCCGGGACTGTTTCGGGGGCCGGCTAACGCTCACGATCAGCTGCGAGATGGGTTGGCGCGACGCGTGCGCAAGCACGCGGCGTGACAACCCAGATCGGCAGCTGCATCGTGTTGTTGGGCGGCGTGGCGCCGCACCCGACCTTGCCCTCGCCGACCGACAGCCGGACAAGGGACGCACTGCAAACCGTTAGCATGAGACCTCATTGGCCGGCACCACGGCGGGCGTCCGCCACCATGTCCAGCCCTATCGTGATGCTCTCCTGATGTGGAGTGCCCCGGAATCGAGCGGTGAGGTCCTCCCATTCGGAGAACGATCCGTCTTCCACCTGCCTATGCAGGTAGTCGAAGCCGAACTGTAACACCCTACCGTCCTCGTTCACGACGATTCCGAACTCGAACTGAGTGTCGTCGGGGAAACACTCCGCGACGATGACCCGAGCGAAATCGAGGCCCTTTTCCCGAAGAAGAACTCGGAGTCGCGTCCAGAACGGCTCCTCCGACCCGCGAAGTAGGTTCGTCAACTGGCCGATCTGATCGCGCTTCGCGTTCATTCAGTCCGCCCAACTATTGAGTATGCTGGTCGGCATATCCCAGTGGCCAAAATTCCTACGGCAGGGGAAATCCTCTCGAATTTCCAAGGAGTTGTCAACGATTGCTGAAGGCCGCCGCCCTGGACAAACGCTGCGGCGACGGTCAGCATAATCCTCTTATGGCTGCGGGGGGCTTGGCACGTGCGACAGGGTGTCGGCCGGACTGCGAACAAGGATTTGATCCGCGTTCCGGGTCCGGGCGGCGGGAGCGAACCACCCCCTGTTGACCAAGGGGGGCTAGCGGTGGCGGGTGACGCCCACCTTGGGGCAGTGGGCCGCGACCGGGCAGCGGCTGCACAGGGGGGAGAGGGGCTTGCAGCAGTTCTGGCCGAAGGGGACCAGCAGGTCGTTGAAGGCGATCCAGTGCCGACGGGGGAGGATGGCCCGTAACGCCTGCTCCGTCGCCTCCGGCGTTTTCGTCCGGACGTAGCCCCACCGGTTGCTGATCCGGTGGACATGGGTGTCGACGCAGATGCCCGCCTTGTTGTAGCCTACCGTCACCACCAGGTTGGCCGTCTTCCGCCCCACCCCCTTCAGCGTGAGCAGATCCTCCAGGGTGTCGGGGACCCGGCCGGCGAAGCGGGCGAGGAGGTCCCGGCATACCCCGTGCAGGGTCCGGGCCTTCACCCGGTAGAACCCGACGGGATAGATGGCCCGCTCGATGGCCCGGCGGGGGAGGGCGAGGATCGCCGCGGGCGTGTCGGCCAGGGCGAAGAGGCGCCGGGCCGCTGCCCCGGTGACCGCATCCTTCGTTCGGAGGCTGAGCAGGCAGGAGACCAGGACTCGGAACGGGTCGGGCGCGGCGGCGTGAACCTGGGCGACGGCGGGCGGGCTCCAGGCCCGGACCGCCCGCTTCAGGGTCCGGACGACGGCGCCGATGTCCAGGCGGTGCCGGCGGCGGCGGGGGGGCGGGGCGGCAGTCATGGATGCGGCTCCTCAACTGGTGCAGCAGGTTGTCCCGTGCAGCGTGCACCTCGAGGTGCGCGTGGCGCCGAACCACCCCTCCGTCGTCGCCCTGGGGGCCGAGCGGATGGGCTCGGGGACGCTCGTCGCAGAGGACGTGGTTCTCACGGTCAACTACGTCACCCTGGGTGCGGCCGCCGTGACGGTTACCGGGCCGCACGGCCGCCGGGCCAAGGGCGAGGTAGTGGCCAGGGATTTCGACAGCGGTCTCGCGCTGGTGAAGATCCCCCGGGGTCTGGGGCCGCCCGCCCCCCTGGGGGAGGCGGCAGCGGTGCCGGGGCAGCCGGTTTTCCTCCTGGCCAGCACCGGCCCCACGGCCCGGCGGGTCAGGCCGGGCGTCCTCACCGAGGTGGGGCCCTTCGATGCCGCGTGGGAGTACATGTTGGATCGGGCGCTGAAAGCCAGTGCCCCCAATCCTGGCTTTGGGGGAGGCGCCCTGTGCGATCTGCAGGCCCGGATGCTGGGGGTGGTCTCCCTGAGCCTGGCGGAGGTGGCCCGGGCCTCCCTGGCGATCCCCGTGGACCTATACCGCGGCCACCGGGACGAGCTGCTCCGGCACGGTCGGATCCTGAGCCGGCCGCCGCGGGCGTGGCTCGGTCTCTTCAGCCAGGGCGGGGCGGGCGGCTTGCAGGTGGTGGCCGTCATCCCGAGCTCCCCCGCCGCCCGGGCCGGCGTCCGGGAGGGGGATCTCCTCATCGGCCTGGACGTGATCCGGCTGGGCAGCCGCCGGGAATTCTACACCGAACTCTGGAAGCACCGCCCGGGTGAGCCGGTTCTCCTCAGCCTCCTGCGGGGGGGAACCCCGAAGGCCATCGAGGTGGTGGCCGGCGACCGGGCGGAGTTCTACCGCTAGCCGCGCGGCCCGCGCGCGAGGGAGACCGCATGCCGTCCGCCCCGCTCAGCCCCGCCATTCTGGAGGGACTCCGCCGGCTCTCCAGCCCCACCGTTGCCAACGCCATCGAGACCTTCAACTGCCGTCCCCGCTCGGAGGGGTTCATGCGGGCCGAAATCCGATGCATGTACCCGGACCTGCCCCCTCTGGTGGGCTACGCCGCCACGGCCCGGATCATGGCGAGCCGGCCGCCGGCGGAGGGCACGCGTATCTTCCCCGAGCGGTGGTGGGACTACCTCCTGTCTCTCCCCGCCCCGCGGGTCGTGGTGATGCAGGACCTCGATCGCCCCTCCCTCGGCGCCTTCTGGGGGGAGGTGCAGGCCAACATCCACCGGGCGCTCGGCTGCGCCGGGGCTATTACCGACGGGGGCGTGCGGGACCTCCAGGAGGTGTCCGCCCTGGGATTCTCCCTCTTCGCCGCCGAGGTTCAGGTCTCCCACGCCTATGTCCACCTGGTGGACTTCGGCGGCCCCGTGAGTTTGCGCGGCCTGCTCTTCCGGCCCGGCGATCTCCTCCACGGGGACCGCCACGGGGTCGTGCAGATCCCCCTCGATCTCGCGGCGAAAATCCCCGAGGCGGCGGCCGCGGTGGAACGGCAGGAGCGGGAAATCATCGCCGCATGCCAGGCGCCGGACTTCGCCGCGGAGCAACTAAAGATCACCTGGCGCCGCCTCCGCGGCTAGGGGGCTTCGCCAGAGCCGATCGCCTCGACGGGGACATCGGCCACCGCCACCGGCGGCGCAAGGATCACCTCGTCCGCCCCCCACCCCCCCACCCGCCTCGCCTCCGCCCCGATCCCCAGGATGGCCGCGAGGAGACGCCGGATATTGTCATTCACACGGATCGCGTTCACTGCCAGCGGTTCCGCCAGGCGCCCGTCCCGGATCAGGAACGAGTCGGCCACCGCGGTCCCGGTGAAGTCGCCGGCCCTGAGCCCGTTGATGGGGTAGGTGTACCAGAGGCGCCCGAGGTAGAGGCCCCGCCCCACGCGGGCCAGGAGGGTCGAGAGCGGCTCCGCCGGCTCCCCCGTCAGGAGGACATTGCTGGCGGCGATGCCGACGGGGACCTCGGCGGAGCGCAGTCC
>JBOHQK010000109.1:0-6895 GCA_050732195.1 Methylomirabilales bacterium (SeqCode)
CCGGTCTTCAACTCCTTCGTGTACGCGACGGCGGTCGGCCTCCTGAGCGTCCTGGTGGGGGCGCCGATGGCCTGGCTTACCGGGCGGACCGACATGCCGGGCAAGTCCTTCGTCCGGACGGTCACCATCGCCGCGTTCGTCACCCCCTCATTCCTCGGCGCCACCGCCTACGTCATCCTGGCCGGCCCGAACGCGGGGCTCCTCAACGTCCTGTACCGCGCCCTCACCGGGTCGGACCAGCCCCTGTTCAACATTTTCTCGATGCCCGGGCTGATCTTCGTCACCAGCCTCTACACCTTCCCGGTGGTCTTCATCATGACCGGGGCCGCCCTGACCGCCACGCCTGCCGACATGGAGGACGCGGCGCGAATCGCGGGGGCCGGACGCTGGAGCGTGATGCGGACCATCACCCTCCCGCTCGCGATGCCGGCCATCATCGGGGCCTTCATCCTCACGTTCCTCGAGGCCATCGTGCTCTTCGGGGCGCCGGCCATGCTGGCCATCCCCGCCCGCTTCCACGTCATGACGACCCAGATCTGGGCCTTCTTCCACTACCCGCCCCAGGTGGAGGTGGCGGCCGCGTACGCGATGCCACTCTTGCTGGTGGCGGCCGTCCTCCTGTGGCTCCAGCGCCGCCTCATGGGCCGGCGGGCCTACACCACCGTGGGGGGCCGGGCGGGGGCGCCGCCCCTCGTGCGGCTGGGCCCCTGGCGCTGGATCGCCTTCGGCGGCTGCGCGCTGGTGCTCCTCTGTTCCATCGGCCTCCCGTACTTCGCGCTCCTCCGGGCCGCCCTGGCCAAGGCGTGGGGCCTGGGGTGGACGCTCCAGAACCTCACGCTGCGCAACTTTCACTACGTGATCTTCGAGTTCGACCCAACGCGCTCCGCAATCATTAACACGCTGGAGCTGGCGACCGTCACGGCCACGCTCGGCGCCGCCCTGATGGGCGCCATCGCCTACGTCGCCCAGCGCCGGCTGCTGCGTGGCTCGCGCCTCCTCGGGTTCCTGGCGACGGCGCCGATCGCCATCCCGGGGATCGTCCTCTCCATCGGGCTCTTCAAGGCCTACTCCCGGCCGCCGCTGCTCCTCTACGGGACGATCTGGATTCTCTTCGTGGCATACCTGACCAAGTACCTCCCGATCGCCTACACGGCCTGCAATGCCGCGCTCTCGACCGTCCACCCTGACCTGGAGGATGCGGCGCGCGTGCTGGGGGCCAACCGCCTGGTCGCGTTCAAGGACGTGACGGTCCCGCTGTTCGGCGTCGGGCTCATCTCGGCCTGGCTCCTCGTCTTCCTGCCCAGCCTGCGGGAGCTGTCCGCGTCCATCCTGCTCTTCACGTCCCAGTCGCGCGTCGTGTCGGTGGTGATCTACACGCTGTACGAGGAGGGCCTCTGGGAGTCGGTCTCGGCGTTGGGTATTCTACTCCTCGGCATCACCCTCGTGCTGGTGGCCATCGCGCAGCGCTTCCTGGGCAAACGCTTCCTGCAGATCTAGGATCATCCGGATGGCCACGGTCCGCCTGAAGGGATTGACCAAGCGGTTCGGCGAGGGCCAGGCGGCCGTCCAGGACCTCACGCTGGAGGTCCGCCACGGGGAACTGGTCTCCCTCCTGGGCCCATCGGGGTGCGGGAAGACGACGACGCTGCGGCTCATCGCGGGGTTCCTGGAGCCCGACGCGGGAGAGATCTGGGTTGGGGAGCGGTGCCTCTCGTCCGCCGGGCAGAGCGTGCCGCCGGAACGCCGCGGCATGAGCATGATTTTCCAGTCGTATGCGGTCTGGCCGCACAAGACGGTGAGCGAGAACATCGCCTACGGCCTGAAGTTCCGCGAGGGGGGGAGAGGCGATTCGGAGAAGCGGGTCAAGGACGCGCTGGCGCTCGTGCGCCTCGAGGCGTTCGCCGACCGCTATCCGGGTGAGCTCTCCGGCGGCCAGCAGCAGCGGGTCGCCCTGGCCCGGGCGCTGGTCGTGGAGCCGGCGATCCTGCTGCTGGACGAGCCGCTCAGCAACCTGGACGCGCACCTGCGCGAGGAGATGCGGTTCGAGATCCGCCGGCTGCACGATGCCTTCCAGATCACCACCATCTACGTAACCCACGACCAGGCCGAGGCCATGGTCACCTCCGACCGAATCGCCGTGATGAACACCGGCTGGATCGAGCAGGTGGGGACGCCGGAGGAGGTCTACGAGCGGCCAGCCACCGCCTTCGTGGCGGGGTTCATCGGCCGGGCCAACCTCCTGCGGGGCAGGGTCGCGGGGGACGGGGTGGTGGAGTGCGAGGGGGGGGTGCGCCTCCTCACGACGGCGGGGCCGGAGCACCGCCGGGGGGAGGAGGTGGCGGTCTCCATCCGCCCCCACCGGATCGCCCTCAGCCCGGCCGGCGGCTCCGCCCCCGGGGACGGGCCGATAGCCGGCGGCCGGGTCAACTTCTTCCGGGGGACGGTAACCCGGGCCATCTACTTCGGCGACGCGATGGATTACCAGGTGGCTCTCACCGGGGCCGACTGCACCCTCCGGGTGGCCGGGGGCCCGGATAAGCGCTTCGCCGTCGGTGAGAGCGTGGCGGTCCGGGTCGAGGCCGAGCGCTGCGTCCTCGTCCACTGAAGGAGACGCCCGTGAGCAGCGAGGCTCCACGCATCGTGCACGTCTCGCTCCGGGTCCGCGACCTGGAGGCCTCCACCCGCTTCTACCAGCGGATCTTCGGCTTCCGCCGCCTGGGGGACTCGAAGTCCACGGACCACCTCTCCCGGCATCTGACCGACGGGGTGATTGACCTGGCCCTGATCGAGTACCCCGAGGACCGGGGGCGGGCCGACTGCCCGACCCCCGGGGCCGCCCCCGGCATCCATCACTTCGGGGTGGCGGTGGCGGACGTGGAGGCCTTGACCCGGCGCGTCCGCGAGGCGGGAGGCCAGGTCCTGACCCCTCCCGGGGAGATCCCGGTGAAGTTCCGGGACCCGGACGGCGCCATCTGCGAACTCGTCCCCTTCGGCCGCTACCAGGTCGCCTGACCCCCCGCCCCCGGAGGAGCTGCCATGCACCTCACCCACATGGCCCCGACCGCCCGGATGATCATCGAGACCCTCCTCAAGGTGCAGCCGGGGGAGCAGGTCTGCCTCCTGACCGACACCGAGTGCCCGCGGAGCATCACCGAGGCGATCGCGGCCATGGCGGCCGGGGCCGGCGCCGAGGTCCATGTGGTCGTCATCACGCCGCGGCCCGTCGGCTCCGTCGAGCCGACACCGGTCGTCCGCGCGGCCTTCGCCGCGGCCGACGTGATAATCAATCAGTCCTCCTTCGCCGTGATCCACACCGCCGGCCTCCGGCAGGCGGTCGCCCGCGGCGCGCGGTTCCTGGAGATGTGGGGCTTCACGGAGGACATGATGGTCCGGGGTGGGGCGACGGTGGACTACCCGAAGATGATTGCGGTGAGCCGGCGCCTCACCGAGGCCCTCAGCCGGGGGGAGGCCGCCCGCCTCACGACCCCGGACGGAACCGACCTCAGGATGTCCCTCGAGGGGCGCGAGGCGTTCATGCTGGCCGGCTACGCCGACCGGAAGGGGACCTTCACCGCGTTGCCGGACGGGGAGGCCGGCATCTCCCCCATCACCGGGACGGCCGAGGGCCGCCTCGTCAAGCCGTTCTGCATCGAGGTCCGGGGACTCGGCTTCGTCAGCGAGACCATCACCGTCGAGGTGAAGGGGGGGCGCGTCGTCGGGACGAGCGGGGGTCCGCAGGCCGCTCTCCTCATGGAGACGCTGGATCGGGCCGGGGGGCACGCCCACAACGTCGCCGAGTTCGCCATCGGGACGAACGACAAGTGCCGCCTCGGGGTGGTCGTGCGGGAGGCCAAGAAGGCCTGGGGAACCGCCCACATCGGCCTTGGGGACAGCAAAAGCGTGGGGGGCGACGTCCAGGGTCCCCTGCACTTCGATTTGATCTTCCTGAAGCCCACGGTCACCGTGGACGGACAGGTCCTCGTCCGGGACGGCCACATCGTTCCCTAGGCGTCCCGTCCACCGTCGGCAATACTCCCTCCGCTCCAGGGCCCGGGCCACCCGCCCGTGGTCCGGCGTTCCCGTTCCGACGCATCCGGGATTCTGCTATAGTCGCGGCATCTTCCCTCCCCGCTGAGCCCGAGGGTCCCGTGCGCCTGCTCGAGCACGAGGCAAAGCGGTGCCTGCGCGAGGCCGGGATTCCGGTCCCGCCCGGCCGGCTCGTCCGGACTGCCGAGGAGCTCCGCGCCGCCTGCGCCGAGTTGTCCTTCCCGCGGATGGTGAAGGCCCAGGTCCCGGCGGGAGGCCGGGCAAAGGCGGGCGGGGTCTTCTGTGCCTCGACGGCAGAGGAGGCGGAGCGGCGCGGGGTGGGGCTCTACGCCGGGACGCTGCGCGGCTTTCCCGTGGAGGGCCTCCTGCTGGAGGAGTCGGTGGCGGCCCTCGAGGAGGCCTTCCTGGCTATCGCCTACGACGCCGAGGCGAAGCGGCCGGTCCTCCTGGCGAGCCGCCGCGGAGGCATCGAGGTCGAGGCAGCCGCGGGGGCCGATCCGGCAGCCCTCGTCCGCGTCCCGATTGACGTGCGGCTGGGGTTTCATCCGTTCCAGGCGCGGGAGGTGGCTTCTCGCCTGGGCTTTGCCGGGCCGGACCTGACGGCCTTCGCCGACCTCACGCACCGGGCGGTCCAGGCGTTCCTCCGTCTGGACGCCACCCTCCTGGAGATCAACCCGCTCGCCCGGACCGGCCCGGGGACCTTCGTCGCCCTCGACGTGCATCTTGAGATTGACGACGACGCCCTCTTCCGCCACTCGGACCTCGAGCAGGTCCACGGCATCAGGCGCCGCGAGGGGTCCGGGCGATCCCCCACTCCTCTCGAGGTCGAAGCCGCGCGGATCGACGCCCTGGATTACCGGGGGGTGGCCGGGCGCGTGATCGAGTTCGACGGCGAGCTGGGCCTGCTCATCGGCGGGGGCGGGGCGAGTCTCACCGCCTTCGACGCCATCCGCCGCCACGGCGGCCGGCCGGCCAACTACTGCGAGATCGGGGGGAACCCCAGCGTCCGGAAGGTTCAGGCCCTGACGGAGCTCCTCCTGCGCAAGCCCGGGGTCAGACGCCTCGGCGTCATCATGAACGTGGTCTCCAACACCAGGGTGGACCTGGTGGCCCGCGGGGTCATCAAGGGGTGCCTCACGGCGGGGCGGGAGCCGCGGGAGACCATCAGCGTCTTCCGGGTCCCGGGCTCCTGGGAGGAGGAGGGGGCGAAGATCCTCCGGAAGTACGGCGTCCCCTTCTGCGATCGGACGATCTCGATTGACGAGGCCGCCCGCCGCGCCGTCCACGCCTCCTCACCCACCGGAACCAATAAAATCCCAAGAATCGAGCGGTGGATAGGCATCGATTTCAGCGGCAACTCTCGAATGTGGAAGGCTAGCGTCCGAGAGGCAAACGTTTGGATTGCGGATGTCCGCACCCTGGCTGGCCGTCTTATTTTGCACGACCTTCGGCCTGTACAGGAGCTGGAAGGTCAGGGCGATCCATTCGTGAGACTCGCGAGCCTTCTTGCCGCACGCACATTCTGCGCGGCTGCTATAGACGCTCCATTTTCGATTCCATCACAGTTCGTGCCCGAGGGTGGCCATACAGCCCTTCTAGAACTTGTGGCCAAAATGAAGTGCCGAAGCGGAAGCCCGTTTCCTGCAGGCATTGATTTTGCGGCGGCGGTTGCAGGGAGAAAACCTCCCTTAAGCCCGGCCAAGCCGCTGCGCGAAACCGAACGTCATTCGAAGGAAGCGTACGGTGTCACGGTGCGTTCGACGCTCTGGGCGGGCATACGACCGGGCGCACCTATGACGGCGGCATGCATAACCTTGCTCTCCAAAGCCAAGTGTCCGATCTGGCCGTGGGCGGATGCCGAAGAGGGGGGGATCATTGTCGAAGCCTTCCCCGCGGCACAGTTAGCGCAGTGGGGTTTGCCCCACAGAGGCTACGCTAGGAATTCCGACTTGCGCGATGCCATAATCGCGGACATTTCGACTCGCGTGGGCGTGAAGCGATTTCTAGACATGATCCGCAAGAGTGCGGACGCGCTTGACGCAGTCGTATGCGCGTTCGCCGGCATAGCCGTAACTTCCGGACGGGTTACAGTTCCCCCATCGCGCGCGTGTAGCCGAGAAGGCTGGATTGCAGTTCACACTTGACGAGCGGAAACGGTGTTCAGAGCAAATGCAGCGAACAAGCGTAGACTGGTAGCGTGTCAAATCCTAAATCGGGCGCGATTGCTTGCCCGCTGCTCGGGAACATTGAGAGAGGGCGCGGATGAAGATTAGCCTTGACACACCAGTGGGACTGGTGGGCCTCGGCAATATGGGAACCGGCGTGGCCGAAAATCTGCTCAAGAACGGCTTCCGCCTGACGGTTCACGAACGGAGCGAGCGGGTTCGCCAGTGGGCGGCGGGAAGGAGTGGGGTCCGCCTCACCCCTTCGCTCAGGGAACTCGGTTCTCTGAGCAAGCTCGTTCTCATCCTGGTCACGGATAATCGGGCTCTGGCCGAGGTGCTCTATTCTCCAGAGGGTATCCTGTCCGGCATCCGCCGCGGCAGCCTGGTCATTGACATGACGACGGGCGATCCGACCATTGCCGTGGAGAACCATCGCCGGTTGGCGAAGAGGGGGGTGCGATTCCTCGAAGCGCCGATGTCGGGTGGAGCCACCGGCGCCCGGGAAGGCACATTGATCCTCATGGTCGGAGGAGACCGGAGGCTCTGCCGGGACTGCCAGCCGCTCTTCGCCGCCATTGCCCGCAAGGTGGTCTATGCCGGCGGCCCCGGCCAGGGACAGACCGTCAAGCTGCTCCAGAATCAACTCTCCTTCACCCTCTTCCTGGCCACCTGCGAGGCCTTCT
>JBOHQK010000110.1:0-8183 GCA_050732195.1 Methylomirabilales bacterium (SeqCode)
GCCCGCCTCCAGGTGCTTGGAGGCGCCGGCCCGGTCGGTGAACCGCCCCGTGGACTCCACCACCACCTCCACCCCCAGGCCCTTCCAGGGGAGCTTCGCCGGGTCCTTCTCCGCCAGAACCTGGAGGCTCTTCCCGTTGACGACCAGGGCACCGTCCTTCGCCTCCACCTTCCCCTTGAAGGCCCCGTGGACCGAGTCGAAGCGGAGCAGGTGCGCCAACGTGCGGGCATCCGTGATGTCATTGACGGCGACGAAGTCCAGGCCCGGATCGGTGCACCCTGCCCGGAAAAAGTTCCGGCCGATCCGCCCGAACCCGTTGATGGCGACGCGCAGTGTCATGCCTCTCCTCCTCGCGGCAACGCGGCCGCCTCGTGGGACCGCGGCGGTCTGGGTTGTGCTTTCTCGTATTATCCTATAAAAAAAGCCGTGCGGGAACCGCCAACCCCCCCGCGCCCCCGCGCTACGCCTCCGCCCGGGCCGCCGGCCCCAGCCGGAACAGTTCGGCCCGAACGTAGCTGCCGATCTGGGCCTGCTCCGCCTCCGCCAGGCCCTCGAACTGGATCCCCACGCCCCCCTCTTCCTCCTCCCGCGCCTCCCGACGCCAGACGATCCGCCCGGCCACCTCGAAGAGACGGGGGAGGCCGGGGAGGATGAACTGGAGGTGCACCAGCTCCCCCACCTCCAGGGACCCCGGGGTGCCCACGAACATGCCGGTGGCGCTGATGTTGGCCACCACGGCCTGGAAGTCCCGTTCGGACGCCCGGACGTTCACCGGGACCCCGGCCGGGGCCCGGAGGGACGCCCGCTGGTCGGCCCGCTTCGGGTACAGGAGGCCGCCGACCCGATAGACGAGCTGGTCCCACACCAGCCGCTTGTCCTGGATCCCCACCACCTGGAGGCCCCGAAGGCGGTCGAGGACCCGGTGGGTCTCCGCGGCGACCGTGAGGGCCAGGATGGGGGGGCGCCTCTCGGCGGACCGGCCCTTGAGCCACGCGTACAGACCGCTCGCGTCGGGGCCGTGCATCTGGAGATCCAGGAGGAGGAGGTCGAAGGCCGGCTCGCCCTCCAGGCGCCGCTGGGCGGCGCCCGCCCCGGCCTCCTCCACCACCTCGTAGCCCGCCTTCCGGAGGAACTCGCCGATCATCTGCCGGTACGCCTCCGCCTCCTCCACCACCAGGATCCGCTTGGGCGTCTCCATCCGTCCGTCCCTCCCCCCGTTTCAGGCCACGCGCGCCAGGGTGTAGACCCCCACCGCGGCGGCGCCAGCCCGCCGCAGCACCCGGGCGCACTCCTCGACGGTGGCCCCGGTGGTGAAGACGTCGTCGATGAGGAGCAGGCGCTTCTCCTGCACCGCGCGGGAGGCCCCCCGGACGGCGAAGGCCCCCCGGACGTTCCGCCGGCGGGCCGCCCCATCCCCGCTCTGGGGTAGGGTCGGGCGCACCCGCACCAGGGCGCGGCGCAGGACGGGCCGGCCCGCCGCCCGGCCCAGGCCCTCGGCCAGCGCCGCCGCCTGGTTGAACCCCCGCTCCCGCCGACGCCGCCGGTGAAGCGGGACCGGGACGAGGGCGTCGAAGGCCGCGAGGTCCAGCCGCCCGGCTGCCGCCGCGTGCATGAGACGGGCCAGCGGGGCCGCCAGCGCCTGCCGGCGGCCGTGCTTGAGGGCCAGCAGGAGCGGCCTGACCGGACCGGTGTCCCCGTAGGGGAGGGCAGCCCGGGCCAGCGCGTAGGGGGGGAGGCGCCGCTGACAGGCGCCGCACTGGAGAGGAGGACCCTCCGGGTCCCCCGGTCCGTCCGGCGCGCCCCGGGCCGGTGGGAACGGGCGACCGCAGGCGGCGCAGCCGTGGACCGGGAGCCGCGGGACAGCCGCCCAGCAGGGGCCGCAGACCTGGCCGGCGGCGCCGCCCGCGAGCGGCCCGGCACAGAGGAGACACGGGACCGGGAAGAGCAGGCGGAGGCAGGCCTCCCACAGGTCGCGGACCGTCACGACGATGACCTCGGGGGGAGGGGACCCCGGCAGGACCGGGACCGGCCGGGGCGGCGGGTGGAGGGTGCCGCACCGCCAGGCGGGCGGAGCCGGCCGGCGCGGGGAGGGCCCCGCCCGGCCGGCTCCCCGGCGCTAGCGGCTCTCTTCCTCCTCCTGGCAGGCGATGCAGTACCCGGCGAAGGGGAGGGCGTCCAGCCGCTTCTCGCTGATCTCCTCCCCGCACTTCTCGCACAGCCCGTAGGTCTTCTGCCGCATCTTCTCCAGGGCCGCATCCACCTGCCGGAGGAGGCGGCGCTCTGCATCCCCCAGGGAGAGGAGGAACTCCTTCGTGTAGGCGGAGGAGGCCTGGTCGGCGATGTCCCGGATCCCGTCGTCCCCCGCCTGGAGATTGGTGGCGCTGCGGGTCCGGACCCCGCTCAACAGCTCCTTGCGCTTCTCCTCCAGCCGCCGCTGGAGCTCCTTCAGCTTTGTTGCCTTCACCGAGGCCTCCTCACCCTGCCGGTCGTCGCGGGGGACTGCACCGGCGGGCTGGGGGGAGCTACTCGAGACCGTAGCGCTTGCGCTTCTCCAGCAGGGTCTTCCGGTTGATCCCCAGAATGCGGGCGGCCCGGCTCTTGTGCCCCCGGACCCGGCGCAGCACCCGGCGGATGTATTCGCGCTCCAGCTCCTCCAGGGTCATGAGCTCCTGGTCGGGCAGCCCGTCACTGGCCACCGCCATCAGGTCCACGGCCAGTTCCTCCGGCCTGATCACCCCCCGCTCCCACAGGATGACCGCCCGCTCGATGGCATGCTCCAGCTCCCGCACGTTGCCGGGCCAGGAGTAGCGCCGGAGCAGCGCCGCGGCCTCCGGGCTCAGCCCCGGGACCGCCTTGCCGTACCGGGCCCCAAAGCGCTGGAGGAAGTGGGCGGCGAGGGGGAGGATATCCTCGGGGCGCCGCCGGAGAGGCGGGACCAGGATGGGGACGACGTTCAACCGGTAGTAGAGATCCTCGCGGAACTGGCCGCCCTTGAGCGCCTTCGCCAGGTCCCTGTTGGTGGCTGCCAGGATCCGCACATCCACCGAGATGGTCCGGGTCCCGCCCACCCGCTCGAAGGCCCGCTCCTGGAGGACCCGGAGCAGTTTCGCCTGGAGGCTCTGCGGCAGCTCCCCCACCTCGTCCAGAAAGAGGGTCCCGCCGTGGGCCAGCTCGAACCGCCCCGGCTTCTCGGCGGCGGCGTCGGTGAATGCGCCCTTCTCGTGTCCGAAGAGCTCGCTCTCCAGCAGGCCTTCCGGGAGGGCCGTGCAATCCACCTTGACGAAGGGCCCGCCCCGCCGCGCGCTCCCCTCGTGGATGGCGCGCGCGATGAGCTCCTTGCCGGTCCCGCTCTCGCCCAGGATCAGGACGGTGGCGTCAGTGGCCGCCACCTGGGTCGCCAGCCGAAGGGCGGCCCGCATCTCCGGGGCCTCGGCGACGATGGCCTCAATGCCTACCCGTCCGCCCTCCATCGGTCCGCCCGACCCGGGCCGGGGGCGACGAGGACGTCCCGCGGCGCGTCGCCCCACAGCCTCTCGAGATCGTAGTATCGGCGCGTAGATTCCTCAAAAATATGGATGATGCACGCATTGTAGTCAAGCAAAATCCATCGCGCTTCGGCGTATCCCTCGACGTGCAGCGGCCGCGCGGAGGCCGTGCGGAGCCGCTCCGCGACCTTGTCGGCGATGGCCTGGACCTGCTTGTGGCTCCCCGCACTCACGATGAGGAAGTAGTCGGTGAAGGAACAGAGCCCGCGCAGGTCCAGACTCACCACGGAGTCTGGCTTCACCTCGGCGGCGGCCTCGGCGGCCAGCCGCAGCAGCCGGTCAGCCTCGATGGGGCTCGCCCTCCTTCCGCCCGCCCGGGCGGCTGGAGCGCTTCTGGTAGAGGCGGTTCTTCTGCATGTAGGCCGCCACCGTGTCAGGGACCAGGAACCGGACGCTCCGCCCCTCCTCCACCAGTTGCCGGATCTCCCGCGAGGAGATGTCCAGGGAGACCACCTCCACCAGCAGCACCAGTCCCGGGACCGGGGGGGTACGGGCCAGCTCGGGTCCCACCTCCGAGATCCGCAGGTACTTGAAGGTGGGGCTGCCCAGGGCCGCCCGCTGCGACGGCGTCAGCGCCCGCTCCACCTCATCCAGGCGCCACCCCGGGCGGGCGGTGACGATGACCTGGGTCAGGCGCAGGAGCTCCCGCGCCTCCTTCCAGGCGCTCAGCTCCAGGAAGGCGTCCACCCCCATGATGAAGTAGAGCTGGGTCTCCTTCCCGTACAGCCGGAGGAGCTCCCGGACCGTGTCCACCGAGTAGGAGGTGCCCGGCCGGTTGAGCTCGATCGGGGAGACGGTGAAGTCGGGGGTGAAGACGGTGGCCAGCGAGACCATCTCGTACCGGTGGATGGGCGCCGCCACATCCCCGGCGTCCTTGTGGGGCGGGCGGGCCGCCGGCACGAAGATGATCCGGTCCAGGCCGAAGGCCAGGTAGATCTCCTCCGCCGCGCGCAGGTGCCCCAGGTGAATCGGGTCGAAGGTCCCCCCCATCACGCCGATACGCATCCGCCCCTCAGGGTGCCGACCGGCGGACCTGGCCGTCCCCCAGGACGACGAACTTGGTGCAGGTGAGTTCCTGCAAGCCCACGGGTCCCCGGGCGTGGAGCTTCTGGGTGCTGATCCCCATCTCGGCTCCCAGCCCGAACTCCCCCCCGTCCGTGAACCGGGTGGAGGCGTTGACGAATACCGCCCCCGCGTCCACCTCCCGGAGGAACCGCATGGCTGTGGCGTGGTCGGCGGTGACGACGGCCTCCGCCAACCCGGAGCCGTGCCGCCGGATGTGGGCCACCGCCTCCTCGTAGGAGGCGACCACGCGCACCGCCAGGATCAGGTCCAGGTACTCGGTGTCCCAGTCGGCCTCGCTGGCCGGGACGACCCCCGGCGCCAGGGCCGCCGTGCGGGGGCAGCCGCGCACCTCGACTCCCGCAGCCTTCAAGCGGGCGACGAACGGGGGGAGGAAGGCCGGCGCCACCGCCTCGTGGACCAGCAGGGTCTCCATGGCGTTGCAGACGCCGGGCCGCTCCACCTTGGCGTTGAAGGCCACCTCCGCCGCCATCGCCAGGTCGGCCGCGGCGTCCACGTAGGTGTGGCAGAGCCCCTTCTCGTGCGCGATCACCGGCACCGTGGCCTGCGCCTTCACCGCCCGGATGAGGTCCTCCCCGCCCCGGGGGATGAGGCAGTCAATGTAGCGGTCGAGCCGGGCCATCTCGGCCACGGCGGCCCGGTCGGGGGAGGCGATGAACCCGAGGGCCCCCTTGGGGACCCCCGCGGCCGCGGCCGCCTCCCCCAGGAGGGCGGCCAGGGCCCCGTTGGTCCGCAGGGCCTCCGACCCGCCCCGCAGGATGACGGCGTTGCCGGCCTTCAGGCACAGGCCGGCCACGTCCGCCGTCACGTTGGGGCGGGCCTCGTAGATGACGCCGATGACCCCCAGGGGGACCCGCATCCGCCCGACCAGGAGGCTGCTCGGCCGCCGCCACATTCCGGTGATCTCCCCCACCGGGTCCGGGAGGGCGGCCACCGCCTCCAGGCCCTCCGCCATCGCCCGGATCCGGCCCGGCGTCAGCGTCAGCCGGTCCAGGAAGGCCGCGGGGCGGCCGGCGGCCCTCGCCTGCGCGACCTCGCTGGCGTTCACCGTGAGGAGCGTCCCCTCCTCCCGCCGCAGCGCACCCGCCATGCCGAGCAGGGCCCCGTTCTTCACCTCCGTGGGGAGCGTCGCCAGGGCCGCCGCCGCCTCCTTGGCCGCCCGCGCCACCTCCAGGACCAGGCTCATCACCGCCCCCCGTTCACGATCACCAGGTTGTCCCGGTGGATTACCTCGTCCGAGTGCCGGTACCCGAGCGTCCGCTCGATCTCGCCGGTCTTGATCCCCTTGATCCGCTCCACCTCCTCGGCGGTGTAGTTGGCCAGTCCCCGGGCGAACTCGGCGTGGTCCGGGCCCACCAGCGAAACCACGTCCCCGACGCCGAAGGGCTTCAGGGTCCCCTTCACGCCGGACGGGAGCAGGCTCTTCCCCCGCTCCGTCAGGGCCCGCTTGGCCCCCTCGTCCACCACGATGACCCCCTTGGGTCGGCTGGCGAGGGCCAGCCACCGCTTCCGCCCCGCCAGCCGCTCGGCGTCGGGGAGGAAGAGGGTCCCCAGCGTCTCCCCAGCCAGCAGGCGGGTGAGGGTGTCGGGGGCCGTCCCGTTGGCGATGAGGGTCGGGATGCCGGAGGCGGCCGCCAGGCGCGCCGCCTCCACCTTGGAGGCCATCCCGCCGACGCCCGTGACCGTGGCCGGCGCGCCGGCCCAGTAGGCCTCCTTCGGCTCTCCCCCCGTCACCACCGGGATGAGGCGGGCCTTCGGACTGCGCCGGGGATCGGCGGTGAAGAGGCCATCGGTGTCGGTGAGGATGACCAGCAGGTCGGCGTCCACCAGGGCGGCCACCAGGGCCGAGAGCCGGTCGTTGTCGCCGAACTTGATCTCGTCCACCGCCACCGTGTCGTTCTCATTGATGATGGGCAGAACGCCCAGCGTGAGCAGGGTGAAGAGCGTATTGCGCGCGTTCAGGTAGCGGGCGCGATCCCGCAGGTCCTCCCCGGTGAGGAGGACCTGGGCCACCTTCACCCCGTGCGCGGCGAAGGCCTCCTCGTAGGTCCAGATGAGGGCCCCCTGCCCGATGGCGGCGGCCGCCTGCTTCAGCGGGATGCTCCGCGGCCGCTCCGCCAGGCCGAGCCGGCCGACGCCGGCCACGATGGCTCCCGAACTCACCAGCGCCACCTGCCGCGCCGTCTCCCGGCAGGCGTGCAGCTGGGCCGCGAGCGACCGGATGGTCCGGGTATCCAGGGTGAAGGAGCCCCGGGAGAGGACCCCCGAGCCCACCTTCACGACGAGCCGGCGGACCCCCTGGAGGAGGGCGGGCCTATCCGGCAGCCGCGTGGGGGACGGGACGGGCATGGCGTTCCTCCCGGACCTCCTGGAGCAGACGGTACAGCCCCCGCCTGAGCGCGCCCACCCCTGCCCCCGTGACCGCCGAGACCGGGAAGCAGGGGATCCCGATCCCCGCGCAGTGGGCCACCAGGCGGGCCAGGGGCTCCTCGTGCGGCAGGTCGATCTTGTTGGCGGCCACCACCCGGGGCAACTCCGGCAGGGCCCGGCCGGCGGCCGCCAGTTCCTCCTCGACGGTCCGGTAGGCGGCCACCGGGTCCACCGGGGCCGCCTCGGCCACGTCGATGACGTGGACGAGGATCCGCACCCGCTCGATGTGCCGGAGGAACTGGTACCCCAACCCCGCCCCGCGCGAGGCGCCCGCGATGAGCCCCGGGATGTCGGCGATGACGTAGGAAGCCCCCACCTCGAGGACGGCGACGCCCAGGTTGGGGGTGAGGGTCGTGAAGGGGTAGGAGGCGATCTTCGGGCGGGCGGCGGTGCAGGCGGCGAGGAGGGTGGACTTGCCGCCGTTGGGAAGCCCCACGAAGCCGACGTCGGCCAGGAGTTTTAACTCCAGCTGGAGGGTCCGGGCCTCACCCTTCCCCCCGGGCTCGGCGAGCCGGGGCGCCCGCCGGGTGGGGGTGGCCATGCGGCCGTTGCCCCGGCCCCCGCGCCCGGCCCGGGCCACGGTCAGGCGCTCCCCGGGCGCCGCCAGGTCGGCCAGGAGCTCGCCGGTGTCGGCGTCGGCCACCACCGTCCCCACGGGGACGCGAATGACGCAGTCGGCCCCCCGCTTCCCTTCCCGGTTGCTCCCCTGCCCGTGCCCCCCCCGCCCGGCCCGGTAGTGCTGCTGGTACCTCTGGTCAATGAGGGTGCTCAGGGTATCCGTCGTCTCGAGCAGGACGTGCCCGCCGTCCCCACCGTCACCCCCGTCCGGGCCACCCCGGGGGACGTACTTTTCGCGGCGGAAGCTCACGCACCCCCGCCCCCCGTCCCCCGCCCGCACGTGGATGCGCGCAAGGTCAACGAACACGGCGGGCCGCTAGTGCCGGTCCAACTAACTTCGCCTCACGTCGTTCTCGGTCGTCGGCGGTCCTCAACGTACAAACGGCGTACGCCTCCGGCCGCCTCCTCCCTCGGGCCTCGTGATGCTCGTCATTTGGCCCGGCACCCCCCCATCGTGTGAGCATGAGGTACAACTCGTTGGGGTCACGCTAGGGCGTGACGACCGTG
>JBOHQK010000111.1:0-26637 GCA_050732195.1 Methylomirabilales bacterium (SeqCode)
CCCCCTTGAAGGAGTTGGCGATCTCCTCCAGCTTCTCCAGGCGCTTGACGTAGGACTCCAGGATCTCCCGCCGGGCCCCCGGTCGCGCCGCCGAGAGGGTGTCGGCGGCCTGCAGGATGATGGCCTCGAGGCACCGGACCTCCTCGTCCCCGTGGTGGGCGGCAATGGCGTTGATGACCTTCCAGTGCTCGTTGTGCTTCCGGACCACCTCCACGGCGATCTCCGTGTGGGTCCCCTCCCGCTTGCTGTCGGCCGTCTTGCCGATGTCGTGGAGGAGGGCGGCCCGCTTGACATAGCGGGGGTCCACCCGGAGCTCGGTGGCGATGAGGCCGGCCAGCTGGGTCACCTCCTTGGTGTGCTGGAGCTGGTTCTGGGAGTAGGAGGTGCGGTACTTCAGGCGCCCGATGAGGCGGGTGAGCTCCGAGTGCATCCCGGTCACCCCGACCTCGAAGAGGGCCTGCTCTCCGGCTTGCTTGATGTCCTCCTCGATCTCCTTCTTGACCTTTTCCACCACCTCCTCGATCCGGGCGGGGTGGATCCGGCCGTCGACGATGAGCCGCTGCAGGGCGATCCGGGCGACCTCCCGGCGGACCGAGTCGAAGCCGGAGAGGATCACCGCCTCGGGCGTGTCGTCCACGATGACGTCAATCCCGGTCGCCTTCTCGAAGGCGCGGATGTTGCGCCCCTCCCGGCCGATGATGCGGCCCTTCATGTCGTCGCTCGGCAGGTCCACCACCGAGACCGTCGCCTCGGCGACGAAGTCGGTGGAGCACCGGTCGACGGCGACGGCCAGAATCTCCTTGGCCTTCTGCTCGGCGGTCTCCTTCGCCTCCTCCTCGATCCGCTTGGCCAGCGCGGCCGCCTCCAGGCGGGCCTCCTCCTCCAGGTCCTTCAGGAGCGCCCGCTTCGCCTCCTCGGTCGTCATCCCAGCCACCCGCTCCAGGGCCCGGCGCTGCTCCTCCAGGAGGGCCCTGAGGCGCTGCTCGCTCTCGCCCACCGCCGCCTCGCGCTGCTGGAGGGATTGCAGGCGCGCTTGCATCTCCTTGTCCCGCCGGTCCAGGATTTCGATCTGCCGATTTAACAACTCTTCCCGCTGCAGGAGGCGCCGCTCGAGTCCCTGGAGCTCGTTCCGCTGGTCCCGGGTCTCCCGCTCCAGCTCGGTCCGCGCCTGGAGCATCCGGTCCCGGATCTCCAGCTCCGCCTCCCGGCGCTTGCTCTCCGCCTCCTTCTCGCCCTCCCGGAGGATCCGGGCGGCATCGGCCTCGGCCTCAGCGATCCGCTTCCGGCTCAGGTACACCCGCAGGGCATAGCCAGCGGCGGCCCCCCCGGCCAGCCCCAGAGCCACCCACAGCAGTGTCAGATCCATCACCACGGGCACCTCACCTCCTTCAGGGCCGCCGCGTCCCGTGCCGGCGGCGGCCGTCCCATCCGGCCCCTCGGCCTAGGCACCGCCGGGGCGACGCGGGGTAATGATCCGGTCCTCCGTCACGACCCGATCCACCGGCACATCGTGCGGCTCGGCCGGCAGGCGCTCCACCACCTGGCACTCGAAGGCCAGCCCGATGCGCCGGGCCGCAGCGACGAGCGCGGGGAGGCTCCGGTCGTAGTACCCCGCCCCCCGCCCCAGGCGGCACCCCCGCAGGTCAAAGGCCAGGCCGGGAAGGACTGCCACCTGGATCGTCCGCCACTCGACCGCACCGGTCCGGCTCGGGTCCGGCTGCAGGATGCCGAACGCCCCGGGCTTCAGGTCGGCGACCAGATCTCGGACAGGGGCGGCCCGCAAGGGACCCCCCCGCCGCTCCACCCCGGGGAGGAGGGGAAGCCGCCCCCGCTTGAGCCAGGCCCGCAGGAGGGGCCAGGTGTCCACCTCCTCGGCCAGGCTGGCATAGAACAGGACCCGCTCCGCCTCTTGCATCTCCGGGAGGGCGAGCAGGCGCTCCGCGATCCGGGCACTCCGAGCCGCCCGGTCCGCCGGCAGCAGGGCTTGCCGCGCGGCCCGCATCCGCTGCCGGAGTTCTGCCTTCCTCTGCACGGGGCCAGGGGTCGGGACTCAGGGGACCGGAGGAGGGGCCAGGGCAGGCGCGGACGGGGCGGGAAAGAACAATCCCCCACCATTGTGCCGTGTGCGGGCTGTCGCTTGAACCTGGCTCCCTAGGGGGGCGCCCCGCCGGCGCTTTAGGCTTCCCGCTCCCGAGGGGCGGGCTTGCACACCGCGCCGTGGAAAGGGCTCCCAGGCTTCGCGTGTTGGCTCAAGGAACACTGCCCCATCACGAACACGGTAGGGGATGGGTGACTCTCCCGTACCTCTCCGCGTGCGCTGCTGTGCTCCGGACCCGATCTCCGGCTCCCCTCCGGCCGCGCCCTCAGGCGCGGGCGGAGATCACGTGATCCAAGGACTGGCTCAGCTCGGCGATCTTGGCCAGCGCGGTCGCCGTCTCCCGCTCCCGGGCCTCCCCGAGCTTAAACAGCTCATCGGCGATGTTCAGGGAGGCCAGCACGGCCATCCGGACCGAGGGCATCGCCGGGGCCCCCCTGGCCACCTCGTACAGTTTCGTGTCCACGTACTGGGCGACCCGCCGGATGTAGGCCGGGTCCTCGGTCGCCCGCAGGGTGTACCGCTCGCCGAAGATCTCCACCTGGGAGACGTGTTCCTCCTCGGGCATCAGTGTCGCTCCTTCAGAGCCCCCTCGGCTCTGGCGACCTCCTCCAGGAGGGCATCCACGCGGGAGCGGACCTCCTCCCGCTCCGCCTCCAGCCGCTGCAGGGATGTCTTCAAGTGCTCCTTCTCCTGCTGCTCTTTCCGGACGGTGTCGGACAGCGATTCCATCCGGCCCTCCAGTTCCTGGAGCCTGGCCTCCAGGGCCACCTTCTGGGCCCGCGTTTCCTGGAGGATCGCTACCACCTCCCGGACCTTCCCCTCCAGCTCCTGCAGCCGGTCCATGAGCATCACCACCCCTGCGGCCCGCGCCGTTACCGGATGCTGGCCCCGAGCTCGGTCTGCAGCCGCGCCAGAACCTCCCCGTGGGCTGCGTTCACCTCGGCATCCGTGAGGGTCCGGTCGGCGGCCCGGTATGCCACAGAGAAGGCCAGGCTCCTGTGGCCGGCCGGGATCTTCTCCCCCTCGTACAGATCGAAGAGCGTGACCGATTCCACCCAGGCCCCTCCGGCCGCCTCGATGACCTCCCGGACCCGGGCGGCCGGGAGATCCGCCGGGACCAGGACCGCCACGTCCCGGATCACCGCCGGGAACCGGGGCAGAGGGCGGTACTGAGCCACCGGGGCCGCGTGGGAAAGGAGCCGGTCCAGGTCCACCTCGAAGGCCACCGGGCTCCCCGCGAGCCCCATTCGGGCGCAGACGTCGGGGTGGACCTCCCCGGCCAGCCCGACCGCCTCCCCGCCCGCCAGGACGCCCGCCTGGCGTCCGGGGTGCAGGTAGGGGGCCTCGGCTTCGCCACCAAAGCCCAGGGCGATCCCGAGGGCCCGCCCCAGCGCCTCCAGCGTTCCCTTGGCGTCAAAGAAGTCGGCGGCCCCGGCCTCCCCGCTCCAGTGGATTCGTCCCCGCGGGCCAGTGGCTACGGCCGCCAGCCGTCCCTCCTCCCGGGGGAGCCGCTCCCCAGGCATCGGGCGGTAGACGTGCGCGACCTCGAAGAGCCAGGCCGACCGGATACCGCGGCGCTCGTTGGTCAGAAGGTCCTGCAAGAGGGCAGGCAGGAGGAAGATGCGGAGCAGCGTCTCCCCGCCCCCCAGCGGATTCCGGATCCTGACCGCATTCCGGAGCGGGTGACCGGGCGGCAGTGCGAACGTATCAAACACCTCCTCCCTTGTAAAGGAGAAATTGACCACTTCCTGGTACCCGGCGGCGACCAGCAGGCGCCGGACGAGGGCCTCGAGCCGCTGGGCCTGTAGGTGGGTGGGAGTCACCGCCCGGCCGGTGGGGAGCGACACCGGGATCTTCTCAAACCCCTGGACCCGGGCAACCTCCTCGATGCAGTCAATCTCCCGGGTCACGTCGGACCGCCAGGAGGGAACAGCGACCGTGAGGCTCCTCCCGCGCCCGTGCCGGACCGTGAAGCCGAGCCCCCGGAGGATGGTACTGGCCGCGACCGCCTCCACCGGCATCCCCAGGATCGCCGCTGCCCGGGGCAGGCGCAGGGTCAGGCGTTGGGGGGCAAAGGAGACCGGCCTCGCGTCCAGGAGGCCGCGGGCGGCCGTTCCCCCCGCCGTCTCCTGGATGAGGCGGGCCACCCGGTCGGCCGCCCTGGCCGGGCCCTCGGGGTCCACCCCCCGCTCGAAGCGATAGGAGGCCTCGGTGGACAGACCGAGGGCCTTAGCCGTCCGGCGGACGCTCACGGGGTCGAAGATGGCGCTCTCCAGGAGAAGGTCGGTGCTGTCCGGGCGGACCTCGGTGCCGGCCCCCCCCATCACCCCGGCCACCGCCACCGGCAGGGCGGCGTCCGCGATGACCAGCATCCCGGGGGTGAGGGCGCGCGTCACCCCGTCCAGCGTGGTGAGGCGCTCCCCGGATCGCGCCCGGCGGACCACGATCCGCCGCTCCGTCAGGAGGGTGAGGTCGAAGGCATGGAGCGGCTGCCCGACCTCCAGCATGACGTAGTTCGTGGCATCTACCACATTATTGATCGGCCGGATCCCGCACACCTCCAGCCGGCGGCGGAGCCAGAACGGAGAGGGACCGACCCGCACGCCCCGGATGACCCGGGCGACGTACCGCGGGCATAGGTCGGGATCGGCGATCTGCACGGCTGCCAGGCGGGATGCCCGCTCCCCCGCCTCCCGTGGGACCCGGCGGGGCACGGCCAGGCGGGATCCCGTGAGGACCGCCACCTCCCGCGCCACCCCGAGGTGCGAGAGGCAGTCCCCCCGGTTCGGCGTGACGGCGATCTCCAGGACATGATCCGCCAGGGCAAGGGCCTCCTCGAGCGGCCGCCCCAGCGGGAGCGGCCCAGGCAGGATCAGGATCCCGTCGCCATCAGGGCCGAGACCCAGTTCCTGCTCCGAGCAGAGCATCCCCTGAGAGATCTGCCCCTGGATGGCCGTGGCTTCGATCCGCCGGCCCCCGGCTAACGTGGCCCCGGGGAGCGCCACCGGGACCCAGTCCCCTTCCTTCACGTTGGTGGCGCCGCAGACGATGGGGAGGGGCTCACCCCCCACACTCACCCGGCAGCAGGTGAGCCGATCGGAGGCGGGATGGGGAGCAATGGCCTCGATCCGGCCCACCACCACCTGGCTGAAGTCGCTCCCCACTGCTTCGGCGGCCTCCACCTCGAGGCCGGCCATGGTCAGGCGGGCGGCGAGGTCCGCCGGCGGGGGGAGCGCGTCCAGGAACTCCTTGAGCCAGGCGTAGGAGACGCGCATGACTAGCGCCGCTCCAAGTAATCCGGCCCAGTCCCGACAGACCGTTGTGCCGCGGGTCCTGTCGCCGGCTGGCCCCACTCGCGGCCCGGCTCCGTCACCCGCTCCGCCCCTGCCGCACTGTGCTGCAGTGCGGCAGGAGGCCGAGGGGGTCCCACTCCGCCCGGCCGCTCGGGGGCCGCGCCCGGCGCCACCCGTGGCTCGGCGGCAATGCTAGGTGCAATTCGGTGGCCCGGCACTAGCGGCCTCCCGGACCCCGCGCGGCGAGGGAGATGAGCCGGGCGGCGGTGGCCCGGAGCAGCTCCCGGGGGCTGATGCGGAGCATGGCGCCATCGCTCCCCCCCCCGGCGTAGACGACGGGTTGCTCCAGGACCCGCGCCTCCATGAGGACCGGAAGCGGGCGCCGGTGGCCGAAGGGGGGCATCCCCCCCACGGCGTACCCGGTGAGGGCCGAGGCCTCCTCGGGGCGCGCCAGGCGGGCCTTCGCGCCCCCCAGGGCGGCCGCCAGGGCCCGAGGATCCACCCGGCCGGTCCCGTTGGTGATGACGAGGTGGGGCACGTCGTCCACCAGGAACACCAGGGACTTCACGATCTGGGCGGTGCTGACGTGGAGGGCCGCCGCCGCCTCCTCCACCGTAGGGGTCTTCTCCCCGGGGTGGACGATCTCGGCCGCGATGTTCCCCCCGCCGATGGCTCGGGCCACGTCCGCCTCGCCCAGAAGCGGCGGGCTCGTCATCGCCGCCACCCCCTCCCCCCGCGGCCCCGGCCGAGCGGGCCGCCCCCTGGGACGCCCGCTGTGCCAGTCGCGATCCAAGGAATCCGGCGCAATCCTAACAGACCGTTTTGCCGCGGGTCCTGTCGCCGGCGTGCCCCACTCGCGGCCGGGCTCCGTCACCCGCTCCGCCCCTTCCGCCATTCCGCGAATTGCGGAAGGAGGCCGAGGGGGTCCCACTCCACCCGGCCGCTCGGGGGCCGCGCCCGGCGCCACCCGCGGCCCGGCTGCCCTCCTCGGTGGAATTCGTTGGAGCGGCGCTAGAGGGCATGGAACTGCTCCAGGAACCGGAGATCGTTCTCGAAGAAGAGCCGGATGTCGTCGATCCCGTAGCGGAGCATGGCGATCCGCTCCACCCCCATCCCGAAGGCAAAGCCGGTGAACCGCTCGCTGTCGTAGCCGACGAACCGGAAGACCTCCGGGTCCACCATGCCCGCCCCCAGGATCTCCAGCCACCCGCCCTGGGAGCAGACCCGGCAGCCGGCCCCGCGGCAGATGACGCAGGAGATGTCCACCTCGGCGCTCGGCTCCGTGAAGGGGAAGAACGAGGGGCGGAACCGGAGGCGGGTGGCGTCCCCGAAGAAGAGGCGCACGAAAGCGGTCAGGGTCCCCTTGAGGTCGGCGAAGGTGACCCCCTCGTCCACCAGGAGCCCCTCCACCTGATGGAACATGGGGCTGTGGGTCACGTCGGCGTCCCGGCGGTACACCTTTCCCGGGACCACCACCCGGACCGGCGGGGGCTGGGCCTCCATGACCCGAACCTGGACGGGGGACGTGTGGGTCCGGAGGAGCACCTCGTCGGTGATGTAGAAGGTATCCTGCATGTCCCGCGCGGGGTGGTCCTTCGGGATGTTCAGGGCCTCGAAGTTGTAGTAGTCCAGCTCCACCTCGGGGCCCTCGGCCACGGCAAAGCCGAGGGAGGAGAAGATCTCCAGGATGTCCTCGAGGGTGGCGGTGAGGGGGTGCAGGCCCCCGAGCATGGGGGGGCGGCCGGGGAGGGTGCTGTCGAGCCGGTCGGCGGCGAGGCCGACCCGGGCGGCCGCGCGCAGCGCCAGGCGGCGGGCCTCGAGCGCCCCCTCGATCGCCGCCTTGACCGCGTTGGCCCGCTGCCCCACGACCGGGCGGGCCTCCGGTGGCAGGTCCGGGAGCCCGCGCAGGATGGCGGTGAGGCTGCCCCGCCGCCCGAGGTAGCGGACCCGGAGGTCTTCGAGAGCGCCCTCGTCGGCAGCCTCCACGGCGGCCGTCGCCTCGGCCTCCAGGGCATCCAGCCCCTTGAGCAGGTCGCGCATCGGTCCTCTCCAAAAAGTTCGCCCCGACCGAAATCGGGGCGCAGGAGGGCGGCGGGCAGGCCGACCGCTAGGCCGGGGCCGCCGCCTTGGCCGCCGCCGCCAGCCGCTCGAAGGCCACGGCGTCCCGGACCGCCAGGTCCGCCAGGATCTTCCGGTCCACGGCGATCCCGGCCGCCCGGAGCCCATGCATCAGGCGGCTGTAGGAGAGGCCATAGAGCCGGGCCGCCGCGTTGATGCGGGTGACCCACAGGCGGCGAAAGTCCCGCTTCTTGGCCCGCCGGTCCCGGTAGGCGTACTGCTGGGACTTGTTCACCGCCTCCTGGGCGCTGCGGTAGGCCTTGCTCCGCTTCCCCCAGAACCCCTCCGCCTTTTTTAGGACCCGGTTCCGCCGGCGGCGGGTCGCGGGACCTCCCTTCACGCGTGGCATACTCGTGCTCCTTGATCGGTCGCTCCGCCCCCCGCAGGGCCTGCGGCGGGGGCAGACGGCTCCCTACAGGTAGGGGACGAGGCGCCGGATCCGCTTCGCGTCGGCCGGGTGGATCAGGTCGCCCTGCCGGAGGCGGCGCTTACGCCCCCGCGATTTCTTGGTCAGGAGATGGCTCTTGCCTGCCCGGTAGCGCCGGACCTTCCCGGTCCCGGTGCCTTTCACCCGCTTGGCCAACCCCCGCTTGGTCTTCACCTTCGGCATGGGGACCGCTCCTCCCTCAAGGCTTGGGGGGACCCGGCGGCGTACCAGCGGGCGGGGCCGGCGCGCCCCCGCTCGTGCCGCCTCCCGCCCCACCGGCCGAGCCGGAGCCGGCCGCGGCGGCCGCCCGCTCCGCCCGGCGCACCTCCGGCCGCGGCGCCAGGATCATAGTCATGTTCCGCCCCTCGAGCCGTGGGTTCTGCTCGATGAGGGCGATCTCCTTCAGGGTCTCGGCCAGCCGATCCAGCAGCCGCTTCCCCAACTGGGTGTGGACCACCTCCCGGCCCCGGAACATCATGGTCACCTTGGCCTTGTGCCCCGCCCGGAGGAAGCGGTCCACGTGCCGGGCTTTAAAGTTAAAGTCGTGCTCGTCGGTCTTCGGCCGCATCTTGATCTCTTTGAGCTGGATAATGACCTGTTTCTTCTTCGCCTCCTTGGCCTTCTTGGACTCCTCGTACCGGTACTTGCCGTAGTTCATGATGCGGCAGACCGGCGGCTTGGCCAGGGGGGCCACCTCCACCAGGTCGAGGGAGAGGGCCTGCGCCTTCTCCAAGGCCTCCTGGATCGGGAGGATCCCCAGCTGGACCCCATCGGAGCCCACCACCCGCACCTCCTTCACCCGGATCCGGTCGTTAATACGAATGCCCCTACTGATGGATGTCACCTCCCCCTGGGCCGGGGCCGCGGCGCCGCGGCGCCGGCATGGCCTCCCGCGCGCGCACCCAGGCCAGGAACTCCCCCATCGGCATCTGTCCCACGTCCCTCTGGCGCCCCCGGGCGCGGACCGCAACGTGGCCGCCCGCGGCCTCCCGGTCGCCAACCACCAGGATGTACGGCACCTTCTCCAGCTCCGCTTCCCGCACCTTGTACCCCACCTTCTCGTTGCGGGCGTCCAGTTCCGCCCGGAGCCCGCCTTCCCGAAGGCTCGCCGCGATGCTCCCCGCGTAGTCGTGGTGGCGGTCCGCCACCGGGAGGACCCGGACCTGCACCGGGGCCAGCCAGAAGGGCAGGGCCCCGGCATAGTGCTCCAGCAGCACCCCCAGGAACCGCTCCAGGGAACCGAGCAATGCCCGGTGGATCATGAAAGGGCGGTGAGGGCGGTTGTCCTCCCCCACGTAGGTGATGTCGAAGCGCTCTGGCAGGTTGAAGTCGAACTGGATGGTGGTGCACTGCCAGGGGCGCCCCAGGCTGTCCTTGATCTTGAGGTCAATTTTGGGACCGTAGAAGGCGCCGCCCCCCTCCTCCACCTGGAAGGGAAGGCCGGCCTGCCGCGCCGCCCCCTTCAGGGCCTCGGTGGCCCGAGCCCACATCTCCTCCTCCCCCACCGCCTTCGGCGGCCGGGTGGCCACCCAGGTCTCGAAGTCGGTGAACCCGAAGGTCCGGAGGATGAAGAGGCTGAAGTCCACGCAGCGGAGGACCTCCGCTTCCATCTGGTCGGGCCGGCAGAAGAGGTGGGCGTCGTCCTGGGTGAAGCCCCGGACGCGCAGCAGCCCGTGCAGCACGCCGGAGCGCTCGAACCGGTAGACCGTCCCGAGCTCCGCGTAGCGGAGCGGGAGCTCCCGGTAGGAGCGGACCTTCGCCTTGTAAATCATAATGTGGAACGGGCAGTTCATCGGCTTGACATAGTAGTTCTGCCCCTCCAGCTCCATGGGGGCGTACATGTACTCCTGGTAGAAATCCAAGTGGCCGCTCGTCTTCCAGAGCAGCTCCCGGCCCACGTGGGGGGAGTAGACCAAGTCGTAGCCGTCCTCCAGGTGTGCCTCCCGCCAGAAGTCCTCGATGAGCTTGCGGACGAGTCCGCCCTTCGGGTGCCAGAGGATGAGGCCCCCGCCCACCTCCTCCGCGGTGCTAAAGAGGTCGAGCTCCCGCCCCAGCCGTCGGTGGTCCCGGCGCTTCGCCTCCTCCAGGCGGAAGAGGTGCTCCTCCAGCGCCTTCCGGTCGAAGAAGGCGGTCCCGTAGATGCGGGTGAGCATCGGCCGGCGCTCGTTCCCCCGCCAGTAGGCTCCGGCCAGGTGGGTGAGCTTGAAGGCCGGGATGTGGGAGGTGTCCGGGGCATGGGGACCCCGGCAGAGGTCCAGGAACTTCCCCGTCCGGTACCAGGAGACCGTCCTCGCCCCCGCCTCCGCCTCGCCGCTCAGCTCGGCGTCGGGCCGGGAGGAGCCGGTGGCCCGGAGCGTCTCCAGGATCTCCACCTTGAAGGGTTGCCCCAGGGCCCGCGCTTCCTGGAGCGCCGCCTCCAGCGGGACCTCGGTCCGCTCGTAGGGGAGGCGGGCCTGCACCAGCTCGGCCATCTTGGCCTCGATGGCTGGGAGGTCCTCGGGGGTGAGGGGACGCGGGGTCTGGACATCGTAGTAGAACCCGTCGGCGATAGCCGGCCCGATGGCGAATTCCGTCCCGGGGAAAAGCTCCAGGACCGCCGCCGCCATCAAGTGGGCCGCGGAGTGGCGCAGGAGCGGCAGCGCCTCCGGGTGCTCCGGGGTGACCGGCTCGACCCGGGCCCCCGGGGGGACCGGGGCCGCCAGGTCCCGGAGGACGCCGTCCACCTTGACCGCCAGCACCCGCTCCGGACGGGGGAGCCCCGCCGCGCGCAGCAGCTCGCGGGCGGACGCCCCGGCCGGGGCCGGGCGCTCGGTGCCGTCGGGCATCAGGAGCAGGACCTGCGTCATGGCTCCAGTGCGGGCGCTCCCGCCCTCGCTAAGACACGAATAGGGCACCACGGGGCGCCGGGCCCCGCGATGCCCTACACCGCCACCACCGCCGTCCGGTGGAACCCCATCGAGATGGTAGGCACGGGCGGTCTCGAACCGCCGACCTCTTGCGCGTCAAGCAAGCGCTCTCCCCCTGAGCTACGTGCCTCCATGCCCGCCACGGGGGCCCGCCGGTCTGCTGAATCCCCGCGGTCCCGCCGCCCTTCCCCGCGCGCTTGCCGCAAATCCCTCTTCCTGGTGCCGAGGGTCGGAGTCGAACCGACATGGGCCGTGAGGCCCGGGGGATTTTAAGTCCCCTGCGTCTCCCAGTTCCGCCACCCCGGCCCGCGGCGGCCAGCCCGGCCGGCCGCTTCTCACTTTCCCTGAAGATGCTGGAGGCGGCGGGCGGACTCGAACCGCCGAATAAAGGTTTTGCAGACCTCTGCCTTAGCCACTTGGCTACGCCGCCCAGATCCACAGCAGCCAGGAGCCGGTAGCATGGGCCTCCGCGGGCGCGGCTCCGGCCACCGGCGACTCCACACGCGTCCATGGAGCGGGAAACGGGATTTGAACCCGCGACCCTCGCCTTGGCAAGGCGATGCTCTACCGCTGAGCTATTCCCGCGTGAGGCACTAGAAATTAGCAGACGCCGCGCCAAATTGTCAACCGCGCCGGTGCCGGCCCCGAGGGCGCCGCCGGCTAGGGGAGCCCGAGGGCGGCCGCGACCGCCTCCAGGGTGGGGAGGACCGAGGCCGGCCGGGGGGCCAGGGTGAGCGCCCGATCGGCGTCCTTCAAGCCGTGCCCGGTTAGGACGCAGACGATCCGGGACCCGGGCGGGAGCCCCTCCTCCCGGTGCAACTTCCGGAGGCCGGCCACGGCCGCGGCGGAGGCGGGCTCGCAGAAGATCCCCTCCCGCCTCGGGATCTCGGCGTAGGCCTCCAGGATCTCCGCGTCAGAGACCGCCCCGATGGCCCCGCCCGACTCCTCCGCCGCCGCCACCGCCGACTGCCACGAGGCGGGGTTGCCGATCCGGATGGCGGAGGCGATGGTCTCGGGGTCCTTGACGGGGTGGCCCAGGACGAGCGGGGCCGCCCCTTCCGCCTGCCAGCCCAGCATCCGGGGCACCCGGCGCGTGCGGCCGGCCGCCCGGTACTCCTGGAACCCCCGCCAGTAGGCGGTGATGTTCCCGGCGTTCCCCACCGGGATGCAGAGGAGATCCGGCGCGTCCGTGAGCTGGTCGCACACCTCGAAGGCCCCCGTCTTCTGCCCTTCGATCCGGTAGGGGTTGATGGAATTGACCAGGGCCACCGGGTGGGTGGCGGCCACCTCCTTGACCAGTTTGAGGGCATCGTCGAAGTTCCCCTGCACCTGGAGGACGGTGGCGCCGTGGGCCACCGCCTGGGAGAGTTTGCCTAGGGCGATCTTCCCCTGGGGGACCAGGACGTAGGCGGCGCACCCAGACGCTGCGGCGTAGGCGGCGGCGGAGGCGGAGGTGTTGCCGGTGGAGGCGCAGATGACCGCGCGCGCCCCCTCCTCCACCGCCTTGCTGAGCGCCACCGTCATCCCCCGATCCTTGAAGGACCCGCTGGGGTTGGCCCCCTCCACCTTCAGGTACACCTCCGCCCGGCAGCCCAGCCAGGCCTCGAGAGCCCTCGCCCGCAGCAGCGGCGTGTTCCCCTCCCCGAGGGAGACGACGGGCGTCCGGTCGGTGACCGGCAGGAACGCGCGGTAGCGCTGGATCAGGCCCGGTCCCATCGTCGGCTTACGGCTCCTCGACCCGGAGGCAGATGGTCTGGGCGCTCACCACATCGAGGCGGTCGATCCCGGCCAGGGCCGTCTTGAGGTCCCCCTCCCGCGCCTCATGGGTCATCATCACGATGGGGACGCCCTCCTGCGTGTGCCGGGCCTTCTGGATCACGGAGGCGATGCTCACGTTGTGATTCCCCAGGACCCCGGAGACCTTGGAGAGGACCCCAGGCTTGTCGGTCACCATCACCCGGAGGTAGTAGCGGGTCCGGATCTCCTGGAGCGGTTTCAGGGCCAACTCCGCCTGCACCCCGGGGCGGTGGAGGGTGGCCTGGCGGGAGGGGCGCTCGGCCAGGATGTTCGCCGCGATCTCCACGATGTCGCTCACGACGGCGCTGGCCGTGGGCATCTGCCCCGCCCCCCGCCCGTAGAACATCTGGGGCCCGGCCGCATCCCCCACCAGGTAGACCCCATTGTAGACCCCCCGGACCGAGGCCAGCAGGTGGTCCTCGGGGATCAGGCTGGGGCTCACCCGGACCTCTAGCTCCCCGTCAGCCAGCTTGGCGATGGCGAGCAACTTCACCACGTAGCCCAGCTCCCGGGCGTAGCGGATGTCGGAGGGGTCGATGCCGGCGATCCCCTCCACCGGGATCTGCGGGAGTTCGATGAAGGTGTTGTAGGCGATGGAGGCCAGGATCTGGAGCTTGTGGGCGGCGTCGTGCCCCCCCACGTCCAGGGTGGGGTCCGCCTCGGCGTAGCCCTTGTCCTGGGCCTCCGCCAGCACCTCGGCGAAGGGGCGCCCCTGCTCGGTCATCTTGGTGAGGATGTAGTTGGCGGTCCCATTGATAATGCCCAGGAGCGACCGGATCCGGTTGGCCACTAGCCCGTCCCGCAGCGCCCGGATGATCGGGATGCCCGCGCAGACCGCCGCCTCGAAGCCCAGGTCCAGCTTCCGCTCGGCCGCGGCCCGGTAGATCTCCAGGCCGTGGGTTGCGAGCAGCGCCTTGTTGGCCGTCACCAGGTGCTTCCCGGCCCGGAGAGCCTCCAGGGAGTAGCGGCGGGCCTCCTCCGTCCCCCCGATGAGCTCCACGACGATCTGGATGGCCGGATCCCGGATGACCTCCAGGGGGTCAGCCGTGAGGAGGGCCGGGTCCACGGCGACGGGGGCGGGGGCATCCGGGCGGCGGCGGGCGATGCGCTTGACCTGGAGGCGCGCCCCCAGCCGGGCGTCGATCATGGGCCCGTTCTCCTGCAGGAGGCGGACGACGCCCCCCCCCACCGTCCCCAGGCCCAGGATGCCGACCTGGATCGTCTTCACGCCCGCCTCCCGTCGCGGCCCCCCGCGGCCGCCGCCGCGAGGCCGCCCCGCCAGGCCTCCGCCAAGGCCGCCACCTCCGCCCGGAGCGTGGTCCTCCCCGCCGTCAGGGTGAAGGTGCGCCCCTCGGTCGTGCCCAGCAACGTGCAGGGGACCCCGTGCTTCCTGGCGAGGGCCTCGAGCGCGCCAGCCTGCTCCGGCCGGACGGAGAGCACGATGCGGGACTGGCTCTCGGCGAAGAAGGCCGCCTCCGGCCGGAGCGGCCCGGGGAGCGTGCCGCTGAACCCGAGCGGCTCCCCCTCGACCGGGATGCAGGATTCAGCCAGCGCCACGGCGAGCCCCCCCTCGCTCACATCGTGGGCCGAGCGGGTAAGACCGGCCCGGATGGCCGCCCGGCAGGCGGCCTGGACCGCCCGCTCCCGCGCCAGGTCCAGGGCCGGGGGCCGCCCCTCCTCGCGGCCGCGCAGGGTCTTTACGTACTCGCTCCCCCCCAGTTCATCCCGAGTCTCCCCCAGCAGATAGACCATGTCCCCGGCCCCCTTGAACCACTGCGTCGTGGCGTGGCGGATGTCTTCCAGGAGCCCCAGCATCCCCACGATGGGGGTGGGGAAGATGGCCCGCCCCAGGGTCTCATTGTAGAAACTGACATTGCCCCCCGTCACCGGGGTCCCGAGCGCCCGGCACGCCTCCCCCATCCCCCGGATCACCTCCGCGAACTGCCACATGACCTCGGGCCGGGTCGGATCGCCGAAGTTCAGGCAGTTGGTCAGGGCGACCGGCTCGGCCCCGGCGCAGGAGACGTTCCGCGCCGCCTCCGCCACCGCGATCATCCCCCCCACGTAGGGGTCCAGGAAGCAGTAGCCGCCGTTGCCGTCGGTGGCGAGGGCGAGGCCGCCCGGGTGCCCCTTCAGGCGCAGGACGACGGCGTCGGAACCGGGCAGGACGATCGTGTTCAGGTAGAGCATGTGGTCGTACTGGCGCCAGATGTCCCGCTTGCAGGCGATGGTGGGGGAGGCGAGGAGGGCGGTGAGGGCCGCCCCCCAGTCAGCCGGTGGGGGCAGGTCCGAGAGGTCGGCTCCCTGGAGGGCATCGAGGGCGGCAGGGCGCGAGGCCGGCCGGCGGTAGGCCGGGGCCCCTTCGGCCAGAGCATCCGCCGGGATCTCCGCCACCACCTTCCCCCCGTCCAGCACCCTGAGGAGCCCGTCATCGGTGACCCGCCCCACCACCACGGCGTCCAGGTCCCACTTGGCGAAGATGGCCCGGACGGCCTCTTCAGCCCCCTGGCGGACCACCACCAGCATCCTCTCCTGGGATTCGGAGAGCATCACCTCGTAGGGGGTCATCCCCTCCTCGCGCCGCGGGACCCGGGTGAGCTCCAGCTCGATCCCGGTCCCCCCGCGGCTGGCCATCTCGCAGGAGGAGCAGGTGAGGCCCGCGGCCCCCATGTCCTGGATCCCCACCACCTGACCGGTCCCCATCAGTTCGAGGCAGGCCTCGATGAGGAGCTTCTCCCGGAACGGGTCCCCTACCTGGACCGTCGGCCGCCGCTCCTCGGAGGTCTCGTCGAAGGTTTCGGAGGCCATCGTGGCCCCGTGGATCCCGTCCCGGCCCGTCTTAGCCCCCACGTAGATGACCGGGTTGCCGGGGCCGCCCGCCCGGGCCGTGAAGATGCGGTCCGCGGGCGCGATGCCCAGGCAGAGGACGTTGACCAGCGGGTTCAGCGCGTAGGACTCCGCGAAGGCCACCTCCCCCCCCACGGTGGGGACCCCCACCGCGTTCCCGTAGCTGGCGATGCCGGCCACGACCCCCCCGACCAGGTAGCGGCTCTTCGCCTCGGTGAGGGGACCGAACCGGAGGGAGTCCAGGAGGCAGAGGGGCCGGGCCCCCATGGTGAAGATGTCCCGGATGATTCCGCCCACCCCGGTGGCCGCCCCCTGGTAGGGCTCGATGAAGGAGGGGTGGTTGTGGCTCTCGATCTTGAAGACAGCGGCGAGGCCATGCCCGATGTCCACCACCCCGGCATTCTCCCCGGGCCCCTGGAGGATCCGGGGGCCCGCCGTCGGGAGGGTCCTCAAATGGACCCGGCTGGACTTGTAGGAGCAATGCTCCGACCACATGACGGAGAAGATGCCCAGCTCCGTATAGGTGGGCTCCCGCCTCAGGATCGCCCGGACGGCCGCGTACTCCTCCTCCGTGAGGCCGTGGGCGGCCACCACCTCGGGCGTCACGCGGGGCTCGGTGAGGAGGGTGCGGGGCATGGGCCTACCCGAGGGCCCGGGCGAGGAGCCCCTCGAAGAGGAGGCGGCCGTCCTCGGAGCCCAGCACGCCCTCGGCGGCCCGCTCGGGGTGGGGCATGAGGCCGAGCACGTTCCCCCGCGCGTTGCAGACGCCGGCGATGTGCTCCAGGGACCCGTTGGGGTTGGCCTCCGGCGGGAGGTTGCCGTCGGGGGCGCAGTAGCGGAAGAGGACCCGCCCCTCCCCGTTCAGGCGGCGCAGCGTCTCGGGGTCGGCGTGATAGCGCCCCTCCCCGTGGGAGATGGGCATCCGGAGGATTTGGCCCGGCGTGAGAGCGGCGGTGAAGGGGGTGGCCGTGGACTCGAGGCGCAGGTGGACCCACTGGCACCGGTACTGGAGGGAGGCGTTTCGTAAGAGGGCGCCGGGGAGCAGGCCGGCCTCGCACAGGATCTGGAACCCGTTGCAGGAGCCGAGCACGAGCCCACCCCGCTCCGCGAAGCGCACGACCGCGGGCATCACGGGGGAGAAGCGGGCGATCGCCCCCGCCCGCAGGTAGTCGCCGTGGGCGAAGCCGCCCGGGAGGATGAGGCAGTCGAAGCCCTCGACGCTGGTCGCTTTGTGCCAGACCTCGCGGGCCTCAAACCCCATCACGTCCGCCAGGACGTGCTGGAAGTCCTGGTGGCTCCAGGAGCCCGGGAAGACCAGGATCCCGAACCTCACGGGGTCTCCTCCAGGTCGAAGCGGAAGTCCTCGATGACCGGGTTGGTCAGCAGGCGCCGGCACATCTCCTCCACCCGGGCCGTCGCCTTGGCCCGGTCGCTCTCCGTCAGGCGCAGGAGGATGAACTTCCCCACCCGGCAGTCCGCCACGCCGTCGAAGCCCAGGCTCTGCAGGGCGCTCCGCACCGTGTCCCCCTGCGGGTCCAGGATGCCCTGCTTCAGCGTGATGACCACTCTCGCCTGCAGCATCATTCAGCCTAGCCGCAGACCCGCCGGAGGACCTCGGCGTAGGCCTCCTCCACCCTCCCCAGGTCCCGCCGGAACCGGTCCTTGTCCATCTTCTCATGCGTCGCCTTGTCCCAGAGCCGGCAGCCGTCCGGCGTGATCTCATCCCCCAGCAGGATCTCCCCCTTGTACCGCCCGAACTCCAGCTTGAAGTCCACCAGCAGGATCCCCCGCCGGTCGAAGTACTCCGTCAGGAGCTCGTTCACCCGGAAGGCGCCGTCCACGATGGCCTCCATCTCGGGGCCGGTGGCCAGGCAGAGCATCCGGATGTGGGAGTCGTTGATCATGGGGTCCCCCAGGGCGTCGTTCTTGTAAAAGAACTCCAGGACCGGCTCCGCCAACTCCTGCCCCTCGGGGAGCCCGAGGCGCTTGGCCAGGCTCCCGGCCACGATGTTGCGGACCACCACCTCGATTGTGACCATCTGGAGGCGCTTGACCAGCATCTCCCGGTCGGAGAGGACCTTGACGAAGTGGGTGGGGACGCCGTGCTCGGCCACGTGGGCGAGGAGGGTGGCCGCGATCCGGTTGTTCATGACCCCCTTCCCGACGATGGTCCCGCGCTTCGCCGCGTTGAAGGCCGTGGCGTCGTCCTTGAAGTACTGGATGAGCAGGTCGGGGTCGCCCGTCTCGTACAGGATCTTGGCCTTCCCCTCGTAGATCTGCGCGCGCCGCTCCATCCCGGTCTGATCCTCCCTCGGCCTACTCCGTCTCCGACTCCAGCAAGCCCACGCGCTCGAAGAGGGTGTCCACCTGGGCGACCGTGGGCTCCAGGGCGAGGCAGGCGGCGATCTCGCCCTCCGACAGGTGCCGCCGGATAACGGGGTCCGCCCGCAGGAGGGCGGCGAAGTCCGCCCCCTCCTCCCGCGCCCGCATGGCGTGCCCCTGGATGAGCCGGTAGGCCTCCTCGCGGGAGAGCCCCTTGTCGGTCAGGGCCAGGAGGACCCGCTGGGAGGCGAGGAGCCCGGCGCTCCGCTCCAGGTTCTCCCGCATCCGCTCCGGGTACACCCGGAGGCCTTCAACGATCTCGGTGAAGCGGTGCAGCAGGTAATCGAGCAGAATGGTGCTGTCCGGGAGGATGACCCGCTCCACGGAGGAGTGGCTGATGTCCCGCTCATGCCAGAGGGCCACGTTCTCCAGGGCCGCGAACGCGTTGGTCCGCAGGAGCCTCGCCAGGCCGCAGATCTGCTCGCAGCCGACCGGGTTGCGCTTGTGAGGCATGGCGGAGGACCCCTTCTGCCCCTCCGCGAAGGGCTCCTCCACCTCCAGGACCTCCGTCCGCTGCAGGTGGCGGATCTCCAGGGCCGCGTTCTCCAGGGCCGCCCCCGTCAGGGCCAGGGCCAGGAGGTACTGGGCGTGGCGGTCCCGGGGAACGACCTGGCTCGCCACCGGCTCGGCCGTGAGCCCCAGGCGCTGGCAGACGTACTCCTCCACCGCCGGGGGGACGTGGGCGAAGGTTCCCACCGCCCCCGAAACCTTCCCGACCGCCGCCGCCTCCCGCGCCTGGAGGAGCCGCTCCCGGTTCCGGCCCGCCTCGGCGTACCAGCGGGCCACCTTGAGGCCGAAGGTGATGGGCTCAGCGTGCACCCCGTGGGTGCGCCCCACCATCGGCGTGTCCTTGTGGGCCAGGGCGAGGTGCCGGAGGGCCGCCCGCAGCCCGTCCAGGCCCTCCAGGAGGAGGTCGGCCGCGTCCCGCATCTGGACGGCGAGCGCGGTGTCCAGCACGTCCGAGGAGGTCAACCCCCGGTGGATGTAGCGGGCCGGCGGCCCCACCCGCTCCGCCACGGCCGTCAGGAAGGCGACCACGTCGTGCTTGACCTCCCGCTCGATGGCCGCGACCCGCTCCGGGTCGTAGCCGGCCCGCTCCTGGATGACCCGGAGCGCCTCGGCGGGGATCTCCCCCAGCTTCGCCCAGGCCTCGCAGGCCAGGACCTCGATCCGGAGCCAGAGGTCGAGCCGGGTCCGCTCCTCCCAGAGGCGGGCCATGGCCGGGCGGCTGTAGCGCGGGATCACGAGCTCCCCCTCCCCCGGGCCGGCCGGGGGCGGCTTCTCCTCAGGCGGGGACCGGGACGGCCCCGACCCGGGCCAGCGGGCCGATGGTCGTCAGGGTGAACCGCCCGTCCGCGAAGCATGCCCGGGCCACCTGCTGGAAGCGCTCCGGGGTGACCTCCTCGATGCCCCGGATGATGGTGTCCAGGCTGAAGGTGCGCCCGAAGTACATCTGCATCTTGGCCAGGCGGGTCATGCGGCTGCTGGTGCTCTCCAGGCCGAGCAGGAGGTTCCCCTTCAACTGCTCCTTCGCCCGCCGGAACTCCTCGGTCTCGATGGGGCGCTCCGCCAGGCGGGCGCACTCCTCCCGGATGCAGCCGATGACCTCCTCCAGGGCGGCCTCGCCGCACCCGGCGTAGATGACCAGCAGGCCGGCGTCCCGGTAGGAGGCCAGGTAGGAGTAGATGGAGTAGACCAGCCCCCGCTTCTCCCGGACTTCCTGGAAGAGGCGGCTGGACATCCCCCCGCCGAGGACCGTGTTCACGAGGTTGAGGGCGTAGCGGTCCCGGTGGGCGTAGGGGAGGCCCTCGACCCCCAGGCAGAGGTGGACCTGCGAGACGTCCCGGTCCTTGGCGATGGTGGCCGGGCGGGCCACTGGAGGGGCAGGCGGGACCGCCGGAGCCGCCGGACCGTCCCAGGCCCCCAGGTGGGCCTGGATCAGTTCCAGCAGCCGGTCGTGGTCCAGGTCGCCGGCGGCGGCCAGGATGGTCCGGTGGGGGCGATAGTGGTCCGCGAGGTACGCGCGGAGGGCTTCCCGGGTGAGGGCCTCGAGCGTCTGGGGACGCCCCAGGATGGAGCGCCCCAGGGGGTGCTCCCCCCAGATGGCCCGGGCGAAGATGTCGTGGATCTCGTCGTCAGGGGTGTCCTCCACCATCCGGATCTCCTGGAGGATGACCCCCCGCTCCTTCTCGAGGTCGGCTACGTCCAGGCGCGGATGGAGGAGGAGGTCGGCGAGGAGGTCCACGGCGAGCGGGAGGTGCTCCCCGAGGACCTTGGCGTAGTAGCAGGTGTGCTCCCGGGAGGTGAAGGCGTCCAGCTTTCCCCCGACCGCCTCGATCTCCTGGGCGATGGCCTCGGCCGAGCGCCGCTCCGTCCCTTTGAAGAGCATGTGCTCCAGGAAGTGGGAGACCCCGGCCTGCGACGCCTCCTCGTCCCGGGAGCCGACCCCGATCCACGCCCCCAGGGCCACGGACCGGACGGCGGGCATCCGCTCCGTCAGGACCGTGAGCCCGTTCGCCAGGACCGCCTTCCGGATGAGGGGGGAACGGGGCATGGGGCTACCGCTTCTCGCGCTGTTGCTGGTCCCGGAGAACCTCCTTGCGGCTCAAGCGAACCTTGCCCGCCCGGTCAATCTCGATCACCTTGACGGTCACCTCGTCCCCCTCCTTCAGGACATCCTCCACCCGCACGATCCGCTGCTCCGCGATCTGGGAGATGTGCAGGAGCCCGTCGGTACCGGGGAGGATCTCCACGAAGGCGCCGAAGTCGGTGATCTTCTTCACCTTGCCGGTGTACGTCTTCCCCACCTCCGGGACCTCGATGATTTTGTTGATGATCCCGAGGGCCCTGGCGGCGGCGGCCTCGTCCGCCGAGGCGATCTCCACCGTCCCGTCGTCACTGATATCGATCTTGACCCCCGTCTCCTCGATGATGCTCCGGATCATCTTCCCGCCCGGGCCGATCACCTCCCGGATCTTGTCCACGGGGATCTTGAAGGAAATAATCCGCGGCGCGTAGGAGGAGATGTGGTCCCGGGGGTGAGCCAAGACCTTGTCCATCTGGTCCAGGACGTGGAGCCGCGCCGCGCGGGCCCGCTCCAACGCCTCCCCCATCAGGGCGGCCGTCACGCCGGAGATCTTGATGTCCATCTGCAGGGCCGTGAGCCCCCGCCGCGTCCCGGCCACCTTGAAGTCCATATCCCCCAGGTGGTCCTCCAGCCCCATGATGTCGGTGAGGATGGCCACCTTGTCCCCCTCCTTCACCAGCCCCATGGCCACGCCCCCCACTGCCGCCCGGATCGGCACGCCGGCGTCCATGAGGGAGAGGGAAGCCCCGCAGACGGTCGCCATGGAGGAGGAGCCGTTCGACTCCAGGATGTCGCTGACGATGCGCAGCGTGTACGGGAACTCCTCGGGGGCCGGCAGGACCGTCAGGAGGGCCCGCTCGGCCAGCGCCCCGTGGCCGATCTCCCGGCGCCCCGGTCCCCGGAGGAAGCGGACCTCCCCCACGCTGAAGGGGGGGAAGTTGTAGTGGAGCATGAACCGCTTGAACCCCTCCCCCTCGATGCTGTCCAGGCGCTGGACGTCCTCGGAGGTCCCCAGGGTCGTGGTGACCAGAGCCTGGGTTTCCCCGCGGGTGAAGAGGGCAGAGCCGTGGGTCCGGGGGAGCAGCCCGACCTCGATCCGAATCGGGCGGATGACGTCCGGGGTGCGGCCGTCGGCCCGGATCCCCCGCTCTAGGAGCAGGCGGCGCATCTCCTCCTGCTCCACCTTCTCCACCAGTTCCCGCACTTGGGCCAGCACCTCAGGCGGCTCCCCGGCAAAGCCGGCTACGGTCCGCTCCCGGACCTCGGCCAGGCGGTCCGCCCGAACCTCCTTCCCGAGGCCGGCGGCCAGGGCCCGGATCGGCTCCCGGCAGGCCGCCGCCACCCGCTCGGCGAGGGCGGGACCCGGGGTGGGGGGGGTGAAGGGCGTCTTGGGTTTCCCCGCGGCCTTCTGGAACTGCTCCTGGATCCGGCAGAGGTCCGCCAGCGCCTTGTGGCCGACCGCGATGGCCTCCAGCACGACCTCCTCCGGGGCCTCCCGAGCCCCGGCCTCCACCATCACGACCCCCTCCCGCGTCCCTGCGATGACCAGGTCCAGGTCGCTCCGCTCCAGCTGGCCGTAGGTGGGGTTCAGGACGAACTGGCCGTCCACCCGTCCAACCCGGACGGCGCCGATGGGCCCCAGGAACGGGATCGGGGAGACGGCGAGGGCCGCCGACGCGCCGACAATGGCCAGGACGTCCGGGTCGTTCTCCATGTCGGCGGAGAGGACGGTGGCGATGATCTGGACATCCCGGCGGTACCCCTTGGGAAACAGGGGACGGATGGGCCGGTCAATGAGCCGGGAGGCCACCGTCTCGGCGTCCCGGGGGCGTCCCTCCCGCTTGAAGAAGCCCCCGGGGATCTTCCCGGCGGCGTACGCCCGTTCCTGGTAGTCCACCGTGAGGGGGAAGAAATCAATCCCCTCCCGGGCCTGCTTGGCCGCCACGGCGGTGACCAGCACCACGGTGTCCCCGTAGCGGACCCAGGCTGCCCCGTCGGCCTGGCGGGCCACGGCGCCGGTCTCGATGCTGAGGGGCTTCCCCCCCACGACAGTCTCAAAGCGATGAGTCATGAGTCCTTTTCTTCCGCTGCCCGCGGCGAGTCCGGATCCGGGGCTCCCCCGGCACCGCCCAGACCGTCACGGCAGCCCGCGGACGGCTACCGGCGGATCCCCAGACGCTCGATCAGGGCCCGATACCGGTGGATGTCTTTGTCCTTGAGGTAGTCCAGCAGTTTCCTCCGCCGGCCAACCATCTTCAAGAGACCCCGGCGGGAATGGTGGTCCTCCTTGTGGACACTCAGGTGCTCCGTGAGGTAGTTGATCCGGCCCGAGAGGAGGGCCACCTGCACCTCGGGCGATCCGGTGTCGCTCTCGTGGATCTTGAATTGGCCGATCAATTCTTGCTTCTTGGCGAACTCCTTCGCCATCTCCACGCTCCCCCCTTTCACCCCCTTGCGCAGGGAGTCCCGGCCACTCGGCGCATCCTCAATGTTTTCGCGGACATAGCCTACCATAGAAAACACACCGCCGCAACGGGAATTTCCGGCCGCCGCCTAGTGCCGGGCCAACTGACGTCGCCTCACTTTGTTCTCAGTTGTCGGCGGTCCGGAGCGTACCAGGGCGTACGCCTCCGGCCGCCTCCTCCCTCGGGCCTCGTGATGCTCGCCATTTGGCCCGGCACCCTGGTCGTTGCATGAGTACTATCCACAATTCGTTGGAGTCACACTAGCCGTCCTCGGCCGCGAGGAGGCGCTCGGCGAAGGCGACGTCCTGCCGCATCTGCGCCACGAGTGCTGCCGCGTCCGGGAAGCGGATCTCGTCCCGGATCCGGTGGAGCAGGGCCACCGTTAGCTCCACCCTCGGGCCGATCGCCTCGGTGAGCGGGGGCAGGAAATGGACCTCCAGCAACCGGCGGGTGCCGCCGAAGGTGGGGGCCACCCCCAGGCTCATCACGGCCTTCCGCCACTCTCCGGCCGCCCGGGCGCGGCCGGCGTAGACGCCGTCCGGCACGAGGACCTCGCCCCCGTCCAGGTTGGCCGTGGGGAACCCCAAAGCCTTCCCGCGCCCGGCCCCCACCTCGATCGCTCCCAGGACCAGGTAGGGGCGGCCCAGGAAGGTCTGGGCCTCCCGGAGCTTCCCCTGGGCCAGCAGTTCCCGGATGAGGGTCGAGTGAACCGGCGTCCCCCCCACCGCCACCTCCGGCACCACCTTCACCGTAAATCCCAGGGCCGCCCCCAGGCGGATCAGGTCCTCCGGGGTTCCCTCCCGGCCCCGGCCGAAGCGGAAGTCGGCCCCGACGTGGACCCCCCGGACCCCCACCTGCCCCACCAGGATGTCGCGGACGAAGGTCTCCGGGGAGAGGGCTGCCATAGCGGGCGTGAAGGGGACACCGATGGTGAGGGCGATCCCCTGCTCCTCCAGGATCCGGATCTTCAGGGGAGGGGGCGTGATGAGCCGGGGGGCGCGGGAGGGCGCCAGGACGGTGAGGGGGTGGTTGAGGAACGTGAAGACCGCGGGAGTTCCACCGCCCGCCCGTGGCTGCGCCACCACCCCCCGGAGGATGGCCTGGTGGCCGAGGTGGACCCCGTCGAAGACCCCGACGCCGCAGATGATCCCGGGGAAGGGCCGCTGTCGCAGGGCGGCAAGGTCCGACACTACCTGCATCGTCACGCGGCCCCGCTGAAGACCCGGACCGGGGTCAGGACGCTCCGGCGGGGGTCGGTGGTGGGGAAATCGGCGGAGTCCAGGGCTACCCGGGCAAGCGAGAGGAGCTGCCGCCGGAACCCCAGGACCCGGACCAGTGTCCCCTTCCGGACGTCGGGCGGGAAGGCCACCACGGCGGCCGCGGCGATCGCCCCGCCGTGCAGGACCGCCGCGGTCACCTCGGGGGCCACCCGGACCGCCGGCAGGTGGGCCAGCGCCTCGGCAATCGGAATCAACACCTCGTCCCCCCGCCCGGCCCGCACCTGCTCCGCGAGCTCCGTGAGCGTCAGGGCGTCCTTCACCTCGAAGCGCCCGGAGCGCGTCCGGGTGAGGCGGGCCAGGTGGGCGCCGCAGGAGAGGGCCCGCCCGATGTCGTCGCAGAGGGTCCGGGCGTACATCCCCTTCCCGCACCAGGCCCAGAGGCCGACCTCGGGGGGCTCGAAGGCGGTGCACTTCACGTCGTACAGCGTGACGGTGACCGGGGCCCGCTCCACCACCTGCCCCCTGCGGGCGAGCCGGTACAGGCGCTCCCCCTGGACCTTCTTGGCCGAGAAGAGGGGGGGGATCTGCTGAATCTCCCCCCGGAAGCGGGTGAGCGCGGCCTCCAGCTGTTCCCGGGTTACCCCGGACCAGTCTTTCTCGTCCACCACCTTCCCGTCCGCGTCCAGGGTGTCGGTGGTCACCCCCAGGCGCATGGTTAACTGGTATTCCTTGTCGGCCGCCATCAGGTACTGGGCGATCTTGGTGGCGCGCCCGAGGCAGATGGGGAGGACCCCGGTCCCCTGCGGGTCCAGCGTGCCGGTGTGCCCCACCCGGCGCATCCCGTAGAGCTGGCGGACGGCGTCCACCACGTCGTGGGAGGTCATCCCCGCCGACTTGTTCACGTTGAGGACGCCGCTCCGCTCCCGCCGGTTGGTCATCCCCGCCCCCCGCACCCCGCCCCGGCGAGCTCCCGCTCCACCGCCGCCAGGACAGCCCCCCGGACCGCCGCCGGGCTCCCCGGCACGTGGCAGCCGGCGGCGTTGTGGTGGCCCCCGCCCCCGAAGGTGGCCGCCACGGCCGCCACGTCCGCCCGCCCCCGGGAGCGGAGGGAGACCCGGATCCCGTCCCCCGTGAGGGCCTTGAAGAGGAGGGCCACCTCCACCCCGGCGATGGAGCGGGGATAGTTGATGAACCCCTCCAGGGCATCCTGCGTGAGCCCCACGTCAGCCAGGTCGGCCGCGGTCACCTCCATCCAGGCGACCCGGCCGTCCCGGCTGAGCTGCAGGGTGCTGAGGCAGCGCGAGAGGAGCCGGAGCTCCCCGGCATCCCGCTGCTCGTACAGGGACGCGGTGATCTGGGCCGGGACCGCCCCTGCCTCCACCAAGGCGGCCGCCACCCGGAGCGCCTCCGGGGTGCTGTTGCTGTAGTGGAAGGAGCCGGTGTCGGTCAGGATCGCGGCGTAGAGGTTGATGGCCACCGGGGGCGAGATGGAGTGCCCCAGCGCCCGCAGGAGGTGGAAGACCATCTCGCCCGCCGAGGAGGCCTCCGGGACCACCCAGTTGAGGGTCCCGAACCGGACGTTGGTCTTGTGGTGGTCCACGTTCAGGACGGGGACTCCGACCCCGGTGAGGAGCCCCCCCACCCGCTCCGGGTCGCTGCTGTCCACCACGACCACGCAGTCCAGGGGGCCCGGGAGCCGCTGGGCCTGCACCAGGTCGGCGGCCCCCGGGAGGAAGCGGAGGGCCCGGGGGAGGAGGTCGGCGTTGTAGGCCACGGCCGCCTTCCCCTGCTCCTTGAGCGCCAGGGTGCAGCCGAGCGCCGCGCCGATGCAATCCGCCTCCGGGTTGATGTGGGAGAGCACGGCCACCCGGCGGGCGGCCCGGAGGACCTCCACCATCCGGGGGAAATCACCCATCCGCCGGCTCCTCGCCCGCCGGGTGGAGCCCCCGGAGGAGGGTGGCGATGCGCATGGCGCGGTCGAGAGAGGGGTCGCCGACGAAGGTGAGCTCCGGGAAGAACTTCAGGCGGAGACGGCGGCCGAGCTCCCCCCTCAGGAAGCCACGGGCCGCCCGGAGACCGGCGAGCGTCTGGTCCTCCGCGCCCTCTCCGGCTCGGCTGACGACGTAGACCCGGGCGGACCGCAGGTCCGCACTCACCGTGACGCCGGTGATGGTCACCATGCCCACCCGGGGGTCCTTCACCGCCCGGAGGAGCAGCTCGCTCAGCTCTTCCCGAATCAGGTCGCCGACGCGCTCGGCGCGCGAATGGGGCATACCACCTCGAGGGACCTACTGCCGGGCCAACTCACTTCGCCTCACGGCGTTCTCCGACCACCCTGCGGGGGGTGCCCGCGGCGGTCCGGAGCGTACCAAAGCGTACGCCTCCAGTCGCCCTCCTGCTGCCGCCCGCCCGGGGTGAGCCGCGACGCAGCCCTGTCTGGGTATCGGGCGGAGGAGCGGCTCGCCCCGGGAAGAGGGCGGCGGCTCCGAGGGCGCTC
>JBOHQK010000112.1:0-12395 GCA_050732195.1 Methylomirabilales bacterium (SeqCode)
TCTGCTGCAAGGCGGTCCTGCCCGCGATGCTGAGGCAGGGCTACGGCCGGATCGTGAACATCGCCTCTATCGCGGGCCGTTCCATGAGCACCTTCCAGGGGGCCCACTACACCGCGGCGAAGGCCGGAGTCCTCGGGCTCACCCGCCACCTGGCCCGGGACGTGGCCGGCCGGGGGATCACCGTGAACGCCGTCGCCCCCGGCCCGATCGAGACGGAGCGGGTGCTCTCCTCCTTTACCCCGGAGGAGCGGGAGCGAGTGCTCGGGAAAAGCCCTATGGGGCGGCTGGGAACCCCCGAGGAGGTGGCGGCCGCGGTCACCTTCCTGGCCTCGGCGGAGGCCGCCTTCGTGAGCGGCGCCACGCTGGACGTCAACGGCACCATGTTGATGATGTGAGTGGGAATGCTCCGGCTCCTCTTCGAGTTCCTCCAGTCCCTCCTCGGGTCCTCCCTCCGGACGGTCGGCCTGTGGCTCTACGCCTGCGCCGCAGTGGCCCTCCTCCTCGCCTGGCTCCTCCCCCCCCTACGCCTCGCCCTCCACCGCCTGCGGGCGCGGGCGGGGGCCGAGGAGGGGCTCTTCCTCCGGTGCCCCCAGTGCGGCACCGTGAACCTGCCGGGGGACCCGCAGTGCCTGAGCTGCGGGAGGGCCCTTCAGCTCCCCTTCTTCCTCCGGACCCGCCTCCGGTTCGACGCCCTCAAACGTCACCCCTGGGTCCGCCGGGTCCGCCTGCTCGGCGTCGCAACCGGGCTAGTCGTCTTCTACAGTCTCACCCTCACCGTGGTTCTGGCGGTGGACTTCGCCTCCCCGGGCTCCGACCTCAGGCGCCTGGTGGCCGCCGCCACGGTCCTCGCCATGCTGGCGGCCGCCCACCTGTTCCGATCGGCCCTCTCCCTGGACGGCCGCGGGGTCCTCTCCAAGCTCTCGCACGCGTTCCTGGGCCTCTCCTGTGTCGGCTTCACGCTGACCGGCCTCCTCCTCTCGACGGCCACCGCCCCCGCCGAGCCCCTCCCCCTCGGGGAACTGCGCCTGGAGGGACGGATGGTCCGCTTCAACGACCTGGCCGTCCCGGTCCCGGACGACAGCATCACCCTGGAGTACCTCCAACTGGACCACCCGGTCCTGGGGTACCACCAGATCGTCCTGCTGGCCTTGAGCGGGGCCGAGCGGCGGGATGTGGGACACGGTCCGTTAGTCCGGCGCCTCCTCACCCACCTCACCCGGAACACCGACTGGTACGACCGGAGGGGCCTGGAAGTTCGCCTGCGGGCCGACCGGCGCCGCCTCGTCCCCGGCACCACCTACCGGGTCCTGAACGCGGGGCGCCAGCTCTCCATCCGCCCCGCCCCCTCCCCCCCGGGCCCGGCCACCTGATCTCAAGGAAAAGGCAACGGGGATGCCCGGAGGGCATCCCCGTCGGTTCCCGTCTGGCCCCCCCGCGGGGCCTGCGTGTCAAGGTGTAAGGACGATCTTCCCGAAGTGCTGGCGCCCCTCCATCCGGCGCTGGGCGGCGGCCGCCTCCTTCAGCGGGAAGGTGCTGTCCACCACCCCCTTCAGTTCTCCCGATTCCACGAACTTCCAGAGGGCCAGCAGGTCCGCCTTCCGCCCCATGTAGCCCCCCAGAATGGAGAGCTGCTTGCTGAAGACGAAGCGGAGATCGGTGGTGGCATTGGCCCCCGTCGTGGCCCCGCAGGTCACCAGGCGCCCGCCGGGGGTCAGAGCTGCAAGGCACTTCCCCCAGACCGCCTCCCCCACGTGCTCGAAGACCACGTCCACCCCCCGCTTCCCCGTCAACGTCCGGACCTCGGCGGCGATGTCCTGGCTGGCGTGGTTGATCCCGTGGTCGGCGCCGAGCGCCTTGGCCTTCGCCAGCTTGGCCTCGCTACCGGCCGTGGCGATGACCCGCGCCCCGAGCAGCTTCGCGATCTGGACCGCCGCCGCGCCGACGCCGCTCCCGGCCCCGATGACCAGAACATCCTCCCCCCGCTGGACCCTCGCGAGGGCGACCAGCATGTTCCAGGCTGTGAGGAAGGTGAGGGGGACCGCGGCTGCCGCCTCGAAGGTGAGATGGTCGGCCAGGGGGATGGCGTTCACCTCCGGGACCTTCACGTACTCGGCGTAGCCCCCGTCCACGGGCCCGTACCCCCCCAGGATCTGGTAGTGCCGGCAGAGGTTGTCCCGGCCGCTGAGGCAGGCCTGACATTGCCCGCAGGAGACGGCCGGCATCAGGACCACCCGCTGGCCCGGCTTCACCCGGGTGCAGACCGCGCCCACTGCCGCCACCTCCCCCGCCATATCCGCGCCACAGATGTGGGGGAGGTGCACCTTCACCCCCGGCAGGCCCTTCCGGAGCCAGAGGTCCAGGTGGTTCAGCGCGCAGGCCCGCACCCGCACCAGGATCTCATGGGCCGCGACCTCTGGGTCCGGGGCCTCCTCATACCGGAGGACCTCCGGGCCGCCATGCTCGTGGAAACGGACCGCCTTCATGCCATCCTCCTTCAAAGACGTGGATCCAGAACGCAAGCGGGGCCGGCGGCGCCGACCCGGGGGCAGAGGAGGTCCTCCGCTAACGGAGAGCGGGCTCGGAGACCCGGTCGAACTCGTCCTTGAGGCGCCGGATCTCCGCGTAGCAGCGCATGACCTCGTCGTGGGGGTAGGGGATGGCGCGCCAGAGCTCCACCACCTTCAAGGCAATGGGGCGGGCCTGCTTGATGATCTCCACGCGGCGGCGGCTGGCCTCGGGCAGCCGCTGCTGCTCCAGGAAGGCGATGAGGCCTTCCTCGTCCCGGGCGGCCACCAGTTGGTCCGCCCGCTGCCGGGCCTCTGCAGGGACATCATCCGGCAGCAGGCCGCGCAAGGTGAGGATCCGAAAGGGGGTGTAGAAGAGTTGCTTCATCGTCGCTCCACTCCCGAGGGGATCAGGCCCAACGCCGGAGGCGCGCCACGGACGCCGGTGACCGCCCTGCCCAAGACGCCGGAGCCCGGCCCTGTTGTATACGCGATTTCACCCGGCCCCGGAACTCAAAAACGCTAGCCCTTCACGTTCCCAATGGGCTTGAGGAGCGCCACCCGCCGCGAGAGGCCGGCAGCGTCCACCGCCTCCGTCACCCGGGAGATGTCCTTGTAGGCGAACCCGGCCTCCTCGGCCACCCCTTCGTAGGAGGCGGCACGGACCATGATCCCCTTCTCCTCCAGCCTCTTCAGGAGGTCGCGGCCGTGGGTCTTCTTCCTGGCGGCCGTCCGGGACATGGTCCGGCCGGAGCCGTGGGCCGTGGACCCGAAGGCTTCCTCCATGGCCCGCCGGGTCCCGACCAGGAGGAAGGACCCGGTCTCCATGGAGCCGCCCACGATGACCGGCTGGCCCAACCGGTCGAAGGGAGGTGGCAGCCCGGGCTCCCCCGGGCCGAAGGAGCGCGTGGCCCCCTTCCGGTGCACCAGGAGCTCCCGCTCCTCCCCGTCCAAGGTGTACCGCTCCACCTTGGCGATGTTGTGGGCCACATCGTAAATCATCTCCAGGCCCAACTCCCGGGGGTCCCGCTGGAAGACGTCACCGAAGACCTCCCGGATCCGGTGGGTGATGACCTGCCGGTTGGCGAAGGCCGAGTTGGCGGCGCAGGCCATGGCCCCAAAGTACTCCTGCCCCTCAGGGGACTGAAAGGGGGCGCAGGCCAGCTCCCGATCCGACACCCGGATCCCGTAGCGGGGCATGGCCCGCGCGAAGACCTGGAGGTAGTCGGTCGCCACCTGGTGGCCGAACCCCCGGGAGCCGCAGTGGAACATGACCACCACCTGATTCGGCAGGTTCAGGCCCAGCGCGGCCGCCACCTCGGGCTCGAAGACATTCTCCGGGTAGAGGACCTGGATCTCCAGGTAGTGGTTCCCGGAGCCGAGCGTCCCCAGCTGGCCGATTCCCCGCTCCACCGCCCGGGCGCTGATGACGGAGGGGTCAGCCCAGGCGATGCGGCCGCCATCCTCGATCCGCCCCTCGTCCTCGGGCCAGCCGTACCCGTTGCGGATGCACCAGCCAGCCCCCTGGACCATCACGTCCTGGAACTGGCTCTTGGAGAGCTTCACGAACCCCTTCACCCCGACCCCCGCGGGGACCGCCCGGTACAGCCCGTCCACGAGCTCCCGCAGCCTGGGCCGCACCTCGGCCTCGGTGAGGTTCGTCCGCAGGAGGCGCATGCCGCAGTTAATATCAAACCCGATCCCGCCCGGCGAGATCACGCCCTCCTTCACGTCGAAGGCGGCCACCCCGCCGATGGGAAACCCATAGCCCCAGTGCCCATCCGGCATGCAGATGGCGTACCGGTAGATGCCCGGCAGGCAGGCGACGTTGGTGATCTGCTCGAAGACCCCCCGGTCCATCTCCGCCAGGAGTTCTGCGGAGGCGATGATGCGGGCCGGGACCAGCATCCCGGGCTTCTCGGTCGGCGGGATCTCCCACACGTACTCGGAAATCCGCTTGACCTCCATCGTCGTTCCTCCGGGGAGATGCAAGAGGGGAGCCTTCGCTCCTCCTCCCTCTCTCCTCCTAGATGTCCAGGACGACCCGGGCCCGCCACCCGTCCCCCCGCCGGTCAACGGCGAAGAGGTGGTACGTGACGGCCTTCACGTCGGCCCGCATCGGCATGCGCTCCCGCCGGATGGGTGCCCCCGTGCAGGTGGCGTCCAGCGTCAGGGGGGGGCCCTCGGTCACCGTCACGGCGAACCGGCTGAAAACGGCCGAGTCCACATCCTTCCGGTAGATGAGCTCCTCCAGCCAGGCGAAGAGGAGGGCCTCCGGATCAGCGGCCTCCAGGCGCACGCGCCGGCTCATCTCCGCCGGCACCGCCGCCAGGTCCACCATCACGGCGAAGGTGGCCTCCCCCGCCGCGGTCAAGAGGTCCGCCAGGTCCGCCCCCCACGCGTCGAAGGCCACATCGGCGATGGCCACATCCTCCAGGAAGCGGTAGCCCCCCACCCGCCCCGCCTCAGTCCCGATGGCCCGCGCGCACCGCGCGCTTGAACGGGCCGGCCAAATCCGGTACGGTTAGCGCCATGACCCTGGACACCCTCCTGCTCCTCGCCGGCCTCGGGCTCTCCATCTTCCTGGTGGGGTTCGGCCTGGGGATCCTCTACGCGCAGCGCCACGCCTCTCCCCGGGGAAACCACGCCGCCGGCGCATCGTCCCCGGCCGTGGAGGCGCTTCTGATCCCGGAGGGCCTCGCTCCGGAGCTGGGCGTCCTGGCGGACGACCTGGCCCGCGCCGCCACCGAGCGGTGGGAGGCCGCCCGGGCCGCGCCCGAGGGTCCGGCAGGGGAATCCGCCCCCACGGACGACGAGGTCATGATCTTCGACCGGGTCAGCCTCGGGATCAGCAAGCTCCCCCTCTTCGCCAGCCACAGAGAGTACGAGGTGGCCGAGCGGGGCGTCATGGCCAGCGTGGCCGAGCGCTACGGCCTCACCCCGGAGCAGGTGGCGGAGACCTACCGGAAGGTGCACGCCTGGAAGTGGCGGCACGGGGGGGAGAGCGAAACCCGCCCCGCCTGACGTCCGCCCCCGAAACACCACGAGGGGCTGCCCGGCAGCCCCTCGTCCGGTTTCTCCCCCGATCCCCGGTTCAGGACGCCGCCCGCACCCCGCAGAAGGCCTCGTAGTCCATCAGGTCGGTGATCGTCGGGTGCTCCCCGCACAGGGCGCAGGCCGGGTCCTTCCGGAGCTTGATCTCCTTGAAGCGCATCTCCTGCGCGTCATAGGTCAGGAGCCGGCCGATCAGCGGCGTCCCGTACCCCACGATGAGCTTCAGCGCCTCCGTCGCCTGAATCACCCCCACGATGCCGGGCAGGACCCCCAGCACGCCGGCCTCTGCTCAGGTGGGGACCAGCCCGGGCGGTGGCGGCGACGGGAAGAGGCAGCGGTAGCAGGGCCCCTCCGTCGGGTGGAAGACGGAGGTCTGCCCCTCGAACTGGAAAATGGACCCGTAGACGTTCGGCTTGCCCGCCAGGTGGCACGCGTCATTCACCAGGTACTTGGTCTCGAAGTTATCACTGCCGTCCAGGACGACATCGTACTCCCGGACGATGTCCATCACGTTCGTGCTGGTCAGGCGGACCTGGTAGGGGATGACCTGCACCTCGGGGTTCAACGCCGCGAGCGTCTCCTTGGCCGAGTCCACCTTGGGCTTCCCCACGCTGGCCGTGGTGTGGAGGATCTGCCGCTGCAGGTTGGTCACATCCACCACGTCCGCGTCCACGATCCCCAGCGTCCCCACCCCCGCCGCCGCCAGGTAGACCCCCGCCGGCGAGCCCAGGCCTCCCGCCCCCACCAGGAGGACCTTGGCGTTCATGAGCTTGCGCTGCCCCTGCTCCCCGATCTGAGCCAGCATGAGATGGCGGCTGTAGCGGGCGAGCTGCTCCTCCGTCATCTTCCGGTAGGCGACGGTCCGGTAGCCCGCCTCCTTCCACTTCTGGATGCCCCCCGTCAGGTTCTTGACGTTGGTGTACCCCAGGTCCTGGAGGGCCTTGGCGGCCAGGATGGAGCGGAGGCCGGTCTGGCAGTAGGTGACGATCTCGGCATTCGGGTCCGGGATCAGGCTGGCGATCCGGAACTCCAGGAAGCCCCGGCTGAGGGAGAGAGCCCCGTCGATGTAGCCGTCCCGGTACTCGTCCGGGTCCCGCACATCCAGGAGGAGGGGAGCCTCCCCGCGCTTCATCCGCTCGTGCAGGGCCTCTCCCGTGACCTCGGGGACGACCCGCCGGGCCTCCTGGACGATATCGCGGACCGTCTTGGGCATGCTGCCATTTCTCCCGGAGACACCGACCCCTGCGTCCCGATCCGGCCGGCACCCCTCGCGGGGGCCGGTCGAGCCGGGACCAACCTCCGTCAGAGCCATAATAGCAGACGGAGGGCGGGAATTCAACCGGCCGCGACGGGCGGGAAGGCGTACTCCCGCACGGCGGCGCGGGCCAGCCCGTCGGCCACCAGGGCCGACAGTTCCAGGCGGCCCTCCACCCGCCGGACCTCCTCCACCGTGCTCCGGACGACCGGGTGCTTCGGGGTGAAGAGGGTGCAGCAGTCCTGGTCCGGGATGATGGAGGTCTCGAAGGTCCCGATGGCCCGGGCGGCCGCGGCGATCTCGTCCTTGTCCATTCCGATGAGCGGGCGCAGGACCGGGAGGGACACCGCCTCCTCGATGACCACCAGATTCTCCAGGGTCTGGGAGGCTACCTGCCCCAGGCTCTCCCCCGTGGCCAGGGCCAGCGCGCCCTCCTTCAGGGCCACCTGCTCGGCGATCCGGGCCATGAGGCGCCGGTAGACCACGACCCGGTAGGGGGGCGGGACGCTCAGGACCACCTCCCGCTGGATCTCCCCGAAGGGGACCAGGTGGAGGCGGGAGGCGTACTGGAACCGCGTGAGGTGGGCCACCAGGGTGTCCACCTTCTCCTGGGAGGTCTTCTCCAGGAACGGGTAGGCGTGGAAGTGGACGAACGTGACCGGGCAGCCCCGCTTCATCACCCGGTACGCGGCCACGGGGGAGTCGATCCCCCCCGAGAGGAGGGTGACCACGCGGCCCCCGACCCCGACCGGGAGGCCACCCGGGCCGGGGACCTTCTCGAAGTAGACGTAGGCCTCCCCCGGGAGGATCTCGACGAAGACCGTCAGCTCCGGGCGGGTCAGGTCCACCCGGGCCCCCGTCAGGCGCAGGACGAAGGTTCCCAGGTGCTCGTTCACCTGCTGGGAGGTGAGGGGGAACTCCTTGAAGGCCCGCTTCGCCGTGATCCGGAAGGAGGCGAAGGTCCGCCCCGTGAGACCCTCCCGGACCGCCCGCTCCAGGTCGGGCAGGCGCGGGTTCACCCGCGCCGCCACGGCGAAGTTGGCCACCCCGAAGACCTCCCTGACCCGGGCCCGGACAGCAGTCCAGTCGGCGTCCCGGCGCAGCTTCAGGATGACCCGTCCCGACTGCTTCTGGATGCCGTGGACGCCCGTCCCCCCGGTGGCCTTCCGGAGGTTCCCCATGAGCCGCCCGATGAAGAAGCCGCGGTTCCCCGCCTTCAGGGCGATCTCATGGTAGTGGACGACGATGACCCGCATGCCGCCTTCCTCACCCCTTCGGGCTGGGGTGGGGCGCCATGAAGACAAGGACCACCAGCCGCCCCGGCCCGCTATTCAGCACCCCGTGCTCCACGCCAGCCGGCGCTACCGTCGCCTCCATCGCGCCGAGCTCCGCCTCCTCCCGCCCGACCGTGAAACGGCCCCGGCCCTCGAGGACGAAATACACCTTGTCTTCGCCCTGGTGGACATGCCCCTTCTGGATCTGGCCCGGCTCGAAGCAGTACAGATCGCAGAAGAACCGCTGGGTCTCGAAGAGGCTCACCTTGGTCAGCTTGTTGGGCGCGAAGGCCTTCAGGGCCGCTGCCCGCTTCACCTCCATCCCGCTCCCCCTCAGCCCGCCACGATCCGGTGCGCCGTGACCGCCCCGCCGCAGTGGCTCACCATCGTGGCGGCCGTGAAGGCCAGCGCCTCCTCCAGGCGGCCGTGGCGGCCGCCCGGGAGGCCGGGCGGCGCGAAGATGACCAGGAGGAGGCGACGGGTGTCCTCCGTCACGGCTGTCCGCGCCGCGTCGGCGTAGGGGCTCCCGAAGGGCCCCGCCGCGTCGGCCAGGAGGATCTTCCCCTCCCCGTCCACCGCCTTCCCGCCGATGGCGGTCCAGGCCTCGCCCGCCGCTCCGATCCGACAGCTCACCTCGCCCTGCACCTGCTCGGCGTCGTAGGTGCCCATCGGGAGCCGGAAGGTGAGGGAGCCCAGGGTATTCGCCTCCACGGCCGCGTTGATCCTGGGGACCCCCTTCCCCTGGAGGACCCGGCGCAGGAGGGCCTCCGCTGAGGGTCGGTAGCGCCCCGGATCGGTCCCGGCCGCCCGGAAGGCGGCCCGCATGGCGGCCACCTCTGGGAGGCGGGCCAGCCCGTTCAGATCGGTGTCCACCTTCACCCGCTCCGCGCACGCCTCGAGGGCGGACGTGAGGTCCGAGGCCTCGCGGGCAATCACCAGGCCCTCCATGAGAGCGACCCCCAGGGCGAGGCCCGGCACGCGCTCCACGAGCGCCGGGGCCAGCTGGACCGCCGGCCCCATCAGGCGCCCCGCGCCCCGAGGTACGTCTCGGCCGACCGAAGCATCACCTCCAGGCCGATGGCGAGGGCCTCCTCGTCGAAGTCGAAGCGGGGGCTGTGGTGCGGGGCCGTGAGCCCCCGGGCGGCGTTGGCGGAGCCGACGAAGAAGTAGCAGCCGGGAACCCGGTGCAGCACGTAGGCCATGTCCTCCGCCCCCATCCCCGGGGGGTGCTCCACCACCCGCCCCTCCCCCACCACCTCCGCCGCGGCCGCCGCCACCAGGCGGGCGAGGCCGGCGTCGTTCACCGTCACCGGGTAGCGCTGCTCCACCTGGACCTCCACAGCGGTCCGGGTGGCTCCGGCGATCCCCTCCAGGATGCGCCGGATCCGCCCGGGGAGTTCCTCCCGGAGGGCCGGGTCCAGGGAGCGGACTGTCCCCTCCATCGTGACCTCGGAGGGGATGACGTTGAAGGTGGTCCCGCCGTGGATGCTCGCCACCGTGACCACCACCGGCTTGAGCGGGTCCACCTCCCGCGCCACTATTCCCTGGAGGGCCAACACCATCTGCGCCGCCGCCACCACCGGGTCCACCGCCAGGTGGGGCTGGCCAGCGTGGCCGCCGCTCCCCCGCACGGTGACCCGGAGGCGATCCGCCGCGGCCATGACGGGGCCCGGCCGGACGCAGACCGTTCCCACCGGGTACTCGTTCCAGAGGTGCAGGGCGAAGGCGGCGTCCACCGGCGGGTCCTCGAGGATGCCCGCCTCCAGCATCGGGAGGGCGCCCCCCGGCCCCTCCTCCGCCGGCTGGAACATCACCTTGACGGCGCCGGGGAGGCGGTCCCGCCGGGCCGCCAGGAGCCTTGCCGCCATCACCCCGATGGCGGTGTGCCCGTCGTGCCCTCAGGCGTGCATCACCCCCGCGACGCGGGAGGCGTAGGGGGCGCCGGTCGCCTCCTGGATCGGGAGCGCGTCCATGTCGGCCCGCAGCAGGACCGTCCGGCCGGGCCGCGCCCCGCGGATGGTGGCCACCACCCCGGTCCCGGCCACACCGGTCTGGAGGGTGATGCCGGGGACGGCGAGGGACTCCGCCACCGCCGCCGCGGTCCGGGTCTCGGCAAAGGCCAGCTCCGGCTCCGCGTGGAGCCGGCGCCTGAGCGCACTAAGCTCGGCGCGGGCAGCGGCCACGTCGGGAGAGAGGCGGGGCAAGGGCTCGGGCACCGGGCCACTCCTCAGCACATCCGGCGGCGGGGCAGCCTCAGAAGAACTGGGTGAGGCGCTGGACGGCGTCGATCCGGGCCTTCAGGGCGTGGGCGGCGCGGCGGGGGTCGGGGGCGTCCGTCACGACCCGGCCGACGATGAGGCGCTCGGGGCGAAACCGGAGGAGCTGCGGCATCACGGCCGGATCCGGGTCGGCGGCGATGGCGACCGGCCGCTCCCCTGCCTCCCGGACCGCCGCAACCGTCGCGAGGTCCAGGTCGGCCCGACCCGCCTTCCGCGAGGCCACCTCAAGGAGGAAGGCGTCCGGCTTGGCCCGGGAGAGGCGCTTCGCCCGCTCCGCCAGATCCGGCAGGCCGGTGAGATCCACGAGGAGCCGCACCTGCCGCTCCTGGGCAGCTGCCCGGAGGGTCCGGAGGGCGTCCACGGTGAGATCCCCCGCCACCCGGAGGACCTGGGCGCGGCCGGCGAGGCATGCCAGGAAGGCGGTCGCCCCCTCGGCCGACGCCGGGGCAGTGAGGCAGACCGGCTTCTCGGGGTGCCGCGCCCGGAGGGCTGCGGCCGCCTCTAGGAGGGCCTCGCTGCCCGCCCCGGGCAGGCCGAACCCGTCGGCGTATTCCTGGAGCAGGTCGGCCAGGCGGAGCGCCTCCGCCGCCGCCTCGGGCAGGTCCACCTGGAGGAGGGTGCCCGCCACGTCGCTCCCCTCACTCCCCCTGCCGCTCCAGCCAGCGCTCGGCGTCCATGGCCGCCATGCACCCCATGCCGGCCGCGGTCACCGCCTGCCGGTAGACGTGGTCCACCACGTCACCGGCGGCGAAGACCCCGGGGACGTTGGTCATGGTCCCCCTGGTAACCCGCAGGTACCCGACCTCGTCCATGTCCAACTGCCCCCGGAAGAGACCCGTGTTGGGCGAGTGGCCGATGGCGATGAAGAGGCCATCCACCTTCAGCTCGGCCCGCTCCCCGGTCTCCGCCCGCTTCAGGCGCACCCCCCGGAGCCCGTGATCCTCCTTGCCGAGGATCTCCTCCACCGCGCTGTTCCACCGGAAGGCGATGCGGGGGTTCTTCTGGGCCCGCTCCCCCATGATCTTGGAGGCGCGCAGCTTGTCCCGCCGGTGGACCACGGTCACCTTCGTGCAGAGCTTGCTGAGGTAGAGGGCCTCCTCCATGGCCGCATCGCCCCCCCCCACTACGGCCACTTCCTGGTCCTTGAAGAAGTAGCCGTCGCAGGTCGCGCAGGTGGAGACCCCGCGGCCCATGTACTGCTGCTCTGAGGGGAGGCCCAGGAGGTTGGGGGAGGCGCCCGTGGCGATGATCAGAGCCCGGCACCGCACCGGCCCCTCGTCGGTCTCGATCGTGAAGGGGCGCTTGGCCAGGTCCACCTTGGTCACCGTGGCTGCGAGATAGCGGGTGCCGAACCGCTCCGCGTGCTTCTTCCAGATGTCCATGAGCTCGGGCCCCATGATGCCGTCGGGGAACCCCGGGTAGTTCTCCACCATGGTCGTGGTGGTGAGCTGCCCACCCGGCTGCGCCCCGGCGATCACGAGGGGAGCCAGGTTGCCGCGGGCGGCGTAGAGGGCCGCCGTGAGCCCTGCCGGGCCCGAGCCCAGGATGCAAACCTTCACCTCCATGCCGATCTCCTCTGCTCAGGACCCCGGACCCCCCGGGGCCTCCGGCCGCCACGGAAGCGCCACCAGGGGTTATGATGCCGCGCCGCCCTCCGGCGTGGCGCGGAGAGCGGCGGGTGTAGTCTTCCGGATTGGCTAGGAATTGTCAAGGAAGACGGGGGCCGCGAGGGCGGGCTCCGGGCGCGTCTGATTGGGCAGGATCCGGGATGCCTGGGCAAAATGCCCGGGCGGCGCCGTGGGGTACGCCGCCCGGGCGGGAAGTCCTACTGATGGGATGCGCGAGCGACGGCTGTCGGTGCGGCCGGTCCAAGAGCGGCCAGGACCCGGGCCTCGAGACTGGAGACTTCGGCCGGGCTAGAGGTGAACCGCTCCGGCGCCTGTCCGGCGACCGTCCGGGTCAGGAGCAGACTCTCCCCATCCCGCTCGGCCAGCAGCGTGACGGCGGGCGCGCCGGGGACCTCAAGCGA
>JBOHQK010000113.1:0-6973 GCA_050732195.1 Methylomirabilales bacterium (SeqCode)
GAGGAGGGTGGGGAGGTTGGCGTAGACCTGGACCTCGGTCTCCGGGGGGGCGTCCCGGTAGGCGCGGGCGTAGCAGTAGGCACACCTGTGGGCACAGCCCCGGCTCACATTCAGGGCGTAGACCCCCTGCGTGCAGCGCATCGCGAGGGGGTGCAGGATCTCGCCGCTCCGGGGGACCTCCACGGCGAGAGGGAGGCTGTCCATCGCCCCCCAGCGGGCCTCGAGCGTTGACCCCACCATGGGTCGCCTCCCGACGACGAACACCGGGCTCGAGGGGTGGATAATCGGGCGACGGCGTTCGGAACAGCTCCGCAAGGAACTGTGCTTTCAGACGCTTAGTCTCAGCTGGTAGTTATACTAATCGTATGTATGGTGATATGTCAAGGCCTTATTTTCTGCCCTCCCAGTAACAGTGGCACCCCTGCCAAAGGCCAGGTTATCCCGGGCGGGGACCTCCTCGGAGGTGGGAGCCTGCCCGGCGGAGGCCCCCGGCAGTTTTCGGTTGCCTCCCCGCTGGCCTGGCGGGTAGACTCCCGCCAGCCGCGAGGCCACAGGCTGGCCCGGTCCCGTAGCAGTGAAGGAGGGGGAATGGTGAACCCGCGGAAGGGTGCGCGCCGGCAGGCCCCGCTCCTGGATCCTCTGGAGCCCGCCCGGGGACGCAAAGGCCGCCCGGTTGAGGAGGGGCCCGGGGTCTCGTTCTACCTTACGCCCCACGCCAGGGAGCGGATGGAGGATCGGGGCGTCGTGGACAAGGACATCCGGATCGTCCTCGAGAAGCCGGACGCCCTGGAGCCCAGCCTCGGGCGTCGCTCCGTGGCCCGGAAGTTCTGCGGCGCCCGGACACTGGAAATCATCTTCGGCAGGGACGGGAAGGTCGCCGTGATCCAGACCGCATACTGGCTGGAGCGAGCAGGATGAAGATCAACTACGATCCCCAGGCCGACGCTCTCTACATCAAGTTCCAGGAGGGGGAGTCCGCCCGGACCAAGAAAGTGGCCGAGGGGATCCTGATTGACCTGGACGAGAAGGGTCTCCTCTACGGCATCGAGATCCTCGGGGCCAAGGAGCGGATGCCGCTCCTGGACCTGGCCCGCGTGAAGGCAGACCTGCCCCTCGCCGAGGGGGGCGCCGTCTAGCCCTCCCACCCCCGATCCTTCCCTTTTCCCCCTTCATTCGCACGCCGGCCCCCTCCCGCCCTCGCGGGGCTTCCGCGGCTTTTCCTCCTCGGAACCAGTCCCACAGCCTCCCGTAGAGTGAGCCCGGACGGGCCGGTCCACGGGCGGCACGGGTCCTCCCCCGACCTCCACGTCGGGCGAATGCCGGAACGCGCCGCCTCTAGTGCCGGTCCAACGAATCGCACCTGGGATAGCAGCCGAGCCGTGGGTGGCGCCGTGCGCGGCCCCCGAGCGGGCGGGCGAAGTGGGACCCCCTCGCCCTCCTGCCGCACTGCAGCGCATTGCGGGAGGGGCTGAGCGGGTGACGGAGCCCGGCCGCGAGTGGGGGACGCCGGCGACAGGACCCGCGGCAGAACGGTCTGTCAGGAGTGGGCCGGAGTACTTGGAGCGGCACTAGGTGCCCAGGATCGGGTAGGCGATCGCGGTGATGTGGGAGTTGATCCGCTTCAGGTTGGTCAGGATGTCCAGGTGGATCTCGCTGGTGTCAATGGTCTCCCGATACCCGTCCCGCAGGCGCTGGATGTGGTTCTGGCGGTACGTGCGCTCCAGCTGGCTGATCTCCGGCTTCCGGTCCAGGATCTGGCGGGCCAGGGTGACGTCGTGGGAGGCGAAGGCCGCGACGCCGCGGTCCAGGTTCTCGCAGATCCGATGGTGCAGCTCCACGATCTCCCGCTGGCCCTTCTCGGAGAAGTTGGCCCCTTTGTAGAGCTTCTCCTTGGCCTTCTCCATGAGGTTCCGGTCAATGATGTCGCCGATGTTCTCCATATTATTGATGAACGAGAGGATGGTCATCTCGCGCTTGGACTGCTCCTCCGTGAGGTTCTGCTGCGACAGCTTGGTCAGGTAGTGCTTGATCTCCCGGTCCAGGAGGTCCACCTGATCGTCCCGCTGCTCGATGGCCTCGATCTTCTCCAGGTCCGGATGCTCGAACGTCTCGATGCTCCGGCGGAGCATGTCCGAGACGATGTCCCCCATCCGGAGGGCCTCCCGGGTGGCCTGGCTGAGGGCCATCGCCGGCGTCTCCAGAATCTTCTCGTCCAGGTAGCGGGGGCGAAAGGTCCCCTCCGCCTCCGGGGCGTCGGGCACGAGGGTCCGCATGAGCCTCACCCCCAGGCTCATGAAGGGCAGGAAGAGAAAAGCCAGGATGACGTTGAAGAGGGTGTGGGCGTTGGCGATCTGTCGGGGCACATCGGCGGAGGTCAGGGCCACCAGGCGGGCGAAGGGCTCCAGGAAGGGGAGGAAGAGCAAGACCCCGAGCACCTTGAAGAGGGTGTGGGCCATGGCCACCCGCTTGGCGTCCACGGAGGTGCCGATGCTGCTGGCGACGGCCGTCGCGCAGGTGCCGATGTTGGCGCCGAAGATGATCGGGAGGGCGGCGGCCAGGGGCATCACCCCCTGCAGGGCGAGCGTGAGCGCCAAGCCGATGGTGGCCGCCGACGAGTGGACGACGGCCGAGAAGAGAGCGGCGACGAGGATCCCCAGGAGGGGCCGGTCCCCCAGGTCGGCGATCAGGGCGGTGAAGAGGGTGTTGGTGCGGAGCGGGACCATGGCGTCCGCCATGATCTTGATGGAGAAGAAGATGAAACCGAAGCCCATGATGGCCTGCCCGAAGTACTGGTAGAGGCGGCTCTTGGGGAGGACGCGGAGGAGGAAGCCGAGGCCGACCAGGAGGAGGGCGTAGTCGAAGACCTTGAAGGCGAGGAGCTGGACCGTGAGGGTGGTCCCAATGTCCGCCCCCAGGATGACCGCCATGGCCTGCATCAGGGTCATGAAGCCGGAGTTGACCAGGCTGACCAGCATCACGGTGGTGGCGGTGCTGGACTGGATCACGGCGGTCACGAAGGTCCCCACCGCCATCCCCCGCAGCCGGCTCTTGGTGAGGGTGCCGAGGACCTGGCGGAGCCGGGCCCCGGCGGCGAGCTGCAGCCCCTCCCCCGCCAGGCGCATGCCGTGCAGGAGGAGGCACATCCCGCCGAAGAGCGTGACGAGCATGACGTTGGTCATCGGCTCAGACCAGGGTGTGGGGGTCTTCCCCGATCCGCGTCTCCAGGTGCCCCACCTGGTTCAGGAGGGCGACCCGGGGGAAGTCCCCGTCGAAGGAGAGGCAGGAGACGCTGCAATTGCTCACCCGCATCCGGTAGATCCGGTTCAGGTCCAGCCCGAGGGTCCGGGCCACCAGGACCCTCGCCACCACGCCGTGGGTGACGAGGACGGTGTCCTCCCGGGGATACTTCTCCCGGACCTCGGCCAGCGCGGCCATCACCCGGTCTGCGAAGGCCGCCATCGGCTCCCCACCCGGCGGAGGGCAGTCGGCGGGGGCGGCGAGCCAGGCCCGGTAGGCCTCCCCCTCCCGGGCGCGCAGGTCCCGGAACGGCACCCCCTCCCAGACCCCCAGGCTGATCTCCCGGAGGTCGCCGTGCAGGGTGAGGGGGACGCGTAACGCGCCGGCGATGACCCGGGCCGTCTCGCTCGCCCGCCGGAGCGGGCTGGAGTATACCGCAGCCACCCCCAGCCCTTCCAGCGCCTCCGCCACCTGGGCGGCCTGCCTGTACCCGGCTTCGCTCAGGGCCGGGTCCTGCGCGCCTTGCAAGCGGTGCTCCAGGTTCCAGACCGACTCGCCATGGCGGACGATATAGACCTTGCTCACCGATCCTCCCGCGGAATCAGGATGACGTCGGCCGGATCGAAGCAGACCGCCACCTCCGCTCCGGGTGGAAAGAGGCGCTGCCCCTTCGGGGTGGCCGCGTTCACCCGGACCGGCTGCCCGCCCCCGAGGAGGACCTCATACTGGACAGCCGCGCCCTGGAAGGTGCCGGCGCGGACAACCCCCGCCGCAGTATTCACCCCGGGCGCCCCCTCTGCGGGGGGACGGAAGGCCATGGCCTCCGGCCGGACGCTGAGCAGGACCGGCGCACCGGGCCGGGGAGGGGTCGAGTCGTCCAGGGCGACGTGGAGGAGCCCGATCCCCGGCACCTCCGCCACGAGCCGCCCCGGGCCCGCCTCTCGCACGGTCCCGGCGACCGGTTGAGCGCGTAGGTCCCGACGGCCACCAGCAGAATGGCCACGACCCCCAGGGCCGCCCCCGGCCCCCGCCCCACCGCGCTCTGCATATAGATGTAGATCCCGGAGGACAGCGGCCCCATCTCCATCCGGGGGACCAGCATGATGGTGGAGGAGAGTTCCACCGACGACGCGATGAACACGATGAGGCCCCCGCCGATGAGGCCCCCCAGCACCAGGGGGAAGGTGACCTTGAGGAAGGTGCGCCGCCGGCTGCTGCCCAGGTTCATGGCCGCCTCCTCCAGCGAGGGGTCCAGGTTGGCCAGCGCAGCCGCCGTGTTCAGCATGATGAACGGGAAGTAATGCAGGGTCTGGACGAGCACGACCCCCGCCAGGCCCTCCATGATGGGGATCGTCGTCCCGAACGCCTCCAGGAGCAGGAGGTTCACCATGCCGCTCCGCCCCAGGATCTGCTGAAAGGCGACGGCCCCCACGAAGGGCGGGATGACGAGCGGCAGGACGCCCAGCGTCTGGAGGAGGAGCCGGCCCCGGAACTGGAACCGCACGCTGAAGTACGCCAGGGGGACGCCCAGGAGGCTCCCGAAGAGGACTGCCAGGAAACCGGCCAGGAGGCTCCCCCCCAGGGCCTCCCGGAAGAGGGGCCGGGCGAAGAAGTTCCGGAGGTGAACCAGGCTCAGGCGGCCATCGGCGGTGAAGGCCACCGCCAGGACCTGGATCAGGGGGTAGAGGATGAAGGCGGTGAGGAGGCCGAGGAGTGCCAGCAGGAGCACCATCTGGGCTGGGTCCAGGGGCGCCCGGAGCGCCCGGATTCTGCCGGCCGCGCCGACGCTCGCCGCTCCCCCCCCGTCTGCCGCATACCCTGCCCCCTCCTCGGACCCCCAACCGGAAATCCACCCGCCCAGCCCCGGCGCGATTTTTGGGGGTTTTAGTCTAGTCAGTCAACCGGGGGATTGCTAGCGGTTTTTTGCCGGAATGAGGCGCCCCGCCATCAGATGGCACACGCCTTGCAAACCCGGTTGCGCGGCCCGTTCGCTCCGTCCGGGGTTGCTACGCACGCATCACACGCATAATAAGGAGGATGCGATGGAAACGCTCACCGCCTTGACGCTCTTTCTCGGGCTCGCAGGCTTCGCCAGCTGTCTCTCCGGCGTGCTCTTCCTCGTCTCGCCTGACACGCTCAGCCAGGTAAGCCAGAAGGTGACGCGCTCGATCATGACGCTCGACACCATCATGCTCCGGCACAACGCGGTAGCGGGTCTGTTCCTGCTCCTCGGAGGCCTGCTCATGCTCTATAGCTTCGCCGCCAGCATCGGCGCAGTGCCCGCTCTATTCTAATCCCCCACCCTCGCCATCCATCCCCCGCCTCGTTGCGCGGCGATGGACTTCGTCCGCCATCCTGCCGCCTTCTGGTAATCCAAAGTCCCTCACCTCGCCGCATCCCCCCCGTCCCTGCTTGCTAGCAATCCTTTGCCGAGGTAAAATTTGCCGGCTTCCGACCGGGCCGAGGCGGCCGGGACAACCACGGGGAGAGGGAGGAGGGAACGGTGCGGCTCGGGCAGGCATTGCTCCTGCGGGGTCTGGTAACACTTGAACAGTTGGAGGCCGCCACGATCCGCCAGGTGACCGCCGGAGGCCGCCTCGGGACCAACCTGGTGGAGCTGGGCTTCGTAAACGACCAGGACCTCCGCGAGACCCTTGCTGCCATGCACTCGGTCCGCCCCGTGGACCCGGCCGACCTGCGGGCCATCCCGGCCGAGCTGACCCGGCTCCTGACGCCGGCCATGGCGGAGCGCTACCGAGCCATCCCGTTCCGGCGGGACCGATACGGGGTCCACGTGGCCCTCACCGACCCTGCGAACCTCCGGATCATTGATGACCTGCGGGCCCGCTTTGACAGGGAGGTCCGCCCGTACGTCATCTCCGAGTGCCGGATGCTCTACTACCTCAAGAAGCACTACGGGGTGGAGCCGTACCACCGGTACGCCTACCTCATGAGCGGGTTCGCGGCCGAGGAGGCCGACGTGCCGCGACACGAGGCAGGCCGCCCCCCGACCCTGCGGGAAGAGGACCTGGCGGACGCGCGCCGGGTACTCGCCCAGCGCCTCGTCGCGGCGGCCAGCCGCGAGGATCTGGGGCGGGCCCTCCTGCGCTACGCGGGGAGCATCCTGGACCGGGCCGCCCTGTTCGTGGTGCAGGGGGGGCAGGCGGTGGGATGGCTGGCCCTCGGGGACCGGGACGCCCGGGAGCGGATCGGGCAGCTCATCCTCCCGGTGACGGGCAAGGGGTTGCTGGCAGAGGTCGCCCGGAGTCAGGCGGTCTACGTGGGGCACCTCCCCGAAGGTCCCGAGAACGGTCCGCTCAGGAAGGGGCTGGGGACTCCGGGCGCCCGGGCCGCCTGCGTCCTCCCCATCACCTACGAGAACCGGACGATCCTGCTGCTGTACGGGGAGGGATCCCGGCCGGCGGCGCTAGCCGCCCTGCAGGCCGACCTGACCCGGACCGCCCTGCAGGCCTCGCTCGCCCTCCAGATCCTGGTCCTCCGGAACCGCCTCCTCGACATGTGAGGCGGGCCGCTAGTGCCGGGCCAACTGACGTTGCCTCACTTTGTTCTCGGTCGTCGGCGGTCCGGAGCGTACCCGAGCGTACGCCTCCGGCCGCCGTGTCCTTGCTCATGGCCGCCCAGGCCCAGTGGTCAGCAAAGGCCGTCCGCCTTGCTTCCATTTTCCGACCTCCCATCTGAGCGTCGTCCACAACGCAATGCCGGGATCTCTTCTGAG
>JBOHQK010000114.1:0-4310 GCA_050732195.1 Methylomirabilales bacterium (SeqCode)
TTCTCCCCGCTTCATCCGCGAGGTCCCCGTGACTCGCCGGTCCGGGCGATCCTCTTGACCAATGGCGACCTTGACCACTGCCTCGGCCTGTTTTCGCTCAGGGAGTCCCACCCCCTCGTGATCTACGCGACGGAGCGGGTGCGGCGCGGCCTGGTCGAGTCCAACGCGATCTTTCGCACGCTCCAGCGCTTCCCTGAGCAGGTCACGTGGCGCGTCCTCACGCTTGGCCGGGAGGAGGAGCTGAACGGTCTGGACGGCTCGCCGAGCGGGCTCTCCGTGGTGGCCCTCCCCGCGCCCGGCAAGCTCCCCATCCACCTGGAAGGGCTCATGGCCCCTGACCCGGAGGACAACGTGGGGCTCTGGATACGGGAACGGCGCACCGGATACCTGGTCGTGTACCTCCCGGGCGTCGCCTCGCTCGACAATCCCATCCTCCAGGCGGTCGAGGGAGCCGACTGCCTCTTCTTCGACGGCACGTTCTGGTCCAGCGACGAGCTGATCCGGCTCGGCCTCTCGACCAAGCGCGCCGAGGACATGGCGCACCTTCCCGTCGGAAGCCCCGCGGGGAGTCTGGCCGGGCTCAGGGCCCTGACGGTGCAGCGGAAGATCTATACGCACATCAATAACACGAACCCCATCCTGGTGAAGGACTCTCCTGAGCGTCGAGCCGTGGAGGCGGCTCGATGGGAGGTGGCGGAGGACGGCATGGAGGTTCGGCTGTGAGTTCGGGCGCTCCGCTGGCCCCCGAGGCCTTCGTCGAGCGCCTCCGGGAGGAGGGGAGCCGACGCTACCACGACCGGCATCCCTACCACGTGCTCATGCACGAGGGGAAGCTCACGAGGCTCCAGCTCCAGGCCTGGGTGCTGAACCGCTACTACTACCAAACCCGGATCCCGATCAAGGACGCGCTCCTTGTCTCGAAGTCCCAGGACCCGGCCTTCCGGCGGATGTGGATCCGGCGAATCCTCGACCACGATGAGGAGGGCACAGGCGGGCTTGCGCTGTGGTTGCGCCTCGCGGAAGGCGTGGGTCTCGATCGGGAGGAAGTCGTGAGTTGCCGCTCCGTGCTCCCCGGCGTGCGCTTCGCCTGCGACGCGTACGTGGAGCTGGTCCGGGAGCGGAGCCTGGTGGAGGCCGTGGCTTCCCCCCTGACCGAGTTCTTCGCCCCGGATCTCATGTCCCGGCGCGTCGCGGCGTGGGAGGAGCACTACCCCTGGGTGGACCGCGCCGCCCTGGAGTATTTTCGGAGCTGGGTCCCCCGCGCCCGGCGGGACTCCGAGGAGGCCCTCGACTTCGTGATCCGGTCGGCAACGACGGGGGAGCTCCAGGAGCGGTGCGGCGCCGCCCTCATCCCAAAGTGCGAGATCCTCTGGGCCCTCCTGAACGCGGTCTACGCCGCCTACGTCGCCCCGGGGTGGCGCCTTCCGGAGTCGGCCTGAGATGACCCTCTCTCCCGGGAGCCGACGTAAGCTTGCCTCCAAGGCCCGGCTTCGGTGGGACAAGCGGGAGTCGAAGCATTTTCTGCTTTACCCCGAACAGGGCCTCCTGCTCAACACGACGGGCGCGGACATCCTTCAGCTCTGCACCGGGGAGCACACGGTGGCGGGAATCGTGGGTCAACTCGCGGCGAAATACCCTGCGCAGGCCCGGGAGGAGGTCGAGCGGGAGGTCATGGCATTTTTGGCGCAGATCGAGTCTCGTGGCCTGCTGGAAGTCGAGGGCTAGATGGAGTACCGCCCGTACACTGTGGTCTTCGAGCTGGCCTCCCGGCCCTAGCCATCGCTGCTGAGCCTTTCTTTTGGTCCCGCGGGGCGGGAGACACTGCCAGAAAGGCTGTCGCGGCGACGCTGGACGGGAGCTATAGACTACAGACGGACCGGCAGGACCTGATGGCGGAGGAGCCCCGGCACACCTCCATCCCCCTCACGCGGGTGGAGGCAGCGTTCCGGGCGATGAAGAGCTCGCTGATGGAGCAGCCGATGTTCCACCGGTTGGAGTAGCCGAGGCAGAGCCCATCCTCATCTGCGTGCTGGCCTACCCCCTGCTGGTCGCCATCGAGTAGCGGTTTCTCGAGCAAGACACCCGCACGCCCTGAGGGATCATCCCCCAGCACCTGAGCACCCATCAGGTGGTCACGGTGGTCCTGCCGGCCGCCGCGGGGGAGATCCTCCGGATCCGCAAGGGCACCACTCCCCGAATTTGCCCCGCGCCGCTGGGCCCGGCGCCGCCGCCGATGCGCGTCAGGCCCAGCGACTGAACAGGAGATAGGTGAGGTAGGCCACGACGCCGGACCCCGGAAAGGTGAGGGGGCAGGCCAGAACGATCTCTCTGGTGACCCCCCAGCGGACGGCCGAGAGGCGCCGGGTCGCCCGCAGCCCCGTGATGCGGGTCGGGGTAGGGCTTGCGGGGGCAAACCGCGCGAGAAAGAGATCGTGCCACACTACTGGAGGGCCATGAAGGCCTTTGTCGTCACCCACGCGATCAGTCCGCAGACGGGGAAGGTCAGGATCCACGCGGCGACGATCTCCATGGTCACTCCCCACCGCACGGCGGAGAAGCGCCGGGTCGCCCCGACCCCCATGATGGCCGTGTTGATGGTGTGCGTGGTGCTGAGGGGGATCCCCAGGCGGGAGGCCAGTTCAATGGTCAGGGCTGCTCCGGTTTCGGCAGCAAACCCTTGGACCGCCTCGAGCTTTGTGATGCCCAGGCCCATGGTTCGGACGATCCGCCAGCCGCCGATCGCCGTTCCCACGCCCATGGTCAGCGCGCAGAGGAGAATCACCCAGAGGGGGATCCGGAATTCGGGCAGGAGCCCGCCCAGGAGGAGGGCGAGACTGAAGGTCCCGATGAACTTCTGCCCATCGTTTGAGCCGTGGCTGAAGGCCATGAAGGCCGCGGAGAAAATCTGGAGCCGCCCGAAGCTGCGTCGGACCGTTCCGGGTCGGCTCTCGGCGAGGAGCCGGTACAGCATCGCCATGATGAAGAGCCCGACGAGGAAGCCCAGGAACGTAGAAAAGAGGATCCCAATGAGGACCTTGCTCCACCCTTCCCACAGCAGGGCTGAGGGCCCGGCGGCGGCCACTCCGGCGCCGGTCAGCCCGGCGACGAGGGCATGGCTTTCACTGGTGGGCAGGCCGTAGTACCAGGCGAGGGTGCTCCACGAGATAATCCCCACCATGGCAGCCGCCACCGTGCTGAGGTTTATGGCCTCGGGCCTGACAATGCCCTTCCCGATCGTGGCCGCCACAGCGGTTCCCGACATGGTTCCGAGGACGTTGAGGGTCGTGGCCATGATCAGGGCCTGGGAGGGAGAAAGGACTCGGGTCGAGACCACGGTCGCGATGGCGTTCGGAGCATCGGTCCAGCCGTTCACAAACTCTGCGGCCAGGACCAGGAGAAGGACCGGGAGGACGGGGAGCAGGCCATCAGGCATGGGTGGACTCTAGGGGGTTAAGCATTTTTCAGGAAGATCCCCTCCACGATGTTCGCCACATCCTCGCACCGGTCGGTCGCCGTCTCCATGGTCTCGTAGATCTCCTTCCACTTGATCACGTCAATGGGCGTGTGCGCCCCCTCGAAGAGGCGGGCGATCGCGGCCCGCGCCAGGTCGTCCGCCTCGTTCTCCAGCCGGTTGATCTCCACGCAGGAGGGGATGACATCCTTCATCGCCCGCAGGGAGTGGACCGCCTTGACGAGCTCGGCGCAGGAGTCAACGATGAGGCGGCCCAGGCGGCGGGCCTCGGGCGTGGTCTCGGCGATCTTGTAGAGGCTCATGCGGGCCGCCACGGCCCAGATGAGGTCCAGGCAGTCATCGAGGGCTTTGGTGAGGTTGTGGATGTCCTCCCGGTCAATGGGCGTGATGAAGCTCCGGTGGAGCTTCCGCATGATCTGGTGGGTGATCCGGTCCCCCTGGTGCTCCAGGTCCTCGACCTTCTGGACGGCGGCCGGGTCGTTCCCCCCCGCCTCGATGAGCTGCTCCAGGGCCTGCGCCCCGGCCAGGATGTTCCCGGCAGCCTCCTCGAACATATCGAAGAACTTCTCTTCCCGCGGGATCAGACGGAACATCGCGTCGCCTCCAGGACGTTTACCCTACCGGGCACGGTGGGGCCGGAGCCGGTGCCAGAGGAACCAGCCGGTGAGTCCCACCAGACCGACCAGGATGACCCCCTCCAGGGGCCGGAGGAAAGTCGCCACCTCCTCCCAGTGCTCCCCCAGGGTAAACCCGGCCCAGGCCAGCGCGTAGGACCAGGGGAGGGAGCCGGCGAAGGCGTAGAAGAGAAAGGGCCAGAAGGGCATCCGGGCCACGCCGG
>JBOHQK010000115.1:0-15614 GCA_050732195.1 Methylomirabilales bacterium (SeqCode)
CGTGGCCCGGACTCACCCGGGCCCGGCTGAGGAGGAGGTCGGCCGTCTTCCGTTGGAGCAGCTCGCCCCGCAGGCCCGGGAGGCGCCCCTCCTTCTCCAGGGCCTCCCACAGGGCGGTCGCGCTCCGTCCCGTGCCCGCCGCGGCCCGCTCCAGTTCCTCGTGCAATTCTTGGTCCGAGACCGTGACACCCTCCTGGGCGGCGATGGCCTCCAGGAGCAGCCGGTGGTGGACCCTCTGGACGGCCGCGTCCCGGAACTTTGCCCGGATGTTCCGGGTCTTGGTCTCATCCAGCCCCCGGATCCGGGCCCCCTGGGCGGCCAGGGCATGCAGCATCTCGGCCACCAGGGCGTCCACCTCCGCCTCCACCAGGGCCGCGGGGACCTCCACCGGGTTCGTCTCGGCGATCCTGGCGAGGATCTGGACCTTCACCTCGCCGTCCCGCTCCCGCTCCTTGAAGCCCAGGAGGTCCCCCCGCACCTTCTCCCGCAGCTCCCGAAGGGTCCCGACGCCCCCGACCGCCTTGGCAAACTCGTCATCCAGGGCCGGGACCCGCTTCTTCTTCACTTCCCGCACCGTCACGGTGAAGGCTGCCCGCTTGCCCCGCAGCTCCTTCCGGGGGTACGTGTCGGGAAAATCGACCCGGACCTCCCGGGTCTCCCCCTTCTGGGCCCCCACCAGCCCCTCCTCCACCGCGGGGAGAAAGGTACCGGAGCCCAGCACCACGCTGACCTGGCTCCCCCGCCCCCCCTTCAGCGGCCGCCCGTTGACCGTGCCGTGGTAGTCCAGGATGCAGAGGTCCTCCTTCAGGGCAGGCCACCCCTCCATCGGGACATACTCGGCCGCCCGCTCCCGCATCTGCTGGAGGAGGGCCTCCACCTCCTCATCGGTCAGCGTGACCTCCTTCCTGGTGACCGGCACCCCCAGATAGTCCTTGACCTCAAGGGGGGGCTTCACATCCACCACGGCCCGGTACCGCAGGGGCTGGCCCTCCTCGAAGGAGACCACCTCCACCGTCGGGTCCCCCAGGGGCTCGACGTGAGCCTCCCGGAGCGCCTCGACGTAGGATTCGGGGATGAGCTCCCGGATGACGTCCTCGCGCACCTGGCCCCGGAAGCGCTGTTCCAGCAGGGCCCGGGGAACCCGGCCCTTCCGGAAGCCGGGGAGGCTCACCCGCTGGCCCAGGGTGCGGTAGGCCGCCTCCACCCTGGGCCCGACCCGATCGGCCGGGACTTCCACGGTGAGGGCCCGGCGGGAGGGACTGACCTCGTCCACACTCACGCGCATGCTACTCCCCTGGTGCGAGAGGGGGGAGTTGAACCCCCAGGGGTTGCCCCACGGGATCCTAAATCCCGCGCGTCTGCCGATTCCGCCACTCTCGCGGCGCGATAAGGGTCAAGGGGCAGGGATCCGGGGCCCTGGACAGACCCCCGGGGCCGGCGGCCCGGCCCCACGACCCCTGCCCCCCGATCCTGCTCCGGTCGTATATGGTGGGCCGTCAAGGACTCGAACCTTGGACCCGCTGATTAAGAGTCAGCTGCTCTACCAACTGAGCTAACGGCCCCAGGAGCAGGCCCCCGGCCGGCGGCCGCGGGCCTTCATCCCTCGCCCCCGCTTCCCGTCCCGGCGGCCGGCGGCCCCCCGGGCGGGACTCCGGGGGCCGCTGGTGCGCCTGAGAGGATTCGAACCTCTGGCCTACTGCTTAGAAGGCAGTTGCTCTGTCCCCTGAGCTACAGGCGCCCGCTCCGGAAGCCCCTCGCGGCAGACAGCGAGCAGGGGAGCCAGCCCAGACTCCCCCGCGGCACCCCGCTCCACCTCCCCGCTGAAGTCCCCGGCGCCGCCACCAAGGGGCGCCCCCGCGTGTGGCGAGCGTATCTCTTGTAGGTAACACCGGCCTCCGGCCTTGTCAAGGAAGGAGTGGCCCGCAAGATCCCCCGGGAAGCCCATCGGCCGCCGCTTCCGCGGCCCATCCCCGGTCGCCCCCGGGGTGAAATGTGGGGGAGTCCCCGGGACACAAAACGGCCGCAGCCCCGGCAGGGGTGCGGCCGTCCTCCCCTTCACCCGCTCACCGCCCGGCGGCCCGGTAGGCCAGATCGAGGAGTTCCACCGGGTGGGCGGTCCGGATGGGCAGGTTCCGTTTGCGGAGCCCCATCGCGATCTGGAGGTTGCAGCCCGGGTTCCCGCTCACCACCATCTCCGCCCCGGTCTCGGCGATCCGGTCCAGTTTGCGCTCGAGGTACCGGAGGGAGAGGTCCGGCTCCACCAGGTTGTAGATCCCGGCGCTCCCGCAGCAGGACTCCGACTCCTTCAGGTCCACCAGCCTGAGGCCGGGGATCTTCCTCAGGAGCGTCCGGGGCTCGGTCCGGACCTTCTGGCCGTGGACCAGGTGGCAGGCGTCGTGATAGGTGACCGTGAGACGGACCTCCCCCAGCCGGGCCTCCCCGTCCAGACCGGCCACGAACTGGGAGACGTCCCGCACCTTCTTGCTGAAGGCCGCCGCCCGGTCCTGCCAGGCCGCATCCTCCCGCAACAGGTCGTGGTACTCCTTCATCATGGAGCCGCACCCGGCGGCGTTCACGATGACGTAGTCCACCCCGGCCCGCTCGAAGACCTCGATGGTCCGACGGGCGAAGGCCTTGGCCGGCTCCAGCTCCCCCTCGTGGGCTTGCAGGGAGCCGCAGCAGCCCTGCTCGGCCGGCACCACCACCTCGCAGCCGTTTTTGGCCAGCACCCGGACCGTGGCCTCGTTGACCGGCCCGAACATGACCCGCTGGACGCACCCGGAGAGGACCCCCACCCGGGCCCGCCGGGTCCCCTCCGGGGGGGTCACCTCCGGGAGGGGGCGCGCCGCCGGCAGGGCGCCGGGGGGCGGCATGAGGGCATCCATCATGGCCAGGCTGTGGGAGAGGGTCTTCAAGAGCCCCGTCCCCCGGAGGAGGGCCTGCAGCCCCGTCCGCTGGTAGAGGTGGAGCGGGGCCAGCGCCACCCGCAGCCGCTCCGGGTAGGGGAAGAGGGCGAAGATGAACCGCCGGAGCACCCGCTCGCGCAGCGGCCGCTCGTAGTGACGCTCGATCTGCCCCCGGGCCGCCTCCATCAGGGAGCCGAACTGGACGGAGGAGGGGCAGGCGGTCTCGCAGGCCCGGCAGAGGAGGCAGGAGTACATGTGCTTCACGAAGTTCGGCGTGATGCCGATCTGCCCCTCCGAGGCGGCCCGGATGAGGTAGATCCTCCCCCGGGGGTTATCCATCTCGTTCCCCAGGAGGAGATAGGTCGGGCACACAGGCAGGCACATCCCACAGTGGATGCAGTCGAGAAGCTTCTCCACCTCCGGGGGGTCGGTCAGGTCGAAGCCCGGATGTCCTGCGCCTGGCACCGCCGTGGCGGTCGCCATGTCAAATTCCCCCGACGAAGCGGCCCGGGTTCAGGATCCCCTTCGGGTCGAACTGCGTCTTGAGACCTTGCATGAGGCGGAGGGCCTTCCCGACCGGTCCCCACACATCCACCCGCCGCTTGACGGCGAGCGGCGCCTCCAGCACCACCAGGTGGCCTCCGAGCTCGGCGGCCACCCCCCGGACTGTTTCCACATAGTCGGCGGCGCGCTCCGGCGGCGCGGAGGCGGCGTCCACGTAGAACCGGACGATCCCCGAGCCCGCCTCGGCCACCGCCTGGCAGGGGAGGTGCCGCTGCCCCGCCAGCCCCACGCCCCGGCTCATCAACTCCGGAACCCGGGTCAGGGGCACACTCCCCTTGAGGACCAGCGACCGGGGCGCGCTTGGCCCCGGGAATTCCCGAATCGCCTCCCAGCAGGTGGTGTGGGCCGCCCCGGTCAGCAGGTGGTCGGCGGTGCTGCCAGCCCCCCGGCAGAATTTGGCCAGGTCATTGAGCTGCGCCCGGACCGCCTCCGGCACGCTGACAATCATGACGGCGAGTCCCACCTGGCCCCCAGCCCACGGGAGCCCCGCCGGGGCCGCCACCATCTCCGCGGCTCCCGCGCTGAGGAGCTCCACGGCACGGGGGACCAGGGAAGAGCCGAGGATCTCCGCCACGGCAGTCCCTGCCGCCTCAAGCGTCGGGAAGGCGCTCAGATGCGTCTCCTCCGCGACCGGGAGCGGATAGAGGCGGAAGGTGGCCTCCGTGAGGATCCCCAGGGTGCCTACCGAGCCGATGTAGAGCTTGTTCATATCGTACCCCGTCACGTTCTTCACTACCTTGGCCCCCCCCTTCGTCACGGTCCCGTCGGCGTGGACCACCCGGACCGCGATCACCAGATCCCGGGCGGTGCCGTACCCGAGGCGGGAGGGCCCGCTGGCGTTCGCGGCCAGGATCCCACCCACGGTGGCCCGCGCGCCGAAGGGAGGATCCAGGGCGAGGAACTGCGCCTTCGGCTTGAGGTGCGCCTGGACCGCGGCCAGGGGCATTCCAGCCTGGAAGGTCGCGGTGAGATCGGCCGCCTCGTGGTCCACCACCCGGTTCAGGCGGGCGAGGGAGAGAACCAGGTCCAGACGGCGGGGCGGGGCCCCGAGCCCCATCTTCGTCCCGCCCCCCCAGGGCGCCAGAGCCGCCTCCAGCTCGTGGGCGGCGGCGAGGAGCCGGCTCACGTCCTCCTCGCTGCCGGGAGACGCCAGGACCCCGGGCGCGATGCCATCCACCGCGAAGGCGGCTGCTGCCGGGCCCGTCTGGATGTGATCGGCTCCCACGATGTCCCGGGCGCGCTTCGCCAGGACCGCCGGATCCACCATGACAGCCTCCCAAGCGCCTCCGCCGCTAGAACCGCTGGGCCAGGCCCATCACCTCGAGACGGTGGGGCCGGTAGCCGATCCGGTCCCGGCCCCCAGCCCCGACCTCGACGCAGGATTTGGAGGTGGGGAAGATCTTCCCGGGGTTCATCAAGCCGTCGGGGTTGAAGACCTGCCTGACCTTCCGCATGGCCTCCAGGTCGGCCTCGGTGTACATGAGGGGCATGTAGTCCCGCTTCTCGCGGCCGACCCCGTGCTCCCCGGTGATGCTCCCGCCCAGCTCGATGCAGCGCTGCATGATCTTTCCCCCCAGCTCCTCGGCCCGGTGCAGCTCCGCCTCGTTGCGGCCATCGTAGAGGATCATGGGGTGGAGGTTCCCATCCCCGGCGTGGAAGACGTTCGCCACGCGGAGCCCGTACTCTCGACTCAAGACAGCGATCTCGTGAAGAATCTGCGGCAGCCTGGTCCGGGGGATGACCGCGTCCTGGAGGTAGCAGTCGGGGCTGATCTGGCCCATGGCGGCGAAGGCCGCCTTCCGTCCCTTCCAGAGCAGGAGCCGCTCCGCCTCGTCCTTCGCGATCCGGATTTCCCGGACCTTGTTCTGCCGCATCAGCCGGCTGACCGGCTCCACCAGCGCCTCCACCTCCGCCCGCGGCCCGTCCAGCTCCACCAGGAGGACCGCGCCGGCGTCGGTGGGCAAACCCGCCCGGATCCCCTGCTCCACTGCCTGGATGCTGAGGCTGTCCATCATCTCGAGACAGGCCGGGATGATGCCGGCCGCCACGATGGCCGACACCGTGTTGCTGGCATCGTCAATGGTCTCGAACACCCCCATCAGCGTCTTGACGGCCTCCGGCTTCGGCAGGATCCGGAGAGTGACCGCGGTGCAGATTCCGAAGGTCCCCTCGGAGCCGACGAAGACCCCGGTGAGGTCGTAGCCGGGCGGATCCAGGGCCTTGCCGCCGAACTCCACGACCTCGCCGTCGGGCAGGACGATCTCCAGTCCCAGCACATGGTTCGTGGTGACCCCGTACTTCAGGGTGTGCACGCCCCCGGCGTTCTCCGCCACGTTCCCGCCGATCGTGCAGGCGGTCTGGCTGGCCGGGTCCGGGGCGTAGTAGAAGTTGTCCCCGGCGATCTTATTCGTGAGCCAGACGTTCACCATGCCCGCCTGCACGACGGCCCGATGGTTGGGCACGTCTACCTCGAGGATGTGGCTCATCCGGTTCAGGCCAATGAGGACCCCGCCCTCCAGGGCCAGGGCACCCCCCGAGAGGCCGGTGCCGGCCCCCCGGGGAACGACGTGCACCCTCTCCCGGTAGCAGAGCCTGACCGCTGCCTCCACCTGCTCCGCGGTGCGGGGAAGAACCACCAGCTCCGGGAGGGCCTTGAAGATCGTGAGGCCATCGCACTCGTAGACCCGGAGCTCGTCCTCCTCCGTGATGACCCCATCCTGTCCCACGATGGCCCCGAGGGCCGCCGCCAGCCGCGCCTTCCGCTGCCGCTCCATGGCCCGCTCCTTCTCTCGATTCCCCCGCCGGAAATTCCGCGCGATCCGCGCGCACGATGGCCCGGCCCCACCCGATCCGACGCATCCGCCCCCCTGTCAATCGCCTGGGCCGCCCCCGCCATCCCGACGGAGGCCTCCCCTCCCGGCTCGGCGCATCCCCCGCGACCCTCCCGGCAGCATCTCCACGAGGCGCCCCCGGCGGACCGCACGCCGCAGAGAAGCCCCCACCAGGGGTACTCCCCCTCGGACAGGAGGCAGTTCCGGGTGACGCAAGGCGCGCGCGAGGAGAAGGCCCCGAGCCCCGCCCGGGCATGCGGATCCTCCTGCGCACCCCGAGCAGAGGCAGGACCAGGATGCTGGCGGTCCCCCCTCAGAGGATCAAGGCGATCAGACGCGACAATGTGTCGGAATGCAAACAGGCGTGGGACGACCGGATGCTACGCCAAGGCGATGTCTGGTGTCAACTGCCTCGGGGAGGATCCCTCGGGCGCGGGGGGGGCGCCTCAGGGAGTGTCCCGACCCGGAAGCGGGGGCGGGCTCAGCCGCTGAACCTCCAGCTTCACGAAGGCGGCCAGTTGGGCTTCGGTCGCGGCATCCACGTCGAGAAACTTCACCCCCATCCCGCTGGGGGTCATCCCGCCCGGGCCGCTGGCCGTCCAGACGATGACGCCGGAGAGCTCGAAGAGACGGGGGACTCCCGGGAGGATGAACTGGAGCTGCAGCCGGTGGCCGGCCTCAACCGGCAGGTCGGTGCTGAGGAAGATGCCGGTCTTGCTCAGGTTGAAGACGATCCCCTGGGACTGCCAGCGGCCCACCGTGTAGTTCACCGGAACCCCGAGGGGGACCCGGACGGTGGCCCGCTCCTTTCCGCCCCGGGGGTTCACCAGGGCCGCCACCCGATACACGATCTGGGCGAAGGCCGCCCGCTTGTCCTGTACCCCCACCGCCTCCAGCCCCCGGAGCTGCTGGACCGCCTCCTCGATCTCCAGGCCCAGGAGCATGGCCAGGATGGGGGGATGATGGGGCGGCTTCAGGTGGCGGAGGTGCTCGAGGAGGTCGAACCCGTCCACGGGGCTCAGGTGGAGGTCCAGCACGAGGAGGTCCACCCGGTGCCCCTCCGCCTCCAGGAGCTGGCGCCCCTTCGGGGCGGTGGCCGCCGCGAGCACCCGGAAGCCGGCGCCCCGCAGCGCCTCCTCCACCGTCTCCCGGAAGAAGCGGGTCTCTTCCACCAGGACGATGGTCTTGTCAGCGTAGTGTCCCCTCATGGGGCCGCCCCACTGGCCGGCGCGACGACCCCGCGCACCGGGGCGTGCCCTTCCTCCTCCCGGACCATCGTGATGAAGGACGCCACCAGCTCCGGGTCCAGGGTGCCGTCGCCGGCCCCGGCCCGGAGGATGCCGAAGGCCTCCTCTCGGCTGAGGCGCGGTCGGTAGGGGCGGTCGGTGATGAGGGCGTCGTACATGTCCACGATCCCCACGATCCGGGCGGTGATGGGGATCGCCTCCCCCCGGAGGCCGTCGGGGTAGCCGGTCCCGTTGAACTTCTCGTGGTGATGACGGATGACCGGGAGGAGGTACCGGATGGACCGGAGCGGCAGGCAGATGCGCTCCCCCACGATCGCGTGGACCTGCATCTGCGCCGCCTCCTCCGGCGTGAGGCGGCCCGCCTTGTTCAGGATGGCATCGGGAACCCCGATCTTGCCGATGTCGTGGAGGATCCCCCCCTTCCAGAGGGACTCCTGGTGCTCGGCGGAGAGACCGAGTCGCCGGCCGAGCTTGAGGGCGAGCGTGGCGACCCGGAAGATGTGCCCCTCCGTGTAGGGGTCCTTGGCCTCGATGGCGTTGGCCAGGGCAAAAAGGACATTCTCGGCGTTCTCCAGCCGGTCGTTCAGGCGCTTGACCCGCAGCAGGGACTTGGCCCGGGCGAGCAGCTCCACCTTCCGGAAGGGTTTGGTGAGGAAGTCGTCCGCTCCGACCTCGATGCCCCGCAGCCTGTCCTCCAGATCGCTCATGGAGGTGAGGAAGATGATCGGGATGAGCCGGGTGGCCTCGGTCCCCTTCAGGCGGCTGCAGACCTCGTAGCCGTTCAGCCCGGGCATGTTGATGTCCAGGAGGATGAGCTCGGGGACCTCCTCGGCCACCTTGGCCAGCGCCTCCTCCCCCCCCTCCGCCAACGTCACGGTGTAGCCCTCCGCCACCAGGGCAGCGCGGAGCAGTTCCCGGGCGTGCGGGTTGTCATCCACCACCAGGATGCGGCCGGCGGACTCGGGCCTATCCACGGGGCGCCTTCGTCGGATTCGCCCGCCCCTGTAGGAGGGCCCCCACCACCTGCCGGAAGACCCGGGGCGAAAACGGCTTGGCCAGGTAGGCGTCGAAGCCGGCCTGGAGGATCCGCTCCCGGTCCCTCTCCATGGCCAGGGCGGTGGTCGCCACGATCGGGATGGCACGGGTCCGCTGGTCGGCGCGCAGCTGCCGCAAGAGCGCGATGCCGTCGGTGCCGGGGAGGCTGATGTCGAGGACGATGAGGTCCGGGAGGCTCCTCGCCAGCCAGAGCCGCGCCTCGAGGGCCCCCTCCGCCTCCGCCACCTCGTACCCCGCGGACCGCAGGACGTCCACCGCCAGGCGGCGGTTTAAGGGGTTGTCCTCCACCACGAGAACGCGGGAGGGACTCATTGCCTACTCGCGGCTGGACCGCAGTGTCAGCGCCCCGCCTCCGGTGGCGGCCGGCGGCCCTTCGGGCCAGAACGGGGGCGGGGGGAGAATGAGCAGGGGGAGGGCTCGGGTCCAGGGGTCTCCCGCCAGGCGCTGGACGAGCCGGAAGACCAGGGCGGATGCAGTCACGTCCGCTACCAGGAAGTCCGGCCGCTCCCGCACCGCCGCGGCGGGGAGGTCCCCCTCCTCTGCCTCGACGACCCGGTGGGCCCCTCCGGCAAGGGAGACCCGGACCGCGTGCGCGAAGTTGGGATCGTCCGCTGCGACCAGGAACGTGAGGGGGGAGCCACCCGCCGGCAGGCCGCGGAGGGCCCCCAGGAGGGCCAGGGCCGCCCGGATGGTGTTGGCGGCCGTGGCCCCGTCGGGCTCAAGGATGAGGAGGGGGACCTCCTGCAACACCGCCCTGCTCCGGAGTTCCGCCAGGATGAGTCGCCCCTCGGACCGGAACACCGCCGGGGGGCAGGCGAGGAGCGTGGGCCCCACCTCCAAGCCGAAGTCGGCCAGCTCGGCCGGCGGGGCCAGCAACGCCGTGTCGAAGCCCGTGGCGAGGAGCGCGGCCCGGAGCCCCGCGGTGGCCGCGCCCTCCTCCCCCAGCACCAGGGCGCCCCCCTCCTGCAGGTCCACCGGAGGTGGCATCTCGACCGCCGGTGGCGCCTCGGCGCCCGGGACCGGCAGCGGTGGCGAGGGCTCGGTCCGGAGCCAGGGGGGCTGGGGGAGGCGGAAGATGAAGGTGCTCCCCCGCCCCACCTCGCTTTCCACCCAGATGCGGCCCCCGTGCAGCTCGACGAACTTCCGGGTCAGGGCCAAGCCCAGACCGGTCCCCTCGGCCGGCCGGCCCCCATCGACCTGGACGAACTCCTCGAAGATCCGGTCCTGGTCTTCCCGCCGGATCCCGATCCCGGTGTCGGTGACCTCCACCTGCAGGCAGTCCCCGGGACGGACCTCGCTGGCCGGACTCAGTGCGACCCGAATCCGGCCCCCCGCCGGGGTGAACTTGATGGCGTTGGAGAGGAGGTTGTACATGATCTGCTTGAACCGGCCGGGGTCGGCCGTGCAGGTACTCACATCCGGCGCAACCTGGAAATGGATCTGGATCTTTTTCTTGCCCGCCAGCGACCGGACCAGGTTGTGCAGGCTCTCCAGGGCATCGGCTACCGGGAAGGCCTCCGGGTACAGCTCGATCCGTCCGGACTCCACCTTGGCGAGATCGAGGACCTCATTGATGAGGCTCAGGAGGTGCTGGCCGCTGGTGGCAATGTTCTCGAGGTAGGCCCGCTGGTCGGCCGCGAGCTGCCCGGGGCCCGGCTCCTTCAGCATCTCGGCGAAGCCCATGATGGCGTGCAGGGGGGTCCGGAGCTCGTGGGACATGTTGGCCAGGAACTCGGACTTGTGGAGGTTGGCCTGGGCCAGCTGCGCGTTCGCCCGCCGGAGCTGCAGCTGCTGGACCCGCAGGCGGATGTCGCGCTGGCGCAGCGAGTTGGTCATGGCGTTGAAGGCCTTGGTGAGCTGTCCCACCTCGTCCTCGCCGGCCACCGGGATCCGGCGGAAGATCCCCGAGGCCACCGTCTTGGTGGCCGCCAGGAGATCTCGGATCGGGTGGCTGATGCTGCGGTAGATGACGATCCCGGCCGCCATCGCGATGAGGAGGCTGGCGCCCAGGAGGATGAAGGCCAGGTTCAGGACCCCCTGGACGCGCCGGTTCACAGCCCCCAGCTCCAGCAGCACCTCCGCGGCCATGGTATCCGGCAGCGCCCGCTCGAGGAGGCTGGTCAAACCGCTCAGGGCCACCCGGAAGCTACTCAGCCGGCCCTCCTGCTCCCGTTGGAGGAAGAGGAGCCGCTCCCGGGCCTCCCGCAGGCCCCGCAACCGCTGCAGGATGCGCCCGGCGACGATCTGCTCCTCCGGGCCCGCCACCCCCCGGTAGGTGCCCAGAGTCTTCTCGAAGGCTGCCTCCGCGGTCCCGAACCTGGCCCGGAAGGCCGGCTCGGGGCGGGCCATGTGGGCCGTCATGGCGGCTCCCATGTCGGCCAGGGCCATCTGCATCTCGAAGGCGGACTGGTAGCGGGTCAGGTCGGCGGAGGTGATCTGCTGGCCGGAGAAGAGGGCCCGGAGCCGCTCCAGGAAGTTGGGCTCATACCGGGAGGGGTCCCCCAGGACCGGCTTGAGCCGGTGCTGGATGTTGGCCCCGATGAACCGGGTGAGGGCGACCAGCCGCCTCTGGTAGCCGCGGGCCGTCGCCCCCTCGTGGAGGCGGAGCTGCACTACCTCTGATCCCAACACGCGCAGCTCCTCGGCCGTGGTGGTGACCTCGGCGATCAAGCGCCCCTCCTCGGGGCTCCCGGTGAGGGCCCGGAACTCCTCCAGCGTGGCGTCCAGGTCGGCCTGGGCCGTTGTAACCCGCTGCTCGGCCACCTCCTCCCGTCCGGCCCGGATGCCGGTGACGGCGGCCCCGTACGCCTTGGCAGCCGCCTGAAGCCGCTGCACCGCGGTCTGCTTCAGGACCACATTGCGGGCCAGGTAGTCGGTCCGCTGGAAGATGCCCCGGATCTGCGTGAAGCTGAAGAGGCCATTAGCAAGGGCAAGGAGCAGCAGGAGCCCGAAGCCGATTTTCAGCTTGTCCTGGAGGCTCAGGCCGATCCGCCCGCCCCTCGCTGCCGGTCCCATGGCCGCCCTCCCGGAAGCCGGCGGCACCGGCCTCCGAAAAAAGAACGAGGGGATTACGCCCGCTCTCGCGCCGCCACGTAAGCCCCTCGCCCCTCGCCCGCCACTTCAGGCCGGTCGCCGCCTCCCTCCGGAGGAGCCCTGCGCCCGGCCCGCCCTACCGTACCTTTCCGGTCGCTCGCTCCTTTGCGTCCGGCCCCCTGGCCAGGGCCCGACCAACCCGGTGGGGTGAACGGCGGGATTTGAACCCGCAACCCCTGGAGCCACAGTCCAGTGCTCTGACCAGTTGAGCTACGCTCACCATGACGGCCGGCTCAGACTCCCCGGCCTCGGGCCGACCCGCTCGATCCCGCTCTCTCCCCCGGAATCCCGCCCGGGGGGCTCACCTCTGGTGCGCCTGAGAGGATTTGAACCTCTGACACACGGCTCCGGAGGCCGTTGCTCTGTCCGGGCTGAGCTACAGGCGCGCGTTCCGTCCCTGCCCGGGGACTCCCACCGCCGATCCCAGGCCCTGGTCGGGGTGAGCGGATTTGAACCGCTGACCCCCTGCGCCCAAGGCAGGTGCGCTGCCAGGCTGCGCCACACCCCGACGCCAGACAGCACCTACCGGGGGAGGGGTTCCGCCGCCGACCCCGCCGCGAGGGCCGCCAGGAACGGCCGGCAGGCCAGCAGGGCCCGCGCCCGGTGGCTGATCCGGTTCTTCGCTGCCGGGCCCGCCTCCGCGAGGGTCTGCGAGAGCTCCGGGACGAAGAAGATGGGGTCATACCCGAACCCGGCCGTCCCGAGTGCCTCGTAGGCGATGAAGCCCTCCAGAACCCCCTCGCTCCGGCACAGGACGCGGCCGGCCGCATCCGCCACCGCAACGGCGCATCGGAAGCGGGCCGTGCGCCCGTGCCAGGGATAGGTCCGGAGGGCCGCTAGGAGCGCGGCGTTCCGGTCGGCGTCCGTTGCCCCCCCTCCGAGAAACCGAGAGGACCGAACCCCCGGCTCTCCCCCGAGGGCATCCACCTCCAGCCCCGAGTCATCGGCCAGCGCCAGGCAGCCGGCGCGAGCGGCTGCCGCCAACGCTTTGGCCTCCGCGTTCGCCGCGAGCGTCGGGCCCGGCTCCGGCAGGGGGGGATCTCCTGCCCGAGCCGGCAGCGGAATCAACCGGCAGGGAAGATCCCCCAGAAGCGCGGATAACTCCTCGATTTTCTGCCGGTTTGCCGTCGCGAGAACAAGAACCATTCTAAGAACCGGCCTGCCGTTTGTCAAGCGGCATCCGGCCCGGCAGCCGGTCACCCACCAGCTTCTGCTGTAGCAGGATCAGCTCCCGGATTCCGGCCCCGGCCAAGGCCAGCATTTGGTCCAGGGCCGCCCGGTCAAAGGGGGTCTCCTCGGCCGTCCCCTGCACCTCCACGAACTTCCCTTCCCCCGTCTGGACCACGTTCATGTCCACCTGGGCAACGGAGTCCTCGGCGTAGGAAAGGTCCAGGAAAACCTCCCCCTCCACCAGCCCCACGCTCACGGCGGCGACAAAGTCTTTCACGAGAGCCCGGGTGATGACCCCCTCCTCCCGCAGGTGGTGCAGGGCGTCGGCCAGGGCAACGAAGGCGCCCGTGATGGCCGCGGTCCGGGTCCCCCCGTCCGCCTGCAGGACATCGCAGTCGATCCAGAGGGTCCGCTCCCCCAGGCCGGCGAGGTCGGTGACGGCCCGCAGCGAGCGGCCGATGAGGCGCTGGATCTCCTGGGTCCGCCCGCTCGGCCGCCCCGCCGTGCTCTCCCGCGGCGTCCGGGTCTGGGTGGCCCGGGGGAGCATCCCGTACTCCGCGGTGATCCAGCCCTGGCCCGTTTCCCGGAGGAACTGGGGGACGCGCTCCTCCACCGAGGCGCTGCAGAGGACCCGGGTCTCCCCCACCTCGATGAGGGTCGAGCCCTCGGCGTACTTCAAGACACCCCGGGTGATCTTCACCAGGCGCATCTCGTTCGGCTTGCGGCCGTCAAGCCGCACACATCCCTCCGGGTTTCAGCGGGTGGACTCGAAGGTGTACCGAGGGGTGAAGGGGCGGCGGGCGTCGATGTGCCCGGCGAGCGTGGTGATCTCTGCCCCCTCCACGAGGAGCTGCACGCGCTTGACCTGCTCGAGATTGGAGGCGAGCGTATCGACGATGGAATAGATTGTCAAGAGTTCCCCCGCCGTTCCCCCGGCATGGTTCGCCTGCAACTCCCCCGTGAAATCCACGTAGGCCGTCCCCTCCCCGTCGATGTACAGTTGGCGGACCCGCGCCCCCTCCGGGATGGTCGGGGCGAGCGCATCCCCGGGCCCCCGGATGAGCTCGTCCAGAAGGCGCTTCGCCTCCTCCACCGGGGTGACGCCCTGGGGGACTTGCCGCGACACCTCCCGCAAGGCCGTCGTCTCGGGGTCGGCGAAGAAGAGGCGGACGGTCCGGCCGGGCTCCCCGGGGGTCAGGGGTGCCGGGGCGGGGACGGAGAGGGGAGCGGGCTCGGGGGCGTTCCCAGAGGGAGCCGTCAGACGCCCCAGGAGGAGCCCCAGGCCGACGAGGAGCAGGCCGGCGGCGGCCACAACCGCGGGGCGGAGCAAGCGGCGGAGATCCATGGAGCGTCCTAGTACTACTAGGTTAAGTTATGATGTATCGGACATCACCCGGGAGCCGCACCACGGACACCACTCACCCAGGTAGAGCAGCATCCGCTGGAGGGCCCGCCGGGTCTGCGGCAAGGTCCACCGCGAGGTTTTTTTTGCTGCGGAGCATCTCCAGGGTCACGAACGCATAGGCCATGCTGACGAGCGTGACATGGTGATACCACCCGAGGTAGGAGCGCCCCTCGAAGTGATCGAGCCCCAGCTCGTCCTTGAGCTGCAGGTAGTCCTGCTCGATCCGCCAGCGGCCTTTGGCGAGCCGGACGAACCGCCGGAGGCCGAGGGTCTCGCCACGCAGATCGGCCAGCCAGTACTTGGTGGGGTCGGGCGCGTCCGGGGGCCACTCGACGAGGCAGGTCTCCTCGCGGCGCACGGCCGGGCCCCCCGTGGTCCAGCGGTGGGCACACCAGACGGGGAACCGGGCGAACCGCGACGTGAGGGGCCCTTTGCTCCCGGGGCGCCAGGTCACCGTCTGCCAGGCGGTGGCGGGGAGCGCCCGGGCGAGCGCCGCCAGGGATTGGGGGGCGGGCCCCGCCACCCGCCCGCGGGTCCGCGGTCGCCCGCGGCCTTGGGAGGGGGGGCGCTGGGCGGGCCTCGGGGGGGCCGGCCACGCCTTGGTGGTGGGCTCCGCCCGCACACAGTAGGGCAGCCCCCGGGTGTGGAGGGCCGCCCGCCACGCAAAGCTATTCCCGAACTCGGAGTCGGCCAGCACGACGCGCTGGCCCAGGCCCCAGGTGCGGCAGCGGTCAAGACCGGCCAGCGCCAGTTCCCCCTTCGTCTGGTACCGGGCCTCCGGCGGGAGGCCGACCTCGGCCCGGCGGGCGGGATCCGTGAGCCATTCCTCGGGCAGGTAGAGCGCCCAGGTGAGGGGGACGCAGGCCGCGTCCGTCCCGAGGTGGACGCTCACGGCGACCTGGCAGTTCGCGACCTTGCCCAGGGCCCCGCAGTACTGCCGCGCGACCCCCACGGAGTGGGTGCCCTGCTTGGGGAAGCTCGTCTCGTCCACGATGTAGGCCGCCTCCGGGAGGAGGTGATCGACCACCTTGTGGGCGAGGGCCTCCTGGACGGGGAGCCAGGGCCAGGGACTCTGGTTCACGAACTGGCGGAGGGCCTGCACGTCCGCCCCGGGGAGGCGGGCGGCCATCGGCTCAATGGACTTCCGCTCCCCGTCCAGCAACAGGCCCCGGATGTACAGCTCGGCCCCATGGCGGCGTTCGGCCCGGCCCATCACCATCACCAGATCCTGCAGGAAGGCGTGCAAGCGGTGCTCGGCGGTACGGAGCGTTTTCTTCTCCATGCCGATACGGTACACACCGGGGGCTTCCCTGTCAAGACTTACTTAACCTAGTAGTACTAG